>CAZWIL010000021.1:15315-21462 GCA_964634175.1 uncultured Vicinamibacteraceae bacterium
CCCGTCGACGTGTTATACGCGGCGACATACGATTGATTTTCATTGTCGTTAACGAGATAGAGCCGCCCATCGTGTATTACGGGTGATGCGGCTGCACCCCAATTTCTTCGAGGGAGCCATTCCATCGGAATAGACCAGCGTAATCCGCCGTCAAAATCAATCGCGTAGAGACCAATATCACCGAGATACACGTATAAGTTCTCGCCGTCGGTTACCGGTGTTTCAGCGGCAAACGAACTTTTTTGATGTGTCGGCTCTGATGGAATCGCTTCGTGCAGTATGCGTTCCCATCGGATCTTCCCGGTCTGAAGGTCAACGTCGTAAATGAGCCATCGGAGCGTGCCCGTTGCAGGAACAATGTCTGCTGCAGTCATTGCTCCTCCGAGTGATCTTGCTCGGTAATCTTCGATTGGCCGAAGAGGAGTCTCAGTATTCTCAATGTTAACGACCGACAAAATAAACACGTGGTCGTCCCATATGATCGGTGAACTCCAAGATCGCCCAGGCACGTCGATACTCCATAAGACGTTCTCTTGGGGGCCCCATGTGTCTGGTAGGGAGGGGTCATCAACCACGACTCCTGCCGAGTCACCACGGAATTGCGGCCAATTGGGCTGAGCGGAGCTTTGAGCGGTATTTAACATCCCAAGAATTACGCCTGCTGTTATCAATGTTGTCCGCATGGGTTCGTCTCTGAGGGGAAGAATATTAGATCGATCCGGGTTGGGCGCCGTGATCTATCAGAAAATCGATCACACTTTCGTAGCCTAGTGCCGTGGCACCATCGAGAGCCGTCCGACCGTCGACGTTGGCGGCATTGACGGCGACGCCAAGTTCAATCATAAGTTTTACTGATTCTAGAACCTGCGTTTCAATCTGGCTTCGGTCTGGCGGTAGCCATGTCCGCAGCCTTCGCCTACCACCCATTCCGACCGCTGCCATGAGGGTTGTTGTTGCTTCTCGGACCGTTCCGGCTCTACTTCCAGCCAAGCTGTCAGGTGTGTACTCCACACTGTGCACAAAGAAGGGGTCGGCCCCGGATTCTGTAAGGAGCATCATAAGGTCAGGCTGAGCAAATCGTGCAGCTAGCCAGAACGGTGTGGCGCCGATTAATGATGGTGAAAAATTATAGTCGCGGGACGATCGACGGGTTGGTGTCCAAGTTTCTAGCGTGATATTTGGATCGGCGCCGTGAGTTAGAAGTGCTGCCACCAGTCGTTTGTCTCGGCGCATCACAGCCGCGTGAAGAGCGCCAAACCCCGCATTAGCAAGGTTGGGATCGGCGCCATGTTCAAGCAGGTATTCGACTAACTCGACATACCCGGAGTGCGTCGCAAGCACCGTAGCGCTTACGCCCCAAGCATTTATGTCGTTTACGTTGGCACCAGCCGTCACCAGCAGTTTTGCTGAGGGCAGATCGCCCACACGGGCTGCGAACATTAACGCTGTGTTCCCACCGTGTGGAATGTCACGGTTGTGATCAAGTTTCCCGTGAGGTGGCACTGCCATGACCTGACTCCACACATCCGAGCGTTTATGGATGTCAGCACCATGGGTTAAAAGGACGCCTACAACATCGGCGTGGTGTTCTGCGGCTGCCCACATGAGCGCTGTTTGCCCCCGCGTAGCGGTCACATCTACGTCTGCTCCTTCATCGAGAAGTTGTTTTACTACGGTGTGAGCGCCAGCGCGAGACGCAACCATCAGAGGCGTTTCGCCGGACAGGAGCGACAATCTTGGATTCGCTCCTCCTCCCAGTAAGGTCTTGACCATTGCGTCACTACCGTTTTGCGAAGCAATCCAGAGTGGTGTTGTACCAAGGTCGTTGGCTGAATCGACATCGGCACCGGCTTGAATCAATAGGTCGGCGGCTAGAATATTGTCGTGATAGGCGGCCCAGTGAAGCGCCGTCGTGCCGTCCGCTTCGGAGTCGTTGATCCCAGAACCATCTTTAACGAGGGCTGGAAGCTGACCGTGGATATTCTCTTTCGCAGCGACTAGAAGAGGCGTGTTTGCTTGCTCCTGTCCGGACGTGACGACCGTTACCGTTGCGACAAACACCAGACAGAGGGCGGCCACGACCCAAGGCGCTAGGGCTCTCTCCATTTGTGGAATCGGACGGTTAGTCACGGTGTCATACCCCAGACAGAGTGTCGATCGGTAGGGCACCCGTACTCCCGCCAATCTTCTCGACCGGTACGTCCAATTTATCCATCAAAGTAACCAGTAGATTCGCCATTGACGGTGCCTTGGCGTACATCAAATGGCGTCCGCCCTTGATACGTCCTGCACCTCCACCGGCCAGCAGAAGTGGAAGATTGTCACCGGAGTGCCTATTGCTGTTGGAGATTCCAGATCCATACAGGATTGTGATGTGGTCAAGAAGTGTTCCATCGCCATCAGGTGTATTCGCAAGTTTGGCCAGGTACTGGGAGAACAATTGAACGTGATAACGATTGATTTTAGACATGTGAGACACGAGGTCAGGCACGTCGTTGTGGTGAGAGAGTGGGTGGTGAGCTTCTGCAACGCCGATTTGAGGATAGGGTCGCGCGCTTTGTTCTTTGCTGATCATGAAGGAGATGACACGCGTGAGGTCAGCCTGAAATGCCAGCAATTGAAGATCTAGCATCAGTTCCAGGTGGTCCTCGAATACGGCGGGAGCACCCTGTGGTTGATCCATCGCCGGTAGCTCGAGCTCACTTTGTTCTTCTGCTTTCTGTATCCGACGTTCAACATCTCGGATTGCTTCACTGTACTGGTCAACTTGGCGTTGATCTTGAGGGCCGAGTCGACGCTTTAAATCGGACAGTTTCTCGTTGACAGAATCAAGGAGGCTTTTCCGCTGGGTCAAGCGGCTTTCACGTGCTGCTCGGTCTGTGCTGCCGCTGTCCCCAAAAAGAGTCTCGAATGCCGCTCTAGGATTCCATTCCATTGGCAATGGTTGGGTCGGACTTCTCCACGACAACGTGTGCGTGTAAACACAACTCAGATTGCCTGTGCATGCTCCGGCATTTGCCGGTGGGTCAATTGCGAGTTCGAGTGACGGCACTTGAGTATGATCGGCGAAGTGCTGCGCAAGAAGTTGGTCCATCGACACGTCTGCAATAATTTCAATTTCATTCCTGCCGCCACGCGATGTGCCGGTTAGAAATGAACCTGAAGCACCCGCATGGATGTAATTCCAGTTGGCCTTCAGCCCCGACAAGACGAGCAACTGTTCCCTGAACGGAGCCAGTGGTTCCAGAATTGGTGACAGTTGAAACGCTCGACCTTCTCCCTGAGGAGTCCAGTGTTCCATGGCCATGCCATTAGGTACATAGAATGTTTGGAACCGCTGTGTCGGTGCAGCTGCTGCGTTGGGTTTTGCCGAAAAGGCAGGGGACATGGCGTCGAGAAGCGGGAGCGCCATGGTTGCTCCGAGCCCCCTCAACACGGTGCGACGCGGCAAAGGTTTATTCGTCAAAAAAGGCATGCCTCTATCTCCCTTAATTCGCTGCTAGCTGGGTTGCGCGGGTCAAGAATGGTGGACTCTTCACGATTCCCAAAATTAACGACGACCAACTGTAGTTGTCGGCGGCGGCACTGCTAACAATTTGCCGCACGGCAGGCTGGTCGTAATGTTCGAGCGGACGTCCCAAGGCATAGGCAAGAAGCTTGGCTGTTACCGTGCGTGGAAATTGTTCGCGTTCTTGAAGAAGTAGTCCACGCAGACCTGCCAATCCCTCGATTTGGGCGCCGGTTGTGGTTGTGCCTGTCGCGTCAACTGGTTGCCCTGTGGCGTCGGTTTGACGGTATCCACCGATGACGTCAAAGTTCTCCAGAGCAAACCCAACCGGGTCCATAACGGCATGACAGCTGGCACAGGTTGGATTTCGCCGGTGCTGTTCAAGTCGTTCACGGACCGAGGCTGGTGCGGCCCCTGGTGCGGTTTCCAGATTTGTGTCAACGCCGGGCGGCGGCGCCGGAACGCGTACCCCAAACAGATTATCCAGGAGCCACTTGCCCCGCAGCACCGGGGAGGTTCGATCTGGATACGACGTTGTGGTCAGTATCGAACCGTGCGCCAGTAATCCGCCACGTTGGTTTCGGTCGGACAGGTTTACCCGTCTGAAGCGGCTACCGTACACACCCTGGATTTCATAGTGGCGTGCGAGCCGTTCATTTACAAATGTGTAGTCTGCGTCCAATAGTTCACGGATACTCCGATCTTCGCGGACTGTTGACGCCACAAAGCGCTTTGTCTCTTCTTCAAAGGCCAGCAAGAGACTTTCGTCGTAATTTGGGTAACGATTTGGGTCGACAACTGCTTCACCCACACGCCGCAGGTTCAACCACTGGGCCGAAAAATCTTCTACGAGCGCGTTGACGGCTCGTGGGTCAGTCAACATGCGTCGGGTCTGCTGGGCAAGTGTCCCAGGGGTTGAAAGTTCACCGGACTCGGCTGTGGCTAACAGTTCTTCATCCGGCAGGCTGCTCCATAGAAAGAAGGAAAGCCGGGACGCCAAATCGAGGTCACTTAGTTGATATGAGCGCTGTGCTGCACTCTGATCAGTTGGGTCGTGATGGACACGCAGTAGGAAGTCTGGGTCAACCAAGAGCCTTTCGAGAGCTAGCTGGATGCCGTCGTCGAAGTGTCCCGCCCCGTTGCGGCCGGCTTCGAAGAATTCAAGGAGCGGATTGAGATCTTCTTCGGTTACGGGTCGGCGATATGCCAGCCGGGCCAGTCTCGACAGGATGGTTGTAGCACACGGGCGCTCTTCCTGTCTGGTTTTTGGCTGACAGCTAAAAATTGCTCGTCGACTGGGTGTGTCACTTATACCGAGCGGAGCGTACGGTCCCGCAATCTCTACGGAACCGACTGCCGCATAGCCCATGTAGATTTGGTCGTTAGTAATGACTCGACCTCTTTGCAGCGGCTGCGGGAGTCCTTCCGGGGCCCAGAATTCACGGATGAACGACACCCCGACGACTCGTGGACCGGCTTCAACCGTTACACGGACTTCGAGATGGGCGTCACCTGTAACCTGCATATATTTTTCCCAGTTGGGGTCGCCGGCAAAACCTGGCTCTCCGTCGCCTGCATAGCTGGCTCCCGCCGCTCTGCCAGTCGCGTTACCTCCAACGGTGAATCGCTCAAGCAGTTTTCCGTCGAGGCGAACATCCAATTGCTGAGGCCAGCCCATTCCGACGAGGTAGGCTTGATATTGCCGCCGCAACTTGACTCTGATGACGTATTCTCCATCGATAGGAAAGTTGTAAGGGACAGCCATGCCGCCTCGAGAACCAAGAGGTAGCGCCTCACTTTGGCGTTGGTCTTGCACGACGTGTAATGGAACCTCAAAGGTATCGACGCCAGGCCGCATTGGCGGAAGACCTGTAGCTAATCGGCTGACCTGCCGCGCGACAGATAGATAACGTTCCAAATGGGATCTTGAAATTGTTAGGGCATCCGCAAAGTTATCGAAGCTGCCGTCGGCCGTCTCGTCACCTGGCAATAATGACGCCACGTCGATATCGACTGCCAACAGGTCTTGCACTGCGTTCTGATATTCAGTTCGGTTGAGGCGATGAACGGCACTGCTCCGACCCGGATTGGGATTATCTGTCCAGGCACGGTCAAGCTGAGCTTCGATGAGATCAGCCACGTTGCGGTAGATCGCTGGTTCCGGTCGAGGTATTCCTGGCGGGGGCATCGAACCCGCCCGCAATTTTGCGGCAACCCGTTCCCAGATGTCTGGATGAGATGCGGCGTTTGCAGCATCAACACCGTCCAAGGCTAGGCCCGCGGTCTGTAGTCTCTCGTTGTGGCAAGTGATGCAGTATTGGTTCACCATCTCCTGAGGACTAGAAATCGTAGTCTCTGAAGCCGCTGTCTGCTGTTGAGCTTCCGCACTGGTGCCTGCGAAACTCAAGTGCATGCTGCCAATCAAGGTATAGGCCAAGATGTGGAGCATCCAGTAGTGGCGTCGCGAGCGAATGCAGAGATGTACAGAAGTCAAAACTTGCCCATCCAATTGTGCTTGATTCATCGAGTCTAAGTAAAGAACTGAGTAGAGACCGACTCTCCTGACTAACAATCGTCCCAGAATTGGACTTGATTTATTCGAAAACCGGTCGGCTCGGAGTAAGATACTCGGCCAGAGA
>CAZWIL010000022.1:0-21316 GCA_964634175.1 uncultured Vicinamibacteraceae bacterium
AAGCGACAGCTTCACTCTTGACCCGCGAACGTATATCGCCCCAGTTCTTCTTGAGTTATACATTCATTCCGTTGTCGACGATCGTCTTTCCCCACATCATTATTTTTTGCTTGACGGCGCGACGGATGACGCAGTTCAAGAAGACCGTTATTTACTACCCGCTGTGTATTCTCGCTATCTGGTTACCGTGCGTGTTTCTTGGTGTCGCCGCCAATGCCATGCTTGATGTACCCGGTATTGCAGCCAAGCTTGATGCTCGTGAGTTGCTGGCTTCAGGCGAAGTGCTTTCGGTCGCAATGGTGACCGAGTTACGCCAGATAGCGGCTGGTGATGATGTGATCATCTTAATGCTTGAACATTACGCACCGCTGTGGATGGCTGGATTACTCGGAGCGGGCATTATGGCGGCGGTTATGGCGAGTGATTCGCAGATTCTAGCGTTGTCGACGATGTTTACTGAAGACGTCTTCACATTCTATGGTGGCACGAAACGCTTTGGTGAACGTGTTCAGGTACAAATGGGTCGACTGTTTGTCGTGTTGATTGCCGGGCTTGCCTACGTTATTGCTCTTCGTGCGTCTGCCGGAATCTTTAATCTGGCAGTGCAGTACGCTTTCTCTGGTTATGCAGCGCTCTTTCCCCTCCTTGTTGGCGCACTCTTTTGGAAACGTAGTACAAAATGGGGCGCGTTTGCGGTAACCCTGTGGACCGCCACGACAGTCGCGGCGGTTGCTGTGTTTCAGGGGGTAGTCCCTGCGTCTGCTCCAGGAACAACAGTGCCCTATTGGACAGTCGCTGGCGTGGATGTCATTGCGCGAACACCAGGCGGCACGGATGTCCTTGGTTTTATGCCGGTAGTACCCATGACTATTGTTTCAGCGCTGTTAATGGTAGCGGTTTCACTCGTTACTCCGCGCCCCAGTCAAGCTACCTTGGAAAAGTACTTTTTTGATCGATGAAATACTGGCGTCTGACTTTTGGTCACCATTGACGCTCTTTAGTGTTCAGTCGTCGATACGATGCTTTGGTGGAAACCTTCGAGACCAGCGTAACAGGCGGAGTCGCCAAGGGAATGCTCAATCTCGATCAACCGATTGAATTTTGCAATTCTTTCGCCTCGGCAGCCGGAACCAGTCTTAATGTGCCCGCAACCGGTCGCCACGGCGAGGTCAGCTATAAATGTATCTTCTGTTTCACCTGAACGGTGTGACACATAGACACCGTAGCCACATTTTTGCGCGAGTTGTACACACTCCAGTGTCTCGGACACAGTTCCAATCTGGTTTAGCTTGATTAGGATGGAATTTCCTACGCCTTTTTCAATGGCTTCCTGCAGAATTAATGGATTTGTGCAGAAGATATCATCGCCGACTAGTTCTACTTGGTCACCCAACGCCGTGGTCAACTGTTTCCAACCCAACCAGTCATTCTCAGCCAGCGCATCTTCGATCAGTACGATCGGATACTTGTTTACCCATGTTTCCCACAATTTGATCATCTCCTGGGTCGTCATATCCTCTTGACCTGATTTCTCGAAAACGTAGGTGCCATTGTTCCAAAGTTCGCTGGTCGCCGGGTCTAGACACAAGACAATATCTTCACCTGGTCGATATCCGGCTTTTTCAATTGCCCTCAGTATGAATTCAACCGCGTCCTCATCGTTACGGAGGTCAGGGGCGAACCCTCCTTCATCTCCGACGCCAGTCGCCTTTCCTTCAGTTCGAAGAAGAGTCTTAAGCGCATGGAACGTTTCAATGCCCATACGCAGTCCTTCCGAAAATGACGATGCGTTGTGAGGGGCTATCTGAAATTCTTGAAAATCCACTGTGTTGTCAGCGTGGCGTCCGCCGTTTATCACATTGAGGCAGGGAACAGGCAGCGGTGACTCTTGGTCGCCACCGAGGTACTTGAATAATGGTTGTCCCGTTGCGGATGCGGCTGCACGTGCCGCCGCCATTGATACGCCAAGTATTGCGTTTGCGCCCAATCGAGATTTGTTTGGTGTGCCATCAAGTTCAATAAGCCGGTCATCGAGACGTTTCTGGTCTGTAACGTCATAGCCGACGAGTGCAGCATGAATTTCAGTTCGGACGTGAGCAACCGCGGTTTGAACGCCTTTACCGCCATAGCGGTTGGGGTCACCATCCCTTAATTCGGCGGCTTCACGTTCGCCGGTGGATGCGCCTGACGGAACGATGGCTGAAGCGACTGTGCCATCTTGCAAGTGGATCTGGGCCGATACCGTTGGATTTCCTCTGGAATCGAGAAATTCAAGCGCGCCGACTGAGCTAATCTTCATCTACCAACAACCTCCCTAGTGTTCGATTCGTATGGAACATGATAATTCTAGAGTTCTTTTTTTGTGAGAAAGTCACACATGCCCTCGTCTCAAGGCCTGATGGGTGCAGAGAAGACTAGTCAGTTTCTTTCCTGCTGTCGATTGATGACCAAGATAGCAACGAACAATACGACACCAGCCAGGTCAACTATAGGAACCGATAAACCAATCAACGCGATTGAAGGACCAGGCACCAGCAGTAAAGCCGCTGCGACTAGGATGGCCCCACGAAGGCCAATGTTGAGAGGAGCTCGTAGCTGTCCGGCGATACCGGCGGCAAAGCAGGTGATACCAAGTATTGCAATTCCAAGTGATGGTAGTATGTTTAGCCAATGTGCCGATGTTCCGTCGGCTGACAGCATCAAGAGTTCAGGACGGTAGATAAACATGTAAGGAAGCGTGAATCCAACGAGCGCATATCTGAACGACGCGAGTGCGGTCGGTATGATGGCAGTCCCGGCGATTGACGATGCTGCATATGCAGCGAGTGCGACCGGTGGGGTAACCATTGACATCATTCCGAAGTAAAAGATGAAGAGATGAGCTGCTAGTGGAATAACGCCAAGATTTCCCAGCACTGGTCCTATTAGCGTTGCCATTAGCAGATAGC
Organism: uncultured Vicinamibacteraceae bacterium; assembly: GCA_964634175.1. Taxonomy (GTDB): domain Bacteria; phylum Acidobacteriota; class Vicinamibacteria; order Vicinamibacterales; family UBA8438; genus CAUZIB01. Next base: position 2,949 of record CAZWIL010000022.1, read on the forward strand.
AGACCGCAGAAGGCAGTCCCATACCGAGAATGATCGAAGACACCATGATCAGCAATAACGCCAGAAACAAGCTCTGTTCGGCTAGCGGAATTATGGTTGCAGGCAACCGTGTCCCAATTCCGGTGAGAGTCACTGTGCCAATGATTATTCCGACACAGGCCGCTGCTACCACAAGGGGAACAACGCCACGAGCAGCACTGATTAGCCCGCGAATCGTCGTTGTAAGTCTTAAGCGTGTGCTCTCGTGAAAACTGCTTGTGACAATAATTGCTACCAGTGCGAGACTTACGGCACGAAACGCCGTGTATCCTAAAATCAGAAATACAAGCAAACTGCCTAAAGCACTAGCAAAGACGATTCCTTCAAAGCGTGTAGTGGGAGGAGTGTCTAAGTCTTTATCTACGGCAGTCGTTGTCGTAAGCGCCATGCGGCGCGCATGAAAATGGACGATTAGCAACAACGAGAGATAGAACAGGAGAGCTGGAATTAATGCAGCTCTCACGATTTCGAGGTATGTCACAGCCGGCTCGACAATTTCCAGCATCATGTAAGCGCCGGCTCCCATCACCGGTGGCATCAACGCTCCGCCTGAACTCGCTGCGGCCTGAATTCCGGCGGCGGTTACCGGTTTAAAACCAGCGCTTCGCATCATCGGGATTGTGAACGTCCCAGTTGTAGCTGTGTTCGCAACGGCGCTACCTGACAGAGAACCCATTAGCCCACTACTGAGCACTGCTACTTTCGCTGGTCCACCCGGGCTTTTTCCGAACACGCGCTGGGCGAAATCGACTATGAATCGAGTGGCACCGGTCGCTTCAAGAAATGCCCCAAAGATAACGAACAAAAAAACATATGTGAACATCACGCTCAGGGCCGTTCCGAATATTCCTTGGCTGTGTAGAAATGTTTGCGCAACGATTCGAGGCAGCGAGTAGCCCCGGTGGGGAAACAACCACGACGGAAAGGATGAGCCGAAAGCTGCATAAGACAGAAAGATGATCGACAGAATTGGTAGCGCCAAACCGAGTGACCGACGCGCTGCCTCGATGACCACCAGCAGGCCCAGGAGACCAATAACCGTATCAGTTGTGGTTTCGAAACCCGCGCGGTTACCAAGAGATTGACCATCGACCCAGAAAGCCTCAAACAATGGGTCGGTCTGTACAACGATGTAGCCACAGCAGACTATGGCGGCCACTCCGAGTACCACGTCGACGACATGAGCGACAACAGTCGACTTAAATCGTGGGTGAATAGGGATATTGACAAAGCAAAGCACTAGTCCAAATAGCGCGAACATACCCAACCGACTCTGGGGCGCAAGCAAGGGATAATTCACTTCGACCAGAGTGAAAACACACAACGTGATCCCAAGGACACTGGTAATGAGTGGTCTGAGGTCTGTTGTCCTAGAGACTGGTTCGCTAGTCATCGTGAGCATCCACGCTTAACCAATAAAGTATTTCGTGTGTTACGCTCGCAACCGGCGATTCGTTTCGGTTGGTGGTGCAGTAGCGACTGGGTGTTGATTCTGTATGGCCATGTCGCAACTCGGTGTTGTCTTTCAGCCCGCCGAGAGACGATGTTCGTTCTACCGGCCTCTGCTACTAAGGCCAAATCCCGATTTCCTCGTAATATCGAATTGCTCCAGGATGAAATTCAGTACCAGTATCACGGACGACATTATTTGGATTAATGGCCCGCCCCGCGGCATGTCTTTCAACAACAAGCTCGCGATTCTCGTACAAGAGGCGGGTGACCGTGTATACGAGCTCATCCGATGCATCAGCAGAGGTTATGAAGTGCATCGAGCCAACGTCTAGGCCGTCGAATGGTTCGGTTTGGTTGCGATAGGTTTCGGCTGGAATTGTCGCAGGTCGGAAGAAAAGAAAATCGTTGATCAGCTGTGTCTTTTCCATTTCTCCGAATGGTAGAAACCTGATATCCATTGATGCGGAGGCCTGTGTAATAGATGCAGTTGGAACAGCACCTCCTAGAAAAGCAGCGTCTGAAGATCCATCAGTAAGCATGTCGACTGCGGCTTGTTGGGTGGCATTCAGAGGACTGAAATCGTCGTAACTGATGCCGTGCGCTGAGAGTAGAGGACCTACAAAGTATTCGAATCCAGCTCCTGCGGGCCCAACTGTCACACGGTTTCCTCTGAGGTCTTCAAGTGTTTCGATTCCAGAATCAGTAGGGGTCACAAACAAGGCGACATTGGGGGCAAGAGTCATGACAGATCGTACCGGATAGGCTTGGTCCCAACCTTCAGTGCCTCTAACAGCAAAGAATGTTATCGCAGAGTTGGATAGTGCGAAGTCCAGTTCACCGGTGAGCAACCGGCGGATGTTTTCTTGGGACCCACTGGTTGCTTCCCCAGTTACGCTGAATCCTTCTTCGACACCGGTTTCCGTGATGACCTCAGCCAGTGCGCTGCCGACGACAAAGAAGGCGCCTCCCGGTGGAGCGGTTCCCATACTCAAGAAGACAGGTGCGGTTTCTGAGTCACTTGTCTCATTACTGCCTCCGCACGATACGACCAAAGTGGCAATCAAAACGGTGAACGGAACAAATAGAGCGCGGTACACAGACCCTCCCTAGGACATTTCCCTGATCTAGCCGCCTATGGTACTACGGACCGAAGGTGCAGGGCTGTGGGATAGGCTAGATGTTAGGGAATTGTCTTCTGAGACAAGGACCGCGAGATTAATAGGTCCGAGTCTCATGATCGGTGGCAGAGTTGCAAACTGAGAATCCACGTCTAACGCAGCGGTCGGAAGAATTGCCGAAGATCCTCATTACTGGTCCAAACTTTTGACCAGTTTAGTTTCCCTTGAGAATAAAGCGGCGGGCCTTCATTTCGAAGCGAGGGAGTGCGCCTTTCTCCACAGTATTCACAACCACAGACAGGCCGAGCGCCTCACGCAATTTGATTTCAACGAGTCGAGTGACTTCGCCCGGGTTCGATGCGTTAACTTCAATTTCGACTAGCAATGTTCCGAGAGCGCCGTCCTGAGTGACCGAGGCGCGGTATTCTACGACTTCGCTGACTGTGCGTACTACGGATTCGACAGCAGTTGGATAGATATTGACGCCGCGCAGACAGACCATATCGTCGGCGCGAGATAAGATGCCTCCCTTTAGACGCGCCAAGGTTCTTCCGCACTGACACCTTTCTGCGGTTCTAATGACGATATCTCGAGTTCGATATCGGATGACAGGACTTGCTAGGCGGCCTAGGTTGGTGACTACCAACTCACCTTGGTTACCGTCCGGGACCAAAACTCCTGTGTCTGGGTCAATCACTTCGCAGATGTACTCGTTCTCGTTCAAGTGCACAAATCCAGGACTGTCCCAGCATTCAAAACTGATTGGACCGACCTCAGTGAGACCATGATGGTCAATTACACGTGCTCCCCAACCATGTTCGATCTGCTGCCGGGTTGCCGCAATGCTGCCCCCGGGTTCTCCGGCGACAATCAAGACCCTCACTGAGCTGGCTGCGAGAGAGAGATTTTCACTTTGATTTTGCTCTTTTGACACTTCGACTAATCGGAGCGCGTAGGTTGGTGTGCAGCACACTATGGTTGGACGAACGACATCTATTAACCCTAAGCGCATTTCACTGGTCATGCCACCCGCTGGTACGCATTGCGCACCAAGTTGCGTTCCAGCTTCAAACGCTGTCCAGAATCCTAAAAACGGGCCAAACGAAAACGGAAAGAAAATTCGATCAGTTGAGTTGACTCCGGCAGCTTGATAGACCGCTTTCCAGCATTCAAGCATCCATTGCCAACTAGTGTTGGTATCGAGCCAGCGTAAAGGTCTTCCGGTGGTTGACGATGTCTGGTTGTAGCGCGTGTAGTTGGCAAGGGGTTCAGATAGTGCGGTTCCCCAAGGAGGAGTGCTATTTTGGTCAGCGATGAGTTCGGCCTTCTCTGTGAAAGGAAGTTTTTCCAGGTCATCGGGAAGGTTCAGGCTACTGACGGTAATTCCCGCGTCTGCAAATTTGTTGTTGTAAAACCGGTTTCGGCCATCGATTATTTCGAGAAGCCGTTTCAAACGGTTAGCTTGGTTGACTTCGATCTCGTCTCGAGTAAGCTGTTCCGTGGCTGGGGGTTGGGTGGTGGCCATTCTGATACCTACGACTTACGATTCGACTTCAAAGCGGTCAGCGATTCCAGCGGGAATCGCAATTGCCTTCATCGGTTCCCCAAATTTCTTCCTGACACAGATGATAGTTAGACTTCCAGTCGCGATGTGATTGTCACCTGAGGTCACGGTCGCGGTGTAGCAAATCGTTTTTGCCGTAATTTCTTTAACAACGAGATCAATCTCGAATTCGTCTTCAAAATACAGAGGACGGTGGAAGTCAAAAGATGCCGAAACACGAGGAAATCCAACCTCCTCTTCTTCGCGTGGTGCGATGCTCAGACCCACCTCACGCCAGAGGGCGTGTTCGGCTTCCTCCATATAGCGATAGAACCAGCTAAAGTGGACAATGCCGGCTGCGTCGGTCTCGTAAAATTGAACGCGGCGTTTGAGGCGATAGTGACTCGGCACGACCTATTGTCGCATGATCAATGTCTCAGACCAGGTTTTGGGTTCTTGTATTGTCCGTTCGGGTTGAGAACTCGCTTAGCGCGTTGAATAGGGGCTTTAGGTCTGTATAAACATTACCAACTAGTGCGTCCACGAGTCGACTCTGCAGTTCGGGATACGTTTTAATGAAGGTGCCGAAGTTAAACGATTCGTTATAGAAGGCGAGGACGAGTTGGCGGAACTGGTCCAAAGCCCACCTGAACTCACGTTCATAGTTGCTAAACGTTGCACTTGTTACTGCGCCTGTTTCGTCGAGACCTTGATGTATGGCGTCCGCAGCCAGTTCGCCACTCTTTAACGCTAAGAACAAGCCTGAGGAAAAAACTGGGTCGAGAAATGAATAAGCATCACCAACAAGACAGAATCCGTCGCCAGAGATTTTCTGTGCCCGGTAACTGAATTCACCCGTGACCCGCATGGGACCCAGGTACTGCGCTTGAGCGATATGGTCTTTAATCCATGTGCATGCTTCGGCTTCACGACAGAAGATCGACTCCGGGTCTCTGCTATCTCGGTAAAGATATTCTGAGTCCGCAACGACACCCACACTGACTCTGTCATTGGACAACGGGATGTACCAGAACCACCCTTTGTCAGGGATATAGGCAACCGTCGTGGCTCCTTCGTCCAGTCCGGGGTCTCGTTTTGCACCAGAAAAATAAGTAAAAATTGCAATCTTATTTAAATCAGGGTCACGGTGTTTCCAGTTCATTTTTGAGGCCAACAATGTGTCCCGTCCGGTCGCATCAATTACAACTTTGGCATGAAGAGTCTCCGCACCGTCATTTCCATTCGTGCGGACACCGATTACACGTCCATTTTCGGTGACGATGTCGCGGACCGTGACACCATGGCGGACTGTGACACCTTTCGCGGTGGCATTGTCTAGCATCATTTGGTCGAAATCGGTCCTGAGTACCTGCCAGGTCGTCGCACATTCGTGCTTGATAGTCTGGAAGAAATAAAACGGTTGAGACACTTGTCCTTTTGCCGACACAAACTGCACGGAGTGCTTTTTGGGACAGGCGGCTTTTTCGAACCAGTCAAGCACTCCGAGTCGTTCGAATGTAAACCATGTATACGGTATGAGTGATTCTCCAACGTGATAACGGGGGAAATGGTCACGTTCAAGGAGCATCACCTTGCGACCATGCTGAGCGAGTACGGTAGCTGCAGTCGCCCCTGCGGGTCCACCGCCGACGACGATACCATCATATTCCGTTGTCATTGTTACCGGAACACCAACGGTAGAACCTCAACGATGTCACCAATCTTGGTCTGATTATGAATTACTTCTGTGCGTCTACCGTACAAGACCCGCGCTTCACGCATCCAAAAGACCCCCATCATTTCGGCGTTTGGTGTGATACGCAGATAGGATTTCACACGGCTTTCATAATTGAATTTCCCATCCCTCAACAGCCGACCCAGTGGAATCTTGTTTTGAAGGATCTTTGACCTCAACTGGTCGCTAAAGACGTCGAGTCGCATGCGGATGGCGCCCATTTCGACCGGGCGGCCTGAATACTTTTGTACAAGCAAGACTCTCCTGAAATACGAACGCCCGCTGGTAAAGGTTGATAACGGTCGCAACGTGACACGGTCCCCAAAGTGACGTTCTAAGGTCAATGTCATGTCGGTGTCGTGGACGAGAAGGGAGCGATAGGGTTGCGGGATCTGTTTAGTCGTGACAACTTTGACTTGGGGCATGTCGACCCCGGCCCGAGTGTAGACAAGGTCGAGCGGATATAAGAGACCATTTTGATTCGGTCTCGATTTGGCTGACGTTCTAGGAGCTTGTTTCAACAAAAAACCCGTCTGTGTTATTCGTTAAGTGACGTGCTACGTGTACCGGATATCTGTGTGTTCTGGCAGAAAAAATTTGGGTAGCAGGCTATCGACCCGAAGTAAACCATTACGCGTGAGCGATATGCGGTCGCCATCGACGGTGTTGATATACCCATCCCCGATCAGTGAATCTAGGGTCTCTGCAAAACGCGTTCCTACGTCGACGTCGTATTTTTGTTGAAAATATGACGGCCGAACCGAACCAAGTTTCAGTTGGAGTACCAGTTCTCGGATAAGACGCTCGTCTTCGGTCGGTCGGTAGGCGCGATGCAACGGAATCTTGCCTTCGCGGACAGCCGACGCATACGGTCCCCACGAATCGATATTTTGCATGTGGACGCCATTGATGTGGCCAAACGAAGCTACACCAAGTCCTGCCAGGTCTGCTCCTTGCCACAGACGGTCGCGGTATACGAATTTGGTGTTCGTAGGGTTCTTAACTGCGGTATACGCACTGCCGATCGAGTATCCAGCACTCTCGAATTGCTCAAATGCTTCTGCCACCCAACGCTGTTTTGTTAACCATGTTGCGACGCTCTGTTTGAATTGCCCACGGCCCTCCATTACGTCTGCGCTGATTGTGGTGTTGAATGGCAACTCCATCTGATAGACAGTGATACTGTCCGGTTCAAGTTTTAGTGTTTCCGCAATACACCGTTGCCAATTGTCATCAGTCTCACCGAGCATGCCGGCGATGAGGTCGATATTGATTTGGGGGAATCCAATTGAGCGCGCATAAGTATAGGCACGGAAGATTTCCGCAGACCGATGTGCTCGACCATTAAGTTCTAGAATCCCATCATCAAAGTTTTCGACTCCTAGACTGAGTCGGGTCACACCGAGTTCTCGAATGGCTGCAAGCTTCGATTCGGTTAAGGTGCCAGGTTCGCATTCAAAGGTGATCTCTTCTGCGGTCGACCACGGGATGACCGCATTCAAGCGCTTGACAAGACCTTCTAGTTGCCGCACGGAGAGAAATGAAGGTGTGCCACCGCCAAAATAGACAAAGTTGAGTGGACGCCCCTGGATGGCCGGTTCTTTGGCGTAAAGTTCCCATTCGCGGCCCAGTACATCAAGGTAGTCTTGGACTTCGCTAGCATTCTTTTCGGTATAGACCCTGAAATAACAAAAGTGACACCGCTTGCGACAAAACGGAATGTGCAGGTAGAGCCCGAGCGGAATGTTTGCTGGGGTTCGGGCTAATGCCGGTGCCGCCTCCGTCAGCACGTTGTCAGTGTTCCAAACCGAGAACGGGGGGTAATTCGCGACAAAATAGCTACCCACCTCGGTTTCTTGGACGGTGGCTGGTTGTCCAGACTCGCTCATATCATCAACTATAACGGAACGAGACCACCGTTGTTGAGTTGAGTTGAATCTACTGGTGGGAACTAGCCGAAGCAGTACAAAATGCCATCTTGAGATCCGATCACGATCTTACCGTCAGCGATGGCTGGGGAAGCGAAAAGTGGCGCTGCTGTGTCGAACTCCCAGAGTTTTTCACCGGTCTTAAGGTCTAGCACATAAAATCGGCCGTCCCCAGACCCGACATAGATTCGGTTGCCTGACGCGACAGGAGACGAGTCTACCCGTGCGCCAGTCATAAACGTCCACACTTCCTCGCCAGTTTCTTCATCAATGGCGTGAATAATGCGGTCGCGTCCACCGATGATGACTTTGCCATCTACATTCAGAGCTGACGAATAAAACGGAAAGTGTCTGGTGTGATGTTCATATCGCCAAATAATCTCTTGGCGTTGAAGGTCAAGTCCGAGCACTTCGTTGTCAAATGTACCAAAGTACACGCGGTTATCGTTTATAACCGGTGACGCAGCGGTGTAGGCACCGGCCGGGAGGTTGAACACCTCTTGGCCGTCAGAAATGCGAACACCGCGAAAGACTTCGTCGCATCCGCCAAAGTAGGCCACGCCATCGGCAACGGCCGGCGTAGCGTGGACATAATTTAGAGTCTCGTATTTCCAGACCAGTGTTCCATCGATAGCAGATAAGCCATACAGATAACCGTCGTATGACCCAATGAGTAAGTGGTCACCGACAACAACTGGGGAGGATTTAATCTCACCCTCTGTTTGAAAGGTCCATGCGCGTTCACCCGTGTTCCTGTGAACGGCATGTAGCATTCCTGAAAGATCTCCGATAAATACCAAGCCGTGTCCAACAGCAGGTGATGATTCGCCGATTCCTACATCAGTGCTGGCCTGATATCGCCATTTAGGTTCTCCCGTATCAAGGTCGACCGCAATTAATTCTCCCAAGTAGGTACCGACATAGACTGTGCTATCGACAATCGCCGCAGATGAATCGATTGATTCGCCAGCATCAAAAGTCCAAAGGAGTTCTAATGTGTCTGGTATGGCCGCTGTCGACACACCACTTAGAGCGGGAGTTCCACGAAACTGCGACCATTTGTCTGCTGCTGCCGATGAGTCCGTACCAGTCTGAGCGAGAACTAGGGACGGAGAATTGATCGCCAGCGAGAAATTGATCGCGGTCAACACAAGGAGTATTTGGAGTACGCACTTGTTGGCAGATTGTGACGGTCTATTTCTCACGAAGGCTCCTAGTAGGCGCATTCGTATACCTCCAACGCCTCCGAAGTACTGAATGGCCGCGGGTTGAAAGTGCCAGTCCATTGCTCAGCTGCTGCACGCGCGAGAGCTTCCAGGTCATTTTCCAGTACACCCGTGTCCCGCAGTCGACTGGGGAAGCCGCAGGCGGTGCCGATGTTGACCAGTCTATCGGCTAATTGGCGACCGCTATCCATGGTGGTCGTTGTGTCTTTTAGATTATCGCTATTGCTCATCAGTTCTCGATATAGGTCAGCACTCGTCTGCGCATTCCAGCGGACCACGTGTGGTAGGACGATCCCAAGCGCAACGCCGTGTGCCATCTGAAATCGAGCGGTCAATGGGTTAGCACAGGCATGGGCGGCACCAAGCATTGACTGTTCGATTGCAATGCCTGCGTAAAATGCACCCAACTGCATCGCCGCGCGGGCCATGACATCGTGTGGAGTCTCCAACACGTTTTCGAAGTGATGGTTCAAGAGGCAAAAGGCTTCACGGGAATACATAGCGGATATCGGATTGCGCCTCGTCGTGACCGCCGTTTCGACGGCGTGGGCGATCGCGTCAAATCCGGCTGCTGCTGTGACCGCCTCTGGTTGTGACAATGTCAGTTCTGGATCAAGTATGGCAACACGAAAAGCTGCTTTCGGGTCGCCACATGCCATTTTTATCTTTGTTTCAGCATCTGAAATCACGGCGTAACTTTGCGCCTCGGAACCTGTTCCAGCCGTGGTGGGCACTGCGATCATCGGCAACATTGGCTTGGTTGCCTTCCCATAACCACGATAGTCCGCCATCGTTCCACCGTTACTTAATATGAAATTAATTCCCTTCGCACAGTCTAGCGAGCTACCACCGCCTAAACCGATGATCGAGTCGACCTTTTGAGTTCTGGCAAATACCGCTCCTTGAGTAACCATCTCGGAATCAGGGTTAACGTCGAATTCGTGAAACGGAACTGCATCAAGATGCGCGTTACGGAGAAGTGCGACAACCCGCTCGACGTGTCCTGCCTCTTGGAGCCCTTTATCGGCCACGAGTAATGGACGCGTAAAGCTAAGTTCCTTTGAGATTGTCCCAACCCGATCAATTGACCCGACACCGAAGACGAGACCGGTACGAAGATTGAACTCAAACGATTCCATGTTTAACGTATTCGTCAGAAGAGCAGCCGGATACCTAGCTGCATGCGTCGCGCACTGCCCGCTGACCCGATCTGGGCAAATCTGGGCGAGCCAAGAAAAGCATTCGGCAGCCCAAGGTTAACGCGGTTGAGGAGATTAAACGCTTCGATCCTGAACTGCAACCGCCCACCAGTCGAAATATTCGCATGCTTTACGAGTGCGAGGTTTATATTTGCGAAACTGGGTCCCTCTAGGATGTTACGCCCAGCGTTGCCAAAAGTTCCATATGGTGGGAGTTCAAATGCTTTCGTGTTGAACCAGCCGTTAGCCGAAGGGTTCTGAATATTTGGGTCGGCAATCAGGTTTGGCCGGTCATTGAATCCAAAACCTAACGCGGCGCGACCGGTGTTGCTATTGTCAAGTTCGGAAAGAAGAGAGACAGTGAATGGCGACCCACTCTGGACCGTTATGATGCCATTGGCTTGCCAATCACCGAACAGTGCTGCTGCCCAGCCCCGACTCGCAGATGATCGACTAGACCCGAATGGCAGGTCGTACGAAAAACTCATGGTAAAACGGTGTCGGACATCGAAAGCCGACCGGCCAAATTCTGCGCTAGGGTTGTTGCTGTCTTGTGGGAAGTTTGGATCACCGGTGCTCGAAAAGAAACCGGACGCGTCGTCCTGTGATTCACTAAGCGTATAGGCTACAAGTACTGACCCGTGGGACATGCGTTCGTTAAATCGAATTTGAAGGGCGTCATATGTCGACCGTGCCTTTGATTCCACTGACACGATATCTGCGAAGAAAGGGTTAGGACGCAAATTATAGGGATTTGGGCTTGGTTGGGCCTGGTTGATATCTCGCCCACGAATTAGGTTTCGACCCCTCGAACCAACGTAGGCAACCTCAAAAGTTCTCCCGCGTCCCACCTCCTGTTGCACACCAAAATTCCACTGGGGTGTGTACGGTGTCCGCAGGTCCCTCTGGAAAGTCAGCGCTGATGGAGGGAGTGGAAATGGAAAATCATCTGGAAAAGGGTCGTTCAGCGTCAGTAAACGTGTGGGAAGAGGAAAAAATAGACGCATGTCAAAATATGGTTGGTTAAAGTAAAGGCCTTCTCCTGGGGCCAAAGCTGACTGGTTGTAGTAAACGCCATATCCCGTCCGAACTACTGTTCGACCTTGGTTGGTCGACCACGCGGCGCCAAGACGAGGCGCTATGTTGTTCTTGTCGGTGAGATAACCGCCTCTCGGAACGTTTGCTGTTCCAACTTGTAGCAGCTGTCCCGTCTCAGCATCGTAGATATTGGCCCGGTCGTCTGCGTCGACCGGTGGTGTGTTGATTTCGTAACGCAGTCCGGCCGAGAGAGTGAACTGTGGCGTGATCTCAATTGTGTCATTAATGAAGAAGTTATAACTCTGGGCGCGCAACTGCTGAGGATTGTCAAGTCGAGCAGCGCCTGTCGTGATTGGCAGTCCAAGGAGCATGTCCGCCAGAGCGTTCCCAGTAAATCCAAAATCTGAAAAACTCAAAAATCCCCTTGATTGAACGTCACGAAAACCGTCTTGTTTCGTGAACCGCAGGTCGGTGCCAGCCGACACCATGTGTGCACCTTTGGACCACGTGATCGCGTCTAACACTTGAATCGTGGTCAGCTCGGTGTTCTGAGGATTGTTGTATTCGTCCCCGAGAGGAGAGAATCCCGTCACGGTGGTGAAACTGAGTCCCCACGTTCTTGGGTTGTCCGACAGGTTCTCCAGGCCCACTTTCTGGTTTAAAGATTGGCCGATATTTTCTTGCTCAACTCCGCTTGCGACACGATTGAAAACTATCCGAATGTCATTCACCAGGTTCGACGAAACCACCTGAGTTTGACTAATCAGTAGGTTCTGACCTCGGCGGGGTACCGTAGCACCGAAACCTGGAACCTCAGCAAAGCCAGCAGCGGAATACGGTTCAAACAGTCTGCGATCGTTGAAGCTGTATCGTACGCTTAGTTTCGAAGAGGCAGTGATATTGTGGTCGATCTTAACGTCGAAATGGTCGATTGCATCTTCAAGTGTGGGTGACGCAACGAAGTTTTGGAAAGGCACGTCCCGGTTGGGGAATGGATACAAGCTCGCTAATGCGACCCCAGTGGGATGAAGAAAATACTGAGGAATTTTGTTGCCAGGAAAAGGCTGTCCTGTAAATAAATTTGTCGGCGGTCGGTGGCTATTTGAAAAGTCACCTTGTCGCTCGGCAGCGGTAGGCACGTTGGTGACTCGGGTGACCCCTTCGGTTAGCCGTGTCGCTTCGTAGTCAACGAAGAAAAAAGTGCGATTCTGTGCGATAGCTCCGCCGAGAGAAAATCCGGCTTGTGTACGGTTGTAGTCTGGCGCTGGTTCATTTTTTGGGGCAAAGAAATGTCTCGCATTCATTTCCTTGGTTCGAAAAAATCCGTACGCAGTACCTGACAAATTATTGGCACCGGATTTCGTAATGACGTTGACTTGAGCGCCGGCGTTACGACCAAAAGATGCGTCGTAACCAGTGGTCAGCACTTTGAACTCAGCAATGGCATCGACGGGTGGGCGAACGGCCGGTGTGTTCAGCTTGGAATCGACGTTATACGCGCCATCCAACAGGAAACTGTTGGCATCATCTCGACCTCCGCCGGCGGTGAAAGTAAAGTCTCCACGGACAGAACCAGCTGAACCCGGGGCAGCCGGTGCAGTCCCTGGTGCGAGCAGTGCCAGTTCAAGGAAGTTGCGTCCGTCTAGTGGCAGCACCTGAATTTCACGATTTTCGAGAACTGTTCCGAGACCTGTTGAGATTTGGTCCAGCGCTAGCGGCGGTGCAGTGACAATAACCTGCTCATTGACGGTTCCAAGTTCAAGTTGAACATCAAGGCGGAGCCGTTGGTTGACTGCTAGCGTTACTTGGTTAATAGATAGTTTGTAGTCGACGATTTCTACCTCAAGACGATATGAACCAGGTTGTAACTGTGCGATGTCGTAGACACCGTTTCTGGTGCTGGCCCCACTGCGGCTAATACCTGTTTCCTCTGAGACTAAATGATAGGTGGCGTTTGCGACCGCCGCGCCAGTCGGGTCTAGAATCGAACCGCGTATCGACCCAAGGTGCGTCTGGGTCAACGCTGGTGTGTGGTAGTTAAGGAACGTAAGACAAAATGTCACACAGAATCTCAGAACGAACCCGGAAGATCGTTTATGGGCCATTAGCTACCTCAACTGCTCCAATTCTTTACCAATGGAACCATCGTAAGGGCAGTGTCAACCGATCGTATCAGCTTCACAGAATATCGTTCTGAGAAATGACGGCGCTTACCCTCGGAAATCTACGAAAAGTCCTATTTCTTAGGCTGGAAACGGGATCATTAGTGCAAATTTGGTTTGAGGGTGTCTTTGTGACCCCTACTAGACATCAAGGTCATCTGCTTGGTCTGCTTTGTCCATAATAAATCGGAACCTCGCGCCCGCGTCTTTGCCCATTAATTCGTGGATCACGCGGTCTGTAGTAATTTGATCACTGATGTGGACTCTTATTAGGCGGCGGGTTTTTGGGTTCAGTGTTGTATTCCAGAGCACCTTCGGCATCATTTCACCTAAACCCTTAAAGCGTGTAATTTCGTGAGAGTGTGATGTCCCGTGCTGATTTAATATTTGGTCCCGGTCTTCGTCGTCGAGGGCCCAAAAAGTCTTTCGGCCGATGTCGATTCGATAGAGTGGTGGCTGTGCTAAAAAGACCCGCCCGTGAATAATCAACGGAGTCATATGGCGATACAAGAAGGTTAAGAGCAACGTAGCTATGTGATTGCCATCTGAATCTGCATCGGCCAGGATGATGACGCGGTTATAGCGAAGTTTCTCCAGGTCACAGGATTTTCCCAACCCACATCCCAGAGCTGTGGCGAGATCCGAAAGTTCCTTGTTCTCAAGTACTTTCGTCATCGATGCACTTTCGACGTTGAGAACCTTTCCGCGCAGCGGAAGGATTGCTTGACATCTCCGGTCTCGCGCTTGCTTTGCCGACCCGCCTGCCGAGTCGCCTTCGACAACAAACAGTTCGCGTTCAGGACGGTTTGTCGTGGAGCAGTCACTCAATTTTCCAGGCAAGTTCAAACGTGATGATGCCACGCTTTTTCGGTTCAGTTGCTGTTGCGCGGCCCGGCTCGCCTCTCGTGCCCTGGCGGCCAATGTAATACGCGCTACGATTGCTTCAGCTACGCTGATGTTGTGGTTGAGCCAGTGTTCTAGGGCTGGTCTAATCAATGAATCCAAGGTCGACGCGATCTCAGGGTTGTTTAGGCGGTCCTTGGTTTGGCCTTGAAACTGGGGGTCCGGTACGAAGACACTTAGAATTCCGGTCAGGCCCTCACGGATGTCTTCAGACGTGACTGTTACACCCTTTGGGGACAAGTTGTGTGTTTCCATAAAATTTCGAATTGCCTTGCCGACACCCGATCGGAAACCGTTTTCATGTGTGCCACCCGATGCGGTTGGAATTCCATTGACATAACTCCGAAGCAGTTCGTCCGTAGACTCAGTCCACCGGAGCACCACCGCTGCTTTCGAGCCACTGTCCACGTGAGTTCGTTCAAGCGAAAAAATAGCGTCGTGGACAGGAGCGGACCGCTGCGTGTTTACGATGTGTGCGAGATAGTCAACCAGCCCGGCGTCATGCTGAAAGGTGTGGCGGCGGTTGTGAGTGTCGTCATCGAACGTTAGCTTTACTCCGCTGTGTAAGTAGCTGGCGATCTCAAGGCGTTCAGCTATCAGATCGGAATCAAATTCAGTGCGCGGAAATACTTGAGGATCTGGGCGAAAGAAGATTGTCGTTCCGGTACCACGGACGCTGCGGAGACGCTTCAATGTTTTTGACGGCTTACCACGATGAAAGGTTTGGCTCCATTCAGAACCATCTCTTCTTGAATGTGCGATCAGGTCTTTGGATAGTGCGTTTACGACGCTGGCACCGACGCCGTGCAATCCTCCGGCCGTTCGATAAGTGCGGTGCTCAAACTTTCCACCCGCATGGAGTGTCGTGAAAATCACCTCCAAAGCGCTCTTTCCGGTTTTTGGGTGTCGGTCAATGGGGATGCCTCGACCATCATCGGTGACTGTCAAGGATGAACCGTCAGCATGTAGTGTGACTTGGATATTCTGTGCGTGACCGTTCATAGCTTCGTCGACGGCATTGTCGACAATTTCCCACACTAGATGGTGTAGGCCAGACATTCCGACTCCGCCTATATACATTCCTGGACGTTTGCGAACCGGTTCTAGGCCTTCCAGTACGGTGATGTCCTTTGCGGTATAGGATCGACCTCCCACTTATCCAGCCTCTTCTTTTAAACTAATTGAGTATTCGTCAAGTGTTAAGAAACTCATGGATTTGATTCCGTGCTTCTCATTGGCGAGACTGATTTCTGGTCGTTTGAGAACGACTGGTGTCTTGCCTGTGGGTTTCATTTCAGTCGTTCTCTTCTTCGAGTGAAGGCGTTTCTATGGGCAGTGGGATTACTCGAATGAACTGTCCTCGTTGTAACAGCTGTCGCCCTTTCCCCCCCCGACCACTGACGCCGTATTTCATCCTACTGATCGTTTGGTGCGCTCCCCGGCTAGTTTCGACTGTGAGTAGTTGACGTTCTTTACGAGACACTACGAAGCCCAAGACACTGTCTGGATCGCCATCAGTTTTGGACAGCTTAATCAACGTGACTCCTTTTCCTGGTCCAGACAAGAAATTAATGGCCTTCAAGTTACAAAGAATAGCGCGTGCTGATTTTGTGGCGGCGATGACGATTCCGGTTCCGTCAACTCGCTCGACTCCTACAATCTCAGCATTCTTTGTGGGACGTGCGAAGCGTCGACCGGTTCGAGTACTGGGTTCTGCATACGGTTCTATGCTGAAACGTAGAGCATAACCATCATTACTGACTGCAAGAGCGTGGGTGCGCGGAATTGTTCCTGCTCTTTTTTGGGCTATGTCTGAGGTGATTCGTGGATCAAGACTGAGTGCGGCCACGACGCGTTCCCCGTCCCTGAACTTGAAATGTCTCTGGATTGGTTCACCGTAGCCGGTGGAGGCCGGAATATCTATAAGCCTACACGTGTACGCGACGCCGAAGTTTGTAAAGAACACGCCGGTAGATCTGGTGCTACCAGCTAAAGCAGTTAGGAGGGAGTCTCCTTCTCTGAGACGAGTGGTCGAAACATCACGAACTTCCTTTTGGCGTTTCACCCAGCCGTCATGAGAAACCAGTACGACACAGTTTTCGTCGATTATGAAGTCGTCTTCACTGTACTCAGGTTCTTCAGCAACGCTTTCGATCAGAGTGCGCCGCGGGTATTTCTTCGGGTTTCCGTAGGATT
This sequence comes from uncultured Vicinamibacteraceae bacterium, assembly GCA_964634175.1. Taxonomy (GTDB): domain Bacteria; phylum Acidobacteriota; class Vicinamibacteria; order Vicinamibacterales; family UBA8438; genus CAUZIB01. The sequence goes on from CAZWIL010000022.1 coordinate 19,488, forward strand.
TCTGGATTTCTCTGATCTCGTTACGGACGACGTTCCACCGGCGATCCTCATGGCTTAATAAACCACCGATATGTTGCGCACGTTTTCGCTTGTCGGCTAGTTCATTTCGGATGATCAGAATTTCAAGTCTTGCGAGACGATAGACCTTGAGTTCCAAGATGGCGTCAGTTTGTTCTGCGTCCAGTTTGAAGCGGCGCATGATTTTTGTGGCGGCATCGGATTTGCCGTCCGATGCTCTAATGAGTTTGATAATTGTGTCGAGTGCATCGAATACCTTTGCGAATCCTTCAAGAACATGAATCCTTTTCTTTAATTCTCTAAGGTCGTGCTCAAATGCATTGGTAACGACTTCGAGCCTGAACTTGAGAAAATATTGCAGTAGTTGTCTGAGATCGAGGCGTTCGGGTCGACCTATGTCCTCTTGATCGGTTGGAACTAGACACGTCATGTTGACCGAGAAATTGCTCTGGAGAGGCGTGTTCTTGAAGAGGTAAGCCATGACCAGTTGTTCGTCTGCATTATCTTTTAGCTCTAAGGCGATTCGTACGTTGTCGGTTGATTCATCTCGGATGTCAACAAGTGGTGGAAGTTTTCGTGCCAGGATGATCTCGGCAATGCGCTCCACGATCTGAGCCTTGTTAGTAGCAAAGGGAAGACTGGTGATGTAAACGGTCTTGGCGGTCTTGGTGGAGGAACCTTTATCCCATGTTGCGCGAAGTTTCAGAGTGCCAGAGCCGCTGCTGTAGATTTGCTTGAGTTCCTCAGATGTGTTTAGGAGTTGTCCACCGGTCGGAAAATCAGGGCCCTTGATGTAGCGGCAGAGGCGACTGCTGCTGAGTTCAGGATTGTCTACGAGTTTAAGCAATGCCGTGCAAACTTCTCCGAGATGGTGAGAAGGAATGTTTGTTGCCATGCCGACGGCGATACCGGTCGAGCCGTTGATTAGTAGTGTTGGCAGTCGGGATGGCAATACTACGGGCTCTCGATTCGTCCCGTCGTAGGTCGACTTAAACGCTACCGTTTGTTTTCCGAGACCATCGAGCAACTCGGTGCTAGGCGCATCTAGGCGACATTCTGTGTACCGCATTGCAGCAGCTCTGTCGCCATCAATCGACCCAAAATTACCGACCCCTTCAATCAAGGGATATCTCAGTGCGAACGGCTGTGCCATTCGTACAAGTGTGTCGTAGATGGCCGTGTCACCATGTGGATGGTAGCTGCCCATAACGTCTCCGACGACCTTTGCGCATTTCCTCGGTTTTGCGTCTGGTGTCAGGCGCTGTTGCCACATCGTAAATAAGATGCGTCGCTGAACTGGCTTGAGGCCGTCTCTAACGTCTGGAAGCGCTCTTGCGGTGATGACGGAAAGTGCGTAGTTGAGATAGCGAGATTGCGCGGCTTCATGTAGTGGGACCACATTGGCGTCAGCATTGTGGACCTCTACATTCGCCTCTATGACGTCGAGTAACGGTGCGTGGCTTTCTTTCTTCTGTCGTTTGGCCAAGCTAGGGTTCTCCTAACTTACACGATTAGGTGCCCGCTACCGGCCCGAGTCCATCGAGCAACCACGGATCCGGTAGCGACGTTCCGATAACCGTAAGTAACTCACCTAATATCATGGCGGTTGCTCCCCACACCCGCTCATCCTCCACATTAAAGTAAGGTACTCGGTAACAGTCATTCTTGTACAAACGATAGCCAAGATGAAGGCCTTCTGACCCGATGAGTGTAATCATGGGAATCTCTAAGATCCGCTTGACTTCAGTTGTCTTGGATAAAAACTTCGGTCGACTGTCAGCTATACCGATAACCGGAAACAAGGCGAAACC
>CAZWIL010000023.1:0-20289 GCA_964634175.1 uncultured Vicinamibacteraceae bacterium
TCACAAAGACACCATGAAACATTCCCCATCGAATGACGTTCCAGCTCGGACCATGCCACAGGCCCACAAACGCGAAGAGAAGCATTAATCCGCTCGTAAGGATCACGCGGGAAGGCATTCGCCTGTCCAAGGAAAGACCGATATACGTCCGAATCCACTCGATAAGCGAGACATTCCAACGCTGCCAAAATTCACTCACCGAACGAGCAACATACGGCCACTTAAAATTTTCAGGTAGCCGGAAACCCAACATACGTCCCAAACCGATAGCCATATCGGCGTAGCCAGAAAAGTCAAAATAGATCTGCAAAGAGAAACACAGGGCTCCGAACCAAGCTTCCACAAAACCGATTTGGCTGGGCGGTAGTCCAAAAATTGCATCAGCTGGCCTTGCCAAGATACTCGCAATGAGAAAGGTCTTGCCTAAACCGACAGCGAAGCGTCTAACCCCGTACGAAAAGGCAGCCATGCCAACGTGCCGTGCCAAAAACTGATTCTCCACATCGCGATGACGGAGAATAGGTCCGGCAATTAATGTCGGTAGGAACAAGAGATACAAGAACGCCGTGAATGGGTTTCTATAGGGAGCTGCGCGGCGCTGATATACATCAACCAAATAAGAGATGGCGTGACACGTAACAAGAATAAGACCGATTGGGACAAGAAATTGTGGCACGGCAAACCCGCCACTTGATACCCCAGTCACGGTATGCGAAGCCAAGGCGATCGGAGAAATAAACTTGAGCACCCCGAGTAGTACCACGTTCCCAGTTACTCCGAATGTGAGAAGGAGTTCAGGAAACGTTCCAGCCTGAGCCCGGCGTGCGTAGTCAATCCCGAGTGCCATCACATAGTTGACAATTGCGGCGGCACAAATCACCGCGACCAACCGCCCCGTTCCGGTCGCATAACACGCGAGACTCACGATCACCAGCAGCCAATTCGAACGACCAGCATTTCGTACACCGGTATCTCTATCGCGTGACGTAAGCCACACGACCACGTAATAGGTCAACAACAGGACCGGAAAAAAGAAAAAAAGAAATCGTGAATCAGTAAATAGCACGAGTTTGGCGGTTACATCCGCCGCGTTGCGGCCGCGAGACTGCGTATCCGAAGACTACTAGATCTCAAACGTTGAATTTATCGTAGTGCACACCGAACTTCTATCCCAACGCCGGCACGAAGCTAACATTTACAACTATCGACAAGCAATCACCACTCGTCGGACTCTTCGATAAACAAGTCCACCACCAATGGGTCTTGGTTTACTCGCTCTTCCGTCAGCCGCTAGCGTGACGAAATGAGTGGGCTTGTATACTCTGGCGACGTAAGTAACGACTTATCTCTACAACCAAGGAGAAACTGCTACATGGACCCGTATGACATCTTGAATAAGCTAGACGCCCTAATTCAATCTCGATCGATCCTCAGACACCCGTTTTACGTCGCGTGGCGGGAAGGCGCGCTCACAAAAACTCAACTGGCTACCTATGCCCGCGTATATTGGCCACACGTGGCTGCGTTTCCGTCCTACCTCGAAGCAAGTATGGAAAAGACCGCCGACCTAGTTGTTAGAGAAACCCTCGGCCGCAACCTACACGATGAACGGACAAACCCAAAACCGCACCCTGAACTCTGGCTCGATTTCGCCATATCACTCGGTCAGAGCCGTCAAGAGGTAACCACGGCAGCTCCACACCAATCAGCCCAACACATCGTAAATACCTTCAGAAGATTGGCCACTTCCAGCACGTTGGAAGGTGTGACAGCCTTATACGCATACGAAGTGCAACAACCCGAAGTCGCCTCTCAAAAACGGGATGGGCTTCGCACCCATTACGGCATTACCGGCGAAGAATCTCTCACATACTTCAACGTCCATGCCAAGGCGGATATCGCTCATAGCCAGGAAGAACGTGACGTGTTGCGACACTGCCTAGGCGACGGCGGGGAACCCGGTATTGTCATCAACGCTGCAACGGAATCTTTAAACGCCTACTGGGAGTTACTGGATGGTGTATGTGACCAAACAAACATTCCAATGAACTAGCAACTTCTCTGTTCGTCAGTCGGTTGCTTACCGGCGTGAGTACCAGCATAAAAAAAGGCCGTCACGGCACAGCCGTGACGGCCCTAACCATTTCCTGACTACAACCGCTACTGTTGTTGCTGTGCTCCTGAAGACTCTGCTTCGGTCGCTCGAGTCTTCGCAGCCTCCAGAGCCTCTTTCGCTTCACTAACCGCTTCTTCGGCTTCAGCTAAAGCTGTCTCAGCATCATTTACCGAAATCCGTGCTAAGTCGGCTGGCGTCGCAGGTGGAGCGCCGCACAGCGGGCAGCCGATGATATGGGTGTTCCGAGTCATTGTTCGGAACTCGCGGCGTTTGTTCATTTCTTCTTCAAACTGCTCATCCGTCAACGACACGCCATTCCCAAGATCGATGAACATGTTTGAGACTGACCGGTTTCCAGAACCTTGCCAATTGCGAGGGTCCGGAATATTGCGGTTACCGGCGGTATTGTCCATATAGCCTTTGATATGCAAAATCGTGCCCTTGGGCAGAAGAGGTTCAAACCCTGGTGCGTACTGATAACCACGGACCCAATTATGGTCGTAACCTGCACACGTTAAAGTCTCAACATTGATGCCCCAAATCGCTTCGAGACACATCCTGGCCCCAGGCGCGTGTAAGTGCGGCTCAAACGTAGTGATCTTCGTATGGGATGGCAGCACATAGTATGCGTGCAGTTCTTGGTCTTTTTCATTTGCCTTGATATCAATATCAACAGCATTACCAAGTGGCCGCAGTGCCCAGTTGTATTTTGGCTCATATCCCTTGTCGTGAAAACGCCACCCGATCTCAAGATGCGACCGTGTATCTTTGCCGTTCGAATGGAGGTGAACGGAATCAGACACTACGAGCGACCCTGCCCGTAAAAGGGGAGCCCCTTCAGGATCAAAAACATCCGCATTACGACCAACTTCGTGGACTGGCCAAAATCCAGGTCGTCCCGTAGGACGACCTTCGTCATCGAGTACGGCGGTGCCCCAAATCATGTGATGGAAAATAAATCGTCCGCCGACAGTCTCGCGCACATCTTCGGTTTCAAGTACGTCGTTCACTTCACGAATCTCGACAGACTTCACATAACGATCTTCGTCGATGCCAACCGACACTGGTTTAATCTCTCCCCACCAATCCGGCGCATCACCTGCCATCGCGATTTCTTCGGTGCGAGTGATCAGATCGGGTTCTCCCGCATGCCACACCGAAGCACCACCAAGTACCGTCGATTGAGGCATGTCCGCCGGATTCCCACGTGGAGCCCCGTTATCCGCCCACGTCGCAATCTGAACAACTTCTTCCGCACTCAGTGATGGATCGAATTGATACTCTTGAATACCGATATTTTTTTCGACATACCAAGGCGGCATCACGCCAGCAACCGGCCCCAAACCAGTCCGGTTCTTGATTGCTCGGGCCCACGGACGCACATCTTCATAGCTAATCAACGGCATTGGTGCAACCGAGTCAGGCTGGTGACAATGCTGGCAACTTCGTTGCAGGATTGGCGCGATGTCTTTCGTAAACGTGACGGGTTCAGACTCAGTCTGCCCCGCAGTCACTAGCTGGGGTGCGACAACTCCGAGGGCGAAAATCATCGCTAATGTCGTACCAAAGTTCACAACGAATTTACTTCTCAACATAGTGCACCTTTCAACTAGACCTTCCAGCGACGACCTTCAGCACCGACAATCGTGTCGAGGCGTCCCTACAACTATTCTAGAACAATCGGGAGGCAAATCGAAAAATTACAACCTGGCTAGTGTCGCGGCTGCACTCTTCAACATTGGTTCAAGCAACAAACGAACTACAAGCTCTAGCGTGTAAACGATTTAAGTCTTCGTTGCTTGCAATCAATCCAGACAAAAAATTGTCTGACCGTCACGGGCTCGGGTCTCCTGCGCCTTGGGGCGACAACATTACCCTGGTATGTGTGCTCCTTTGGCGGCTTTTACCACAGGCACGAATTATTTGGAGACCCATAGCGTTGTCTTTATCGCAAAAATGTTATCACCGGGTACGGACAAGGACTCGAACAGGTCGCCAAAACCAACGTGGCGCCCCATGGCAGTTCGGTCCTGCCGGTTCTGTTGCCACACCACGAACAAGGTGCTCCCAGGCCGCCACTCCCACCGCAAGACAACATTGCTCCGAAATGACCGAACATTGAACTCATAGTTCCTCAACACAAAACTATCATCACCATCCGTAACCAGTGACCGGCCATCGTCGAGTCGCTCAATCGTAGTGCCGTCGGTCCCGTAGATTCGAAGCCTCGCATCCCGGGGCGCTCTAGTTTCACCGAAGCGTTCGTAGCGTCCGCTTGCCGCAAAAGGTTCCGCGTAAATATCCAAGGTCATGTCAGGTTTAAATGTGTAACTAACCCGAAACCGTGCGGACAGCTGGGTGTTATCTGGTAGACCAAACACATAACGTCTGCCGAACACCTCGGGTCTTCCACCAGGAAGCGTTGCTAAATATTGACGGTTAATTGGACCACTGAACGTTCCCCGCGTCCCACGTTCATTCCGGTATTCAGGTTCGACCGACAACTGTAAGGACGGAGATGGTCTGACCGAGAGACCAGCCCGATATCGCCACACGTAGTCCCCGAGTTCGTTGGATTGATAACCTGTATTCACGCTCCATTGGGTCTCGGCAGCCGCGCGACTCCGGAGAGACCAGTTCGCGTTCCAACCAAGAGGCACACCCATGACGGGACCACCGCGTGTCAGTTGGGCATCTTGGCCACGGAAGTATCGCGTGACATCAAGATTGGTTCGCCAAAAATTGAGGAACGTGAACCCTTGGTCGCTCGTTAGGTTGTATCGAATACCAAGGTCTCGGTCGAAGTAATTGTAGGAAGAAAGTTGAACTCTAAAAAAATACGCTCGAAATACGGGCCCCGGAACCGTTTCTCGGTAAGTCAAGCTATATCGACTAGAGACGTCGCCAGCAAAATTGAGTCGGCCAAAATCGCTGGGCTCAAACTCTGGGGACTCGATCATGACGTTCGCGCGCCACAACCAGTGACGGCCTGCGATCTTGCTCAGCGTACCGGTGACTTGCGCTCCCGACATTGAATTTCGGGTTGGGTCAAACCGTATGTCTGGCTGATCAATGCGTTGCAGCAGATGAGAATTCCGCCGTTGATAGCCGGCTATGGCCGGCTCCTCGCCATCAATGTGCGTGATCCCAACATTGAACCGCGCTTCGTAGGTACGGTCTTTGAACCGTAAGCGCGTATCGGCACCGGCCGTGACCGCATTTCGACTGAGAATCGCTGCCAGCGGATCATCAGGTGACATTGTGCGATGCACTGCGGTCAAATGGGCACCGACAGTTGAACCTTGATCGCCAATTTCTTGGATAACTCGAGCTACGCTCCAAATGGTTCGTGGTGTGACCTGGACGTCCGACTGCTGATTGCCTATTGAAGTCCTGGCAAATTCATCATCAGTCACCGCACCCAATAAGCCAATCGATGTTCCCGAAGGCAGCCGGCCGGTGAGCTTCGCCGCACCCAGAATCGTCGTGGTATTGGGATAGTCGACAAAATCTCCCGCCGTCGGTCCTACGGGTCTTGCCCCAATACGGCGTGAGTAGTAATAGTTGCCAGTGCCAGCAGTCAGAACATTATTACCCTCAAGAAAAAATGGGCGCCGCTCCGAAAAGATCGTTTCGAATACCGTGAGATTGACTTCCGCAGGATCAGCATCTATCTGGCCAAAATCTGGATTCACTGTCACATCTAGTGTCAGGTTTGACCCAAATCCATACTTCAGATCGGCGCCTACTCGACCCATCAGGTTCTTGCCATCATCGAACGGATCCGAAAGATTTCGGTCTGCTGTTCGTCTCGTTGAACCAGCCGCGTAAGGCAATACTTCCAAGCGGCCCGGCTGTTGAAGTTGCCCAATGCCGTGAAGTTCACCAAACCGCGACGACCACCCACTCTCAGTGCGTCCAACAAGTGCCCAATAATTTTCCTCATCACGAGAAGGCACATACCGCTTAACGTTTAATCCCCAAATTTGATCGTCCCCCGCATTAAACCGCAACTGCGAAAACGGCAACCACAGTTCTGCACTCCAACCGTCTTCGGTTATCGAAGTCCTAGCCTGCCAGACGGGATCGTATTCCCAGTCTTCGCTACCTTCATCATCGTTTGGGTGGTAGTGGTCAAGCCGAACACCGGCCGCTGTCACGCCGAACATATACGCCGTCCGGCGATCATGATAGGTGTCTAACTCGACCTGGAAAGATTCAATCTGGTCACCGTCATCACGACGGCTCAGTGGCGCTTGAATCGTTCCTGAACTGAACATCCGAGCACCGATATACAACGCCGAATCGTCGTACACGAATCGGACTTCCATGCGGTCGGTTGGTATCGCCCCCTCATCAGGCTCTTTTTGGACAAAATCTGTAATCGCAACTGCGGTTTCCCAAATTGATTCATTTAGACGACCATCAACCCTGATGACATCTGTCGGCACGCGAAGTGCCACGGCATGCTTCGCAGCTACCCCAGTCTCTTGGCCGTAAGCCACTGCGATCCCATAGAAGTGGGCCAGCCAAAGGACGCCGAGAAAGAGATAAACTGGATTGAACTGCCAGGCACTCCCAAGACGCGCGAGGCAAGAATGTTTTCTGGAAACCGCTTTTCTCATGAATGGGGGTCCGTAGAAATCAGAACAACACCGATTATCGATACCAAGATGACCCGAGCATCTTAACCGGCGGAGCCCCAGACATTCGCTGATAGCACCGCGATGGTAACGCCGAGCACACCAACACAAGTCTGGACAAAAGTATATACGTCTGCCTCTGAAGCCTGTGGAACCGCTTTCTAGTAGAAACTACCTTACCCCACAGACCCACCATTAGTCCGGCAACGCGAAGGAGACAAGTGTTGTCCCTGAAGCCACCAGAACGTGCTGTTTCTCGTCCAGCATGTGTGTCATCGCAGCCGCGCCATGGATGTTCGAACCAGTCTGATAGTGCCACAGGTTTTGACCAGTATCGGCTGCAAATGCCATGAAGTTCCCTTCGTTATCACCGGCAAAGACCAGACCAGCCGCTGTCGACATCACACCCGCCATCGCTGGTGACGGATAGCGAAACTCCCATCGGCGAGAACCTGTCACGACGTCAATCGCTCGAAGCGCACCATATCCTTTGGTCCGGTCAACCTGAACAATCCCACCGAACGAGGACTGGCCAGCAACCAGTTCAGGTTCCTGCGGAATAAATGTCGCGCAGGTTTCGCGCGCAGTCACAAAAAACAACCGGCGTGCTGGGTCGAACGACGGCGGCATGAAGTTTGTACTGCCCCAATAATCAGGCAGACAGCCTTTGCTCCCGTCATTAAGAATGATCGGCCGACCATCGGACCCAATTTCTCGCGCCCAGGTAGTGTCACTAAACGGCTTCCCAAGAAGTAACTCCCCTGTGGCACGATCGAGAACATAGAAAAACCCGTTGCGATTGGCAACCATCACCACTTTTCGTCGGCGACCTTGCCAATCCAATTCGGCAATGACCGGAACATGATTTGAATCCCAGTCATGAGTGTCGTGAGGCGTGAACTGGTAGTGCCATTCCAACTGACCGGTATCCGCATCGAGCGCGACGATAGAAGCCGTATAGAGATTGTCACCGAGACGGTCAGCGCCGTAATAGTCAGGATTTGGATTGCCTGTTCCCCAATACACCAGGTTGAGATCTGGGTCGTAGCTACCAGTCATCCACGTCCCACCACCGCCGCGCTCCATGACATCCGCTGACGGCCACGTGTCACTACCTGGCTCGCCTGCTGATGGAACTGTATAGAAACGCCAGAGCCGCTCGCCGCTCACCGGGTCATACGCATCAAGGAATCCCCGAGTTGGATAATCACCGCCAGAAATCCCCACGATCACCTTATCCTCTATAACTAGCGGTGCCGCCGTTGCTGCATACCCGACTTGATAATCCGCCAGAACAGTGTCCCACAGCACATTGCCTGTCTTCCGGTCGAACGCGAGAAGATGTGCATCGAGAGTCACCATGAACAATCGGTCCTCGAGCATCCCAAACCCGCGGTTGACAGGCGCGCTCGCCCCATACGTGAGATCGTTTGGCAGGTCTCGCCGATATCTCCAAAACGGCCGGCCTGTCCGTGCATCAAGAGCCCACGCAAAGTTATTCGACCCAGTCACATAAAGAACGCCATCCCACACTAGTGGTGTGGTTTCAAATCCTCGGCCGCGAGTCATCGTCCCTGTCTGGAACGTCCATTCCGGAACTAGCCTGTGCACGTTGTCCGCCGTAATCTGCATTAAGGGACTGTGACGCTGGCCCGTGTAGTCACCCGAGAATGTCAGCCATTGAGATGGCACCGTCAGTCCGCTCAGTAGGTCATCAAAAGTAACACCTTGACCTTCAGGTTCCTGTGCCGCTGGCGAGAACGGACTCACGAAAAGCATCAACATTGCCGCTACGGCGGATGCTCCAGCAAAGCTCCGAGACGATATCATTCACGCACCTCTTCCATCAGTCACTACCCACTCTTCTCAACGTGCTGAGAAATTTCAGTAAGTCATTTAACTCACCGTCGTCTAAACGCTCGACACCGAACACCGGCATCAAGGATTCCTCCTCTACCACCACAGACCGCAATCCGGCTTTACGGTACCCCTGAAGGCGTTCGTCTACATCAACAATCTGAATAGAAAACGCATCCTCTCCCTTCCGTACCCCACGAATCTCCTCACCGCCCAGAGTAACCAACGCAACTAAGTTATAGGCTGCAACTATCGCTGCACTCGGCTCACGAATTGAGCGTGCCAACTCGGCCCGGGTTCGAGTATCGGCGATGCGTGACAAATCAGGACCTAACCGACCACCATCCTGCCCCGACCAATGACACCGTTGACATTCCGATCTGAAAATTGCGCGGCCACGACCGATATTGCCAGGAGCATTCCAATCGACAGGCACCGTCCCGATGCTTTTTAAGTAGGCGACGATTGCCTGTAACTCCTCAGGCGGTGCCGTACTCGACGGCATGATGCTCCCAGGTCGACCAAACCGGATAGTATGCCGGACCTGGGCGTCACTTTGGCCTGACACCCAAAGACCAGTCAGATCAGGCCCAGTAAAACCCTTTGCGTCGGCACCATGGCAATCCGCACAACGTTGGCCATATAAACGTGTTCCCGTCTGTATATTGATGGTCTCATCTGGCTGCGAGTCTTGGAGACTTCTAACTTGCAATGGCAGACAAAACGAAACCAACAGCGCCACGGTTCCGCAAGTAACGAACCCACGTTCCCTGGTCACACTAAAATCTCCTTGTAAATCCTCTTATGCATGGCCTCTGGTCATACCCTCTGTTGTCAGCGAACTGCCCACCATACTGGATAGACCTCCACGCTTCAACAGTCGATGACACCGCGAACAAAACAATTCCACGATGGGACTTACGCTATACTGCGCGACGTCACGGGAGGACAGATGAATCACGATCAAAAGAAACTTTCAGTCTTGGAGGTTGGTACAGGTATCGCGGCGACCTTGATCTTTATGTGGATTCTAGTTGGACAACAGTCTGGCGTTACCTCGGCGGCTCAGAGCAACTTTATGGGTGGAAATCCTAGTGTCGAAGACAGCGACGACGTTCGTAGTCTCCGACTGCTCTTCCCCGCGGGAGTTCGATCGAACTGGCACACACATTCATGGGGACAACTCCTCATGGTTGAAGAAGGTAAAGGTCGAACGCAAGTTCGCGGCGGCCCGGTCATTGAGATCATGCCGGGAGAACCTTGGTTCACAGCAGCTGGCGTCGAACATTGGCATGGTGCGGCGCCAGATGAAGATGCTCTGCAGATGACAATTTATGAAGGAACGGTCGACTGGCTGGAATCTGTCCCAGACGCGCAGTACCTAGCTGCACCTGGACAGTAAGAATCTTCTTCATCACCACTCGAGAGTCGGCTGTAACCCGGCCGACTCTCGAGAAATCTTCATAATGGCGCTGACAGGCCCAAACCAAAAACGGGTTTCCTTGCGACCACATCATCATCGATAGTCGACGATCAGTGCACCATCCTTCACCACCGCCACAACATTAGTCAAAGCGGTCAAATCAGTTATGGGGTCGCCGTCCACAATCAACAAATCAGCGCGCTTCCCCACTTCGATAGTGCCTAATTCATTCAATCGACCAAGGTGCTCTGCAGCCCCTGCGGTAAGTGCCGTAAGGACCTGACTGCTCGTCATCCCCGCGTCCTGCAATGCCTGCATCTCCGTTAGAAGCGCAGAACTAACTGACTCGTTTCCAGTATTGTTGGTCCCAAATGCAGCCAAGAACCCAGCTCCTGATAAGGCCGCCAAGTTCTGTCTCTTCGGTTCCATTGGAACTTCCAATGGTTGCCCCAAAACCAGTTGAGAACTCGAAAGCGTGGTCGCGAACGAAGTGTCTGTCGCCACCATCCTGTCGAGAAGTTCGGCTGAAATTTGTTCAGAGGGTGTATGCACGAAGCCGGTCACACCCAACCCTAATGCATCATTGATGTCATCATTTGTGTGCACGTGCGCCATGACGGGTAAATCGTGAGCATTGGCTCTATCGAAAACTGATCGACCAAAGCTGGTGTCAAGTCTAGAATTCTCTCGGGACGCATCAAACACAATTTTGATACCGTCAGCCCCTGCCTGCGCGATTACATCGACCATCGCTCGCGCCTCCCCCTCATCGTCGACTTCGACGGCAAGGTGTGCCCGGCACCAGGGATTTTCCGCACAAATGGTCGTAGCAGGATGGCCACCCGGAGCCGTGAACATTGGCCCAAGGACAAAAAGCCTAGGACCCCGAACCGTCCCTCGATCAATGCGAGCTTTAACCTCGGCGATGAACGGCCAGAAATCTCCATTCGACAGCACACTGGTAAAGCCAGCCGCGAGATACTCGTCAAGCACACCGGGTAGAACTTCGTTTAAATATTGAGCCATCGCCGCATCGCCATCGACAATGGGCGACTGAGTCAGAAGATGAACGTGCGTGTCAATTAAACCGGGTAGAACTGTGTAATTCTCGCCTTCGATTACCGTCGTCGCCTCTAAGTCAAACTCTCCGGCCACCACCTCTTGGATAATACCGTCAGTTACAACCACGGTTGATCGCGGCAAAATTTCACCAGGTCGTGTCAGGAGGCGTGCCTCCGAGATCAGGAGGTCGGCGCTACGCCGCACTGGCACGGGATCTACACAAGCAATCCCATAAACCAATAGAACCGACGCGACAACTCGAAGAAAGGTCACAGACTCCTGCTTCTCTGGTGACCGAGAACTAGTAGGAAAGGATTAACACCGTCTAAACCGATAGTGCCCCACAGATAATACACGGCACAAGGCCCCATTCGGACACTGTCACCGCGAGACTTCAATCTCCACGTTTTCGTAGCTGAAATGCGAACCGTCACTCGCCACCGCCCGGAGGACATATTGTCCGGGTTCGTGGAAAACGACGTCGGTCATCCACCTGTTATCTTGGGGCGGTTCCGGGAGAACGTAAGGTGGCGACCACGGTGAATTTCCCCAAACACGTGTGTCCATCCACGCTTTAAGTTGCTCGGGACTAAACGTCACAGCATCTGCCGCTCCCCGATAGACCGTCCATGACAACCGTAATCCAGGTGCGCCAGAAACAACCACTGACCCGACTCCACGTGTGCTGTACAACTCCTCCAGGTTCTCCGGTAGGCGACCGCGTTCGGATCTCGGAGGAAAGTCGTCAGGGTCCATGGCATGCGCAACTAATTCCATCGGTTCGCCGACCTTGATGGTCCGATGCCTGTCCCCTTCTACACTCAGATCCGGAGGCTTATTTTCTCGAAGGCGGTCGTCAAGGCTACCAAAGGACCCGCCCACTTCTGTAGACATGACCTGTGTATCCATCCGATAGTCCGCGCGGAGGGACGCATACACCCTATTTTTTCGCCCGTGCGTCGTCAGGGTCCAGACCAGTTCCTTTTCTCCAAAATCCGCTGGGACTTCTACGGTAAACAAAAACGGGTTTCGTCTAGGGTAAAAATGGGTCGGCTGCCCTTGGTCCACGTCCGACGAGACCATCGCGTCCGCTTCAAGGTCATTTAGCTCACCTGGGGCCGTAACGGAAAAGTAATTATCAGCACCAACCTCGACATTAAACTCTTCCTGCCAATTTGAATTCATATAGCCGAACCACAACGTAAACGACCCGTCGGGGTTAGGCCACCATCCTTCAAACGCCGGATGCACGCTCTGACCACTCAAATACATAAATCGGGTCTGGGCATCGACACTTCTTAGGACAGAGAAAACTACCACCGGAACCAAGAAAACACACGCCCAGTTGCCCAGCCTCGAAAGACGGATGAGGCCACGAATCATTGCTGCGCTTCCTCATCGAGAGTGGTTTCGCCCATTTCTGGTACGGGTGCCCAGCACAATGGACAGCCGACGTCATACTCGTTTCGACTCTTCATCATCGCCCGGCGCTCGGCCATCTCGGACTGAAACTGTTCTTCCGTGAGTTCAACGGCATAACCGAGGTCGATGAACATGTTGGCGACGGAACGCCGGCCACCGCCAGCCCAGTTTCTATTGTCCGCAAGATTCTCATTGCCTGCGGTGGTGTCCAAGAATCCAACGATGTGCAGAATCGTGCCCTTCGGCAATAACGGCGCGGCGTCGTCCTCATACACATATTGCTTGACCCAGTTGTGGTCGTAGCCGACACAGTTCAGTGTGAAATGGTTCGCGCCCCATATCGCTTCAAGACACATCCGGGTGCCCGGCGCGTGAAGGTGCGGTTCGAACGCCACAATCTTAGTGTGCTGCTCCAAGACTTCGAAGGAATGAAATTCCTGATTCGCCGCTCCCCCGGGTACGTCAACGTCTCCTCCGTTCCCAAGACGGACAGGAGCTCGGTTGCCATATTCAGGTTTGTAGCCTTTCGGGTGGAAGATAAGACCAAATTCGAGATGCGCAGTTGTTTCTGCAATGCCATTTGAGTGCAAGTGACTCGCCCCAAGATGAAGAGCCGAATTTGCCGGAAGCAACGTCCCAAATTTCTCAGGAAATATGTCGGCATTTCGACCAACTTCGTGGATCGGCCAACGGGTTCTGGTCTCATCGATGATCTCGGTACCTTCTTCGTTCAGGACCCCGCTGGAATATGTCATGTGGTGAAAAATGTATCGGCCTCCCACCGTATCGGTTCCTGCAGACGGAGGGATATCATTAACTTCACGCACTTCCACCGCTTTCACATAACGGTCTTCGGTTAAACCTGTTGGGACAAGACCAATATCACCCCACCGGTCCGGACCCACGGCTGGAATCGTCATTTGACGAGACCGCAAAACTAAATCCGGCTCACCAATCGTCCATGTTCCTGCGCTAGTAAATTCACGTGCGGGCGGCATATCGGATGGGTCTCCGAGCGGAGCACCATGATCAGCCCAGGCTTGAACCTTGGCTAGTTCTTCGTCACTGAGAGAAGTGTCGTCTTTGAACTTGAGAATACCGATGTCCTTCTCCAGAAAAAATGGCGGCATGGCCCCCATGCGGTCACGGATGGCGGTTCGATACTTAATGGACCGAGCCCATGGTCTGACTTCTTCGTAGGTCACAAGAGACATAGGAGCACCGCCGTCTGCCCGATGGCAGGTCTGACAGCTTCGCTGCAGAATGGGTGCGATGTCTTTAGTGAACGTTACGTCTGCTGGGTCGAGGCCGAAATCAGTGACATCGTACAGATGCACTTCAGGATGAGGGTCACTGCCCGCAAGTGATTGACCGGTGGCCACCACAGGTAGCATCAACAACGCCCCAACCAAATAGATAAAAACTCTTGTGACCATCGCACTCCCCCTCAAGACATCAGAAATACTTTCCACCACGTGGAAAATATCGGTCGAACCGCATACATAAATGGCAGTTTATACTACCATGTGTGCGGAGTTCTGCATGGCACTCCGGTAGAAAGTTGCTTAAGTAATTTTTTGGAATATCTGACTGCGAGAACGGGCTTTTCTCCACCGGGACGTAGCGGGTTTAATCCGACAGTCAGAAACCGAATGCACTAAGAACCAAGGTGTCGCGAAGGGAGACAACGGAATGCTGAATTTTCCTAGTATATCGAGGCGTGTCTTGGCGGTAGGAATTCTCGTTTTCGGTATTCCGAGCCTCGTGGATGCTCAAGATGAAGCACCTCAGGGAATCCGAAATTACACTAGGGTAGACGCCACAGTTGCGTGTGGCGGTGCAACCCCCCCAGAAGCGTTGGCAGCGTTGAAAGAACTCGGTTTCACATCGGTCATAAACTTTCGGACGGCCCAAGAAGACGGAGCCGCCATTGAAGCGAGCCAGAACGCTGCTAGCGCAGCAGGCTTGAAATACTTTCACATCCCATTTCGAACACCCAGTGCCGAGATTGCAGAAGAATTTCTTAGTGTTATCGAACAACCGTCGAACCAACCAGCCTATATTCACTGCGCTTCGGCCAATCGTGTCGGAGCCATGTGGTTTATCAAGCGAGTGACACAGGACGGCTGGGATGACGCACGCGCTATGGAAGAAGCCGAAGCTATTGGGTTGCGCAGTGAGGCCCTAAAGGAATTTGCCCGGGGCTATGTGAGTCAATAATTCGTAATCCTCAGGAAGGATTCGTTTTTTCCACAAGCATGCCAAACAACGGTCGCAATCGAGTGCCTACGACACTGCCGCAAAAGGCCGCTCCGAGCCACAACCATCCGTGGAGACTCCCGGATGCAATTCCGCTGAAATAGGCACCGATGTTGCACCCATAAGCGAGTCGAGCGCCGTAGCCGAGCATCAACCCGCCAACAATAGCCGCAACCAATGACTTACCGGAAACGGTCCACGATGGCTTAAACCGACCAGCCAAACCAGCAGCCATCAAGGCACCAAGCAATATTCCAAAATTCATCACTGAGGTTGTATCCGTAAGCACACTGGCCGACAGCGACGCCTGTCTCGCCGGAGACGACCAATAGACCCACGAAGAGGGCTCAAAACCAATCGTGGCAGCCATCTTCGAGCCCCATAGCGCAAAACCAGAGGTTATGCCCCACGGTCGGCCAGCCAGAGCTAACGTCGCAAAATTCGCACCCGCCAATCCAATTGCGCCAGCCACATAAGGCCATGGTCCGCGAAGGACCCGAGCCCACCCATCCCGTGAAGGTCTTGGGGCTTGCAGGCGACGACCATGCCTCCGACGCTCCATTACAATCGTGGCGACTGCGATACCGCCAAAAATGCTCAGGCTGATCGTTAGAGCAAGCCATAACCCTAATGACTGAACGAGCGATACAGGCTGAAGTTCAGGCAACGACTGCCACCACGGTGCATGCAGTGCACCAGCCACCGACCCAACGATGAAGCCAGCGAGGGTGACCAGCATTCGCGAGTTTCCACCACCAACCGTAAAGAGGGTTCCTGAGGCGCATCCACCGCCAAGCTGCATACCAACACCAAACAGAAACGCGCCCACGACAACCGATGTACCGAGAGGGTTGACGTTACCCCGAACTGTGTCGGTCAACAACGGCGTGCCGGACGCTAAGACAGGAAAAAACAAAAGGCAGGCGATGGCTAATAGCAACATCTGGCCCCTAAGACCCGCGCCGCGACGGTCGCTGATGAAGACCCGCCAAGAAGACGTGAACCCAAAAGCCGCGTGATAAAGAAAAAGCCCAAAGACTCCGCCGACAAGAAATAGAGCGCCGTGACGCCAGTCAACCAAGCGACCGAGATACATACTCAGTACGACAAAAGAAAACAGGGCCGCAATAACCACCTGGAGGTTTACCTTGCTCACAGGATTCGCCGATTGGCTCGTAACTCTCTCTGACGCAAGATCTCTGTTTGACATGTCTGACTCAGTAACTACTGGTAATTAGGTTACGGTAGGCGATATGCCTCAATCGTGTCACGCGCGGCAATCACAACATACTGGCGTCCATCGCCGCCTTGATACGTCATCGGGTTAGCATTACCTCTCTGCTCCAGTCGATCAACCCACAACTCCTCACCAGTAGTAGCATCAAGGGCTCTGAAGCGGTTATCGTCTGTCGCCGCGACAAACAGCACACCACTGGCGGTAACAATCACCCCAGCTCGGCCGGGACGCCCAGTGTTTTGCTTGTCGTCGGGAAGTTGCTCTGTAATGCCTAAGGGTCGAACCCAAGCAACGTCACCGGTTGAGGAGTCGACGGCAGTAAGACGCCCCCACGGCGGCTTTTGGCATGGCAGGCGGGCGCCCTCAAACTCGACATCGAAAGTATTCGGTCGCGGCCCCACCCGACGATACGGAACCGGTGAATCGTCTTCGGCATCTTCCAGCCAGCCGATTGACCCAAGATCCTGGCTGAAAACGTAAACATATCCATTTCGAGGGTTAAACGCCGCACCTCCCCAATTTGGACCGCCCACGAGCCCCGGAAACAGCAGCGTGCTGCGCGGGGAAGTGTTCTCGTTTCGATATACCCACGGCGTAAACGGCCCCGCGTTATACAACTCCCCGTGAGCCTCAACTAATTCCTCACAAGCGATCACGTGTTCTGGTGTTGTATCTAACGCGGTCACCAAGTCCTCTGGCCCATACTGCACCCTGGCGACGGCCGGCGGTTTGACCGGTATAGGTTGGGTCGGGTAACTACTCTCGCCAGGAACATCACTCGCCGCAACCTCACGCTCCTCGACACCGAAAATGGGTTCTCCTGTCTCCCGGTTCAGGATGTAGAGATATCCAGACTTCGTCGTCACACCTAATGCTGGAATCGGCGGTGTCTGTCCCGACGAGATATCGAAGAGGACCGGTGGGGCAGGCGGGTCAGCATCCCACAGATCGTGGTGGATGGTCTGGAAGTGCCAGCGATATTCTCCCGTTTCAACATCCACGGCGACGACTGAGTTCCCAAACAAATTAGCACCTTCCCGGTCGCCACCGAATGCACCAGGAATCGGCGACGCCAGCGGAAGATAAAGTAAGCCACGCTGTTCGTCCAACGTAAAATAAAATGGCCACGCATTCACACCCAACCGGCCCTGCCAACTGTCACCTTGCCAGGTATCGTGACCCACAGTCCCAGGTTGAGGTACCGAATCGAACTCCCAGACTTTGGCGCCAGTTCGAGCATCGAACGCGCGCGCATTTCCTATTCCACCGATAGCGCCACGAGGAGTGTTCGCACCAACTACCACCACATCCCCGTAGATAAGAGGTACCGAGTTGTATGGCACTCCCAAATCAACTTCACCCGCTTGTCCAAATTCCATCACCACGTCACCGGTTTTGGCGGCAAGCGCGAGAAGCCGTTCGCCAACCGTGAAGATCAGTCGTGGTTCGGTGTCCTCACTACCAGGCCAATAGGCCACGCCACGACGGGACGGGACCCCGTCGGACACAACGTGCCGCCAAACCTCTCGGCCAGTTTCCGGCTCTAAAGCCACCACCCGGTCGGCCGCTGGAAGGTACATTAAATCATCAACCACAATCGGCGTGGCTTGAGAATTAGGCCCCCTCGTAGTCTCCTCAGCCGTCTCAGAATCACGCTGAAGCCCGTACCTCCAATGCCGTGTCATAGCACCCACGTTTTCCGGCGTGATTTCATCTAGCGGTGAATAGCCCGTTCCAGCCAGATCACCACGGTACATAGGCCAACCTATCCGTGTCCGCTGGATATCTTGCTCGGTTAGCGGGGCGCTGCACTGCATGAGAAATAACGCGGAAGTGACCGCGATTAAACATTGCTCTCTCAGGCGCATCCCTTGTCCTCCCGTTCAAGACTGTGTGAAACCTGCATTGTATAAGGTATGCCGCAAGACTCTGCGCTAACGTATTCTTGGTTCACGTTAGTGGCCGACCATGAGAGAGAACGGCGCCATAAGGAAGACGGCTCGCTCAGGACGAGATCTGGTGGCGCTGAAACTGGACCCGAATCACATCGCCCATCACGGACACCGTGAACGCCGCTCTCAGAAACTCAGTAACCTTCAAGAACAGGAAACCGCTCGTCGTCTGGCAATGGTTGGACACCGAGCGCGTTAAGCGTCATCGATACCCTCCGATACCTCGCGGTGGACCACGCGATACTCATCATTTGGTGGGTATCGTACTGCTCTGAAAGAGCCTGCCACGTTGTATCGGAGATGGTGGTATCGCGATACATTTCATTGGCTGCCGCAATCAAATTTAATTCGTTGGCATTCCAGCCAGACGCGTCCGCACCCTGGGCAATCCAAAGCGGGTCG
The DNA here is from genome assembly GCA_964634175.1 of uncultured Vicinamibacteraceae bacterium. Taxonomy (GTDB): domain Bacteria; phylum Acidobacteriota; class Vicinamibacteria; order Vicinamibacterales; family UBA8438; genus CAUZIB01. Next base: position 18,374 of record CAZWIL010000023.1, read on the forward strand.
AGGCCGTGGTCACGTGCTCGACCTACACTTCCAACATGCTTTGCCCACTCGTAGACAGCCTGGGCGTTCCACCCAGTCCGTAAGATCAAAAGCTCGCGGTCGTGTGGTGTTAGCCGCGACTTCTCTGGGTCAAGCACAAATCTGTCGTTTACATACCATTGTTCCGCGAGTGCTGGGTGACGCTGAAGAGTTCGTGAGACTCTTAAACCGTCGCCTTCAACCGGGTCGATCCGCGGGACGCTAAGAGGTGGGTCTCGGTCCGGCACGACAAGTCGATAGCCGACAGACGTGGTAGGCAAACGCTCAGTCGTATCGTCATCGGGTTGAATACCCAACGCATTGAACAAGATTGCTTGTGCCGTGATCTCGGCGACCGTGACAACTGCGTCTGCGAGATTGTAGAGGTCATATTCCTCTGACAATCGATTCCAAGTCACGTCCGTGATTGATGAATTCCGAAAGAACTCATCAACCATTCCGATCAGAGTTGCTTCAAATTCGCTCCACCCTTCATCGGGGCCTTGCGCGACTCGGAGCACTTCATCAGGAGTTAAACTGCCACGACTAGCGTATGTGGCCCAATGATTTTCACTCTGAGTCAACCACGCCGTGCGGAGAATCAGTAGCGACCGGTGACGCGGTGAAAGGGTCGAATCCTCAGCAACATAAGTCAGAAAGGGCAGTACACGGTTGGCTAACGCGGGGACCCTGGCCAACGTCCGGAGCGCATTTCCAGGATTGCCGTCCGGCGCATATCGCTCAATGATCTCCCGTTGCTCGGTGGTCCACTCCGATTCTGAAAGAGGAGACACCCGTGCCACAGAGGACCGTTCTATCGTCAGAATGTTGCCCGGTGGGTCAACAAGTGCGTGAGCCGGTTCAATGCGAAGCAAGACACCATCATCCTCATCGGTTACAAGATAAAGGAATCCATCATGACCTTGTCGGACGTCACGAATCCTTTGCTTGAGCTCGGTCAGTAGCGACTCCCGTCCGATTTCCTGTCCCTGCCGATTGAAGACGATCCGTTCGAGATGTCCCGTATGCCGCATACGGCCGACCCGCATCGAGCCGACAAAGAGGTTGCCGTGCCACGCAGGAAAATGCTCGCCCGTATAGAAGGTCAACCCGGAGGGAGCGATCGATGGCCACCACAAGATTTCCGGGCTTTCAAAATCTTCGAGCCACGGGGTCTCGCTTACAGGCACACCCGAATACTCACGGCTATACGAAGCAATGGGCCATCCGTAGTTTGCGCCGCTCTTGACGATGTTTGCTTCATCACCACCCTGTGGCCCGTGCTCTGTCGCCCAGAGATCGCCGGTCTCGGGGTGAAAACTCAGACCGATTTGGTTGCGATGGCCTAACGAATAGATCTCCGGTAGGTAGGCAGTGTCTCCCACGAAGGGATTGTCGTCTGGCACCGTGCCATCGTCGTTCAACCGCAGCAGCTTCCCGAAATGCATCATCGAGTCTTGGGCATGCCCTCCGGTAGACGCAAACACATAAGCACCTCCGACGGTCATAAACAACGTCCCGTCAGGTGCGAAGATTAATTTCGAAGCGGCCACACCACGGTCTACGCCATCCGCAACAAAGATGTCGCGAACCTCCGTCAATGCCCCCGCGTCGAGGCGCCCCCTAGCCAAGGCCACCGTCGCACCACTTTCACCGTCGCGTTCAACAGCCTTAGAGTACGTCAGATAGACGAGGCTATCGTCGTCTGGATGAACGGCGACATCCATCAGACCCGCGCGCTGCACCTCCGCGTAAACCTCGGGGACGCCAGGAATGGGGCGCTCAAGGAGTTGCCCATTCCGAATCACACGCAGTGCCCCCTTGTCGCGCTCTGTTACCAAGATGTCCCCGTTCTGCCTGAACGCTATCCCCCATGGATGGGAAAGACCAGTGGCAAC
>CAZWIL010000024.1:0-19746 GCA_964634175.1 uncultured Vicinamibacteraceae bacterium
TCTTGCATCACCGACCTGAATCCATGCTGCATTAAACCCAGCCTTCGGAACATCCTCTGCGACAACTGCCACCGCACCTCTTGCAAGCGCATCTTCAGCAAAGACGAGACCGTTGAAGTGTTGCCCTCGGAGTGCCACAAAGAGGTCGCCCGGCTCTACGGCGCGAGAATCACAGACAATGCGGTCGACCACCGTGTCGCCTGCCTCCGGAGTTCCAGTCGGCAGATTTATGCCGCTATGGCGACAAAGCTCGTTAAGGATCAAGGTGTGACCTCAATTGCTAACCCGCGACTTCGCGCCATCCACAGTCTTGCGACGAATCCACGTTCCACTACCGTTCCCGCCGATGGTTCCTGGCGTATCACGAAGCCGTTACCGGAGAGATGAACCGTTCCCCGTAATGCCGCTATAGTCTCGGTCGCCTGACGTGCACTCATCCCGACCACATCTGGCATCGCTCCATTCACCGTTACCGGGGTTCTGGCCGAATTCGTTTTCCCTTGCTCACTGGAACTAAATTGGGCAGGCCTAATGTTTGGTGTTGCCACTGAATCGATAACGATCGGCGCTACAGGATTAACAGGCGGTGGAATTGCCAGATACCGGAGTGCATCTTCCGCGATTCGCCGAAACGTCGGCGCCGCAACACTACCTCCGTAATAGCTACCTGTGCGAGGTGTATCAATCATTACCAGAATCGTTATCGCTGGTCGCTCCGATGGTACAAATCCAGCAAACGAGGCGTAGTAATCTGTTCTCGAATAAACATTTTTTCCAGCGACTTTGATTAACTTCGCACTAGTTCCAGTTTTTCCAGCAACCCGATAGCCTGATAACTGAGCTTGGCGGCCGGTCCCCTCTTCGACAACCCTCTCCATGATCTGGGTTAATTGATTGGCTGTCTCAGAACTAACAACCTGCCGAATTGTATGAACTGGAACATCTTCTCTTACACCGTCCCTAATGACCGATCGAACAAGCTTCGTTTGCCTAAGATCTCCCCCATTAGCGACGGCGTTCACGGCCGCAGCCATTTGAAGTGGCGTCACCGACACCGCGTACCCCATCGACACCGATGCCATTTCACTGTCACTGTTCAGGGCGGACGGCGGGTGGACAATCCCTCGTCCTTGTCCTGGTAGATCCAGCGCGAGGGCCTCACCAAACCCAAACCCGCGGATGTACCGACTCAACCTGTCAGGACCAAGCCTTAGACCAACCATAATGGCGCCGACATTGCTTGATTTAACGATTACCTCATCAAAAGACAGAGGTTCGGTATGCACCGACGTGTCATGAATAAGTCGGCTGCCGAATTGCATTACGCCAGCGCTAACATCGAACCGCTCGTCACGACTGACAACTCCTTCTTGCAAAGCAGCCGCAGCGGTAACAAGTTTGAAGGTTGAGCCAGGCTCATAAATATCCTGTATGGCTCGATTTCGACGATCTGTTTGTTTGTACTCGGAGAAACTGTTCGGATTGAAAGTTGGCCAATTCGCCAGCGCTAGTACTTCCCCGCTAGCAGGGGCGAGCATGACAACTGTTCCCGCATCGGCATCATGTTCTCGAACCGTTCGTTCCAGTTCGCGCTCCGCGATATGTTGCAAGTGAGTGTCGATTGTTAGTTCAAGAGTGGCACCCGCCGTAGGCGGCCGTTCCTGTCGATTAAAATCTCGCATTCTCGCATCGATTTGAAACAGGATCCGGCCTGGTTCTCCCTTGATCTCCTGGTCGTAGGTAGACTCGATTCCACCAAGTCCTTGGTTATCAACACCCACATAGCCCAGTACATGAGCAGCCAACTCGCGGTTCGGATAATATCGACGGTTCTCCAAGATGGAGGAGATACCGGTAAGATTCAACGCGTCAACACGGCGGACCAAGTCTGGAGAAACTTGGCGTTCTACATAGGCGAATTGACGCGATCCAGACAAGTTTGACTGAAGCTCGATCCGCCTCTTCTCTGAACAGTCGAGCACTTCGCAAAGTTTCGTTGCAGTCTCCACTACGTCGTTGCCAGCGATTCGAACTGGTGCAGCAACGATTGCGTCCCCGTCCACGCTGTAAGCAAGCACGCGCCCATGGCGGTCCAAAATCTCACCACGTTTCGGGGCGACGTTAATGCTGTCGCGCTGCTGTCGTTCAGCGCGACTGACTAGCCGTTCATGATCAACCACTTGCAGGAATACCAGGCGGGCTTCGATACCCACTGCCCACGCACCAAATACGAGACCTGCAACGACCAAACGATTTTTGACGCGTTTCCGCCAAGTCTGAGACGACCGCACGCGCGGCTGCTCCTCCTGATGATCGAGAGAAGAACTACTCCTTGGTTTCAGCAAACGCCTGAACCAACTAGCGCCGAAGACCTGAAACCGCCTCTGTTTGGACCGTGCTATCGTCAAGGGCCTCCCCACGTTGCTCCACCACAATTCCAGGCGGTGGTGTTTCAGACGGAACAACCCGCCTAAGAACAATCGCATCCTCGCTACTGGGCACCACCATGCCCAACACCTCTGTAGCGATCTGCTCAATTCTTTTCGGTGATTTAAGAGTCTCAATCTCAAGCCTGAGGTGTCGGTTGGTCTCGAGCTCCTTTGCTCGCTCGGCCTGCACAGTTCCTATGAGGTAGCCATGTTGTAGAAGTTCCCCATGCTGCCAGGCGGAAAACAAGACGACTATTACAAGAAACACCCCGATACCGACCCACCGCCAGATATCACGTGACCGTGCTGGATCGACCTCGCGAACAATAGGACTATTGCGAATGTCTCGCTTAATATCCCGTTCAAAGTCTTGCTCGTGACGACTCACGCTAACTTCTCCGCTACGCGAAGTCTTGCGCTTCGAGATCGAGGATTTCGACCAACCTCTTCTTCCGAAGGACGAAGTGGCCGCTTTGTCAGTATCCGAACAGGTATGTCTTGGCCTCTATGGAGCTCTCGAAAGACAGTCTTGATTACGCGGTCCTCAAGCGAATGAAATGCGAGAACAGCAAAGCGCCCACCTGTTCGAAGTCTTCGGAAAATTGCGCGAACAAAATCGTCAAGTCGGTCCAGCTCTGCATTAACCCATATCCTTAAAGCTTGGAAGGTTCGGGTGGCAGGATCAATCCTACGCTTGTAGTTCGTTGGAACCACGCGGCGAATGAGCGTGGCTAGTTGTGCCGTTGTTTTAAATGGTTCTCGCTGTCTCTCGGTAACGATTGCACGGGCAATGCGGCGAGAGTAGCGTTCTTCGCCATACTGAAAGATTAAATTAGCTAAGGCCTTCTCTGGAACGTCGCGAAGAAGTTCAGCGGCCGTCGGCCCTTGCGTGCGGTCCATCCTCATATCGAGCACGTCATCGCGACGAAAACTAAATCCGCGGCCCTGCATGTCAAGTTGCATCGACGAGACCCCGAGATCCGCTACAGCGCCGTCGACAGTAGTAATCCCATGTTCGTCGAGAACCTGTTCAATGTCTCGAAAATCAGCGTGCAAGAGCTTGATTCTGTCGGCCCACGATGCCAGTGCCACGCGGGCAAACGGAAACGATTCAGGATCTCTGTCTAAACCAAACACTCGGCCACCACCTGCTTCGAGCAGCGCTCGACTGTGACCACCCGCACCTACAGTACAGTCGAGATAATGACCGTCTGATCTCGGTTCGAGACCATTAACCACTTCAGCAGCCATAACTGGCTGGTGGGCAAGACGTCTAGATAGATCGTCCTTGGTCACCTTTAGATTCCAAACTCCGACAGCGCACGTGCATCATCATCGGTGTACGGATCACCGTCGAGACGTTCCACAAACCGGTCGTGATTCCAGATTTCCAAATGGTCATATTGACCAAAGACGTCAACCTCTCCCACCATGCTGGCGGCTTCTCGAACTCGACCGTGCACTAAAACTCGGCCCTGTTTGTCAAATTCTGCGGGCTGGCCAAAAAAATTAACTCGGTCGAAAAACCGACTGCGGGAAGGGTGAGTCGAGGGCACACGTGCGAGTTTCTCTTCGATACCGATCCAGACCGGCATCGGATAAATACGGACCGAATCACCTGTAATACTGGTAACAAAAAGCAATGAGCCGTACGTCTCCTCAATCGTCGACCGGAACGCGGTCGGAATCTTCAGTCGGCCCTTGTTATCAATTTTTGCGGAGAAGTTGCCCCGTAACACCACACTACTCCACTCAAAACCACATTAGTCCACACAGATAGTAGGCAAGCATGATGATTCTTGTCAACGGAAAAGAGGTTTTATTGGAATGATTAAGAGAATTTTGTGCTTTGATCACTACGGTAAATTATGGGAATGCTGCGTGCAGGACTTATCGGACTCCCTTCAACCGGGAAAACCACTCTTTTTCAGTTGCTGACTAAAGGTGCTTCAGGTTCGTCATCAAACCGATTCGGCCGACTCGAGGCTCAGATGGGGATGGCAACGGTTCCAGATTCTCGACTTGATCAACTCGCGGAACTTTACAAGCCCAAGAAACACACTCCGGCGACAGTCACATTCGTCGATATCGGAGGAACGACAACAACACGCTCTCTAGTAGATGTCGCAGCGTATCGCGAGGCGGACACGCTGCTCCACGTTGTGCGAGCGTTCACGGCAGGCGCGATCCCACATGCGGAAAGCACAATCGATCCCGATAGAGATATTCAAACCATCGAAGTCGAGTTGATTTTGGCCGACCTTGCGGTCGCCGAAAAACGTCTGGATCGTATCCAACGTGATCGAAAGAAAACAGCCAGCCGCGACCTCGAGGTTGAAGCAGTCTTACTTGAACGATGCTCTAAACAACTCGAGGATGGACTCCCAATTCGAAGCATGGAACTGAACAAAACCGAAGCAAAAACGTTACGCGGTTTCCAATTTCTTTCCGCCAAACCACTGTTGTTAGTCAATAACGTTGACGAAAGCGACCTCAACTCCAAAAACGAGACATTGGAATCAGCTAATCTCAAAACAATGTTGGACAAACCGCAGATCGAATCAGTGAGTGTCTGCGCCAAGATTGAACTAGAAATTTCTGAATTAGATTCGAGCGACGAAAAAATATTTCTCGCCGACCTAGGACTCGACCGCCCTGGCCTAGACCGCGTAGTTCAGGCCACTTATGGCCTCCTTGGTTACATCTCTTTCTTCACTGTCGGTAAAGACGAATGTCGCGCGTGGTCAATTCCTGCTGGCACCAGTGCCAATCAAGCGGCGGGCGAAATCCATACCGACATAGAGCGAGGTTTTATTAGAGCTGAAGTTGTCGAGCATGGTCAGTTACTTCACCGCGGTACAATCGCTGCATGCCGGGACCACGGAGAAGTCCGTCTTGAAGGCAAGGATTACGTAGTCAAAGATGGTGATGTGATCAACTTCCGGTTTGCCGTTTAAGACTTTAGTTTCGTGCATTGACTAGTATTTTCTTAGGCCTAGTTCGCATATCCGTCGTGGCATATACTGGAACCGTGCGACGTGTTTTAGGTGCTTTCTGGCTGCTGATCCTCCTATTGGGAACATCGGTTACGGCTACCACTGAACCTGCAATTTCATTTCACAATGGGCGGGTGACCATCATTGCCGACGACATCCCGATTCAGAGAATTCTCCAAGCATGGTCAGAGATTGGGCAAACAATGTTCATCGAAACCGGAGAACTTCACTCTGAATCGATTCGGGTTGAGCTCGTTAATGTAGACGAACTCGAAGCGATCCGTGTACTTCTTCGCCAAGCTGCTGGTTTTGTCGCAGCCCCACGTTTGCCTGTGCCGACAGGACAATCACGCTTCGACCGCGTATTCGTGATGGGGACCAGTCAAAACAATGAAGTAACCGTCTACCAAGAAGCACTTAGCTTAAACAAGCCTGGGATTCTACCTGTGCAGAACCAACCCACTGGGTCATTACCGACCTTGGAATTCGATCCCTTCGCCGAAGCACGCGATGATGAAACGACTGAAGAGCGCCAGGAAATATTCCCTCAATCCTCTGATTTGATTGGCCGCTATGTTTCTCCAGGTAACGATCCCGAACAGAACCAAAATCCGTCAACCGCTTCTCGTCCAGGCCTTCTAGTTACCCCGGCTGACGACGATCAACCTGCCTTATTTATACGCCGCCCGGTTCGGACTGTCACTCCGAACCAACCTCGTCAGTGAAAAATTTCGGCACGCAGTCGAACAATCTAGAATCCTCATGATCAAACGCCTGTTTCACGCATGGGAGCACCGCCTAGCTGCGTCAACATCGGATCGGGTCGTACGAAAATTCGAATGGGGAATCGATTGGCTTAGGACCGGTCAACTTGAGCATCAGGAACCGGCTAGCGTCGTTACTAGCTGGTCCGAAAAGATGGTAAACAATAGCGGCGACTTCTTCGAAACACCAGAAACCACACTTTATCAGCTGTCAGATGACGTGCTGAGTTTCCCAAGTGCATTGGAAACACCGGACCAGAGTAACAACACGGTCTACGCTCGATATCATCCAACCAGTGATAACAACTTAAAGCACCGCGCAATTGTTGTGCTCCCCCACTGGAACGCCGGCCCAGAAGAGCACATGGCCCTCAGTCGGTTAATTGCTAAATTCGGTATTGCGACGCTAAGACTCAGCCTTCCGTACCACGATCGGCGAATGCCAGTGGACCTACACCGTGCTGACTACATCGTAAGCGCAAATGTAGGTCGAACATTGCAAGTCTGCCGACAAGCTGTACTCGACACAAGACGGGCAGTGCATTGGTTAGCCTCCGAAGGCTACCAACGGATTGGCATCTTGGGCACAAGCCTCGGATCTTGTCTCGCCATGCTAGCCACTGCTCACGAACCTCAGATCAAGGTGGCCGCACTCAATCACATTTCACCATTCTTTGCTGACGTCGTGTGGCGAGGGCTATCTACTGCCCATGTCCGCGCCGGTCTGGAAGGCCAAATCAACCTTGAGCATCTGAGACAGATGTGGCTTCCAATCAGTCCAGCGCCATATATCGAGCGGATGAGACATAAACGAGTACTACTCGTTTATGCTCGCTACGACCTTTCGTTTCCTGTCGACCTATCGCGTCAGTTGGTTCAGGAATTCCGGCGCCGAAGAATCTCACATCGTTTGTGCGTTCTGCCTTGCGGTCACTACAGTACCGCGATTCCACCTTTTAGTTGGTTGGACGGCTACTCACTGGTGAACTTTCTCAGAACAGAACTTTAGGATCGTCAATCGACACAGCTGAGAACGTTTCTCGCTGTAACATTGTTAGCGCTAACTGGAGAATTCAACACGGGAAATGCGTTTATGACGCCAGTCGAGTATTTGCGCAACCAGTGCAACTAGCCGAACTGTTCATGCGTCTTAAATTCACATAAGAATTCTATCGCGCCGACCGTCCGACGTTACTCAACCAAGTAAGGTGTCCCGAGTCCTAGAGTCTCAAGTGATGGCAACACTTCGTCGGGCGACCCTACAACCACCGTGACAAGCTTGTCTGGATGAAGATGGGTACTAGCCGCCGCTACTACCCTGTCAAGATCAACAGCCATCACCCGCTGGACAAAGTTATCCATTTCATCGACCGGTAACCCGTGGAGCGCGAGCGTGGTTCCGACACGGGCCACTTGGCTGGCTGTCTCCAGTCCCCGAGGAAACCCTCGAGTTAGGGCATCACGCGCTACTCGCAACTCGTGACTCGTCGGTAAACGGGTTGTTTGAATCTCTTGTATTTCTTGAATCGCTTCACGGATTGCCGCAGCGGTGACACTGGTCTGAACACTGGATCGAAACGAAAAAAGCCCACGGCCAACTCGAAAATCGAATGACGTGTGTGCCCCATATGTATAGCCCTTGTCCTCACGGAGGTTGAGATTAATACGGCTTACAAACTGGCCACCCAAGACCATGTTCAGAACAAGTAATGCGTGATAGTCCTCAGAGTTTCTGGACACACCAGGGTGACCTAGTCGAACTTCGGATTGGACAGCATCTGGCCGCGGAACAAACACTAAACGATTCTTCACAGTCGGTAGTTCTTGAAGACGTGATCCTGGAACAAACGGCGAGTAAGACGCACCTTGAACAACTCGGTCAACTTCAGATTCGACCGTTTCAAGAAGTGTGTCGTGAGACAGGTCACCGACGGCTACAAGGGTCCACCCTGTCGCCTGATAGTATCGACTGTGAAATTCGGTGACCGTAGATGCGTCGATTTCAGATAGAGCTGTATGAGTGCCAATAGAGAGATGACCATACGGGTGCGAGCCATATACTGACTTCATAAGTACCCGGTCGGCCACAGCAGAAGGCACTTGGCGCATCTGGAGGATTCGATTGCATCTAAGATCACGTACGCGGTCAATATCATCAGAAGACAAACGTGGATGGACCACGACATCAAGAAGAAGAGCGACGGCTTCGCGCGCGTGTTTAGCTAAAGTGGTCAGCGTCAGTGTTGTCGCATCGCTTGACACACCGATACCGAGATACGCCCCGATACGCGTCAATGCTTTGTGTAAGTCAACATCTGTCAGCTGACAAGTACCCTCATCCAGAATATCGGCGGTCAACGCGGCCAAGCCGTGTCGGTTATCAGGATCGTCGGCAGCCCCGACAGGTAGCAGCAACTTGAGCGTTAGGACAGGAGCTCGATGGTGCGTAGCTGTTAAAACATCAACACCATTTGTCAGTCTGGTATGACGGAGTTGAGGTGGCCGAAACAGAGCTGAAGGACCAACGGCAGGAAGACGACTACGATCTACAGTACTCACTCTACAACCGTCCGTGTCGAGTGAGGCAGACCAATCGCAGAATCGGCGCCAACAGGAATCACACTCAGAGCAACCCGCCTTTGTTCGGCTAAATAATTCTGCGCAAGAGATTGAATCGATACCGAATCCATCTTCAGGTAGCGATCAAGGTCAGCGTCAAAGTATCCAGGGTTATCGAGATAGATGTTGTAGGCATTGAGCTGGTCAGAACGACCGCCAAAATCGCCTAACCTCTGGACTCGGTACGCAAAATCGGCCTCGACCGTCATCTTGCTCCGTTCCACTTCATCATCCGTAGGCCCATCATGCTGCAGTCGGTTGAGTTCATCAGAAATCACCTTCTCAATCTCGGCTAGTGGGCATCCTGGTACCGCCGTCGCAACAATACTAAAGATCCCATCGATTTCGCGTGAGGACTGGCCTGCGCTCACGTCAAGCGCCAGTTGACCGTCTCGAACCAACCGTTGGTATAGGCGAGAAGATTTTCCCGCAGTCAAGATCGTCGCGAGTAAATCGAGTCCTGCATCTCCTTCGCCAAACAGTGCGGGACTTCGCCAAGACAGATAAACACGCGGCAAATCGACACGATCTTCTAGTAGTAACCGCTGTTCACAATCCACCGGCGTATCAGATACGTCGACCGTCGGTCGGGGAGGACCTTTTGGAATGGGACCAAAATAACGTTCAACAAGATCAAACCCTTGGGCTACATCGATATCGCCGGCCAACACCAGCGACGCATTGCCAGGATGATAATAGGTTGAGAAAAACTGCCGAACATCGTTGAAAGAGGCCGCCATCAAATCGGAAGGCTCACCAATCGTGTTCCACCGATACGGATGCCCCTGAGAAAATAAGGCCGGCATTAGCGCCATCGATACCATGCCATACGGTCGATTTTCGTAATTTTGTCGGCGCTCGTTTAAGACAACTTTCCGCTGCGTTTCAAATTTCTCTGGAGTCAATGCAGGCAACAGAAACCCCATGCGATCCGACTCCATCCATAGAGCCCGTTCAAGGGCTCCGGTCGGCACGACTTCCCAGTAGTTTGTGCGGTCAGCATTCGTCGACCCATTTAGTGCACCACCTGCTTCTTGCAGCGGAGCAAAATAGCCTCGATCGTGATGCGCAGAACCTTCAAACATTAAATGTTCAAATAGATGGGCAAATCCTGTACGCCCTAGTTGTTCGTTTTTCGAGCCGACGTGATACCAGAGATTAACAGCAACGATCGGACACGATCGGTCGGAATGCACTATGACCTCAAGTCCGTTACCGAGTACCTGTTTCTCGTACGAAACACGCATAATGTCACTCCCCCATCAACTGAACAATGATCTCGCGGTCCCGAGAACGAGTATCACACTCTACCACCACAACCTGCTGCCACGTTCCTAGCATGAGCTGGCCCGCACTGAACGGTAACGTGACCGACGAGCCAAGCAACGCCGCCCTCACATGGCTTGAACCATTGTCATCACCCCAACGTTCATGATGCGCATATTGTGCGTCTCGCGGTGCGAGGCGCTCGAGAAGGCGATCAAAATCCGCTACAGCACCAGGCTCAAATTCGATAGTAGTGACTGCGGCCGTCGACCCGACGACCGAAACTGTCGCCAGGCCGTCACCAAACTCCGTACTTTCCACCGCAGTCGTGACCTCTTGAGTGATGTCCCGCATATCCCCCTGACCCGTCGTCGTAATCGAAAATCGAACTGTGTTAATCATGAAATTGCTCAAACGTGTCTCAATCGGGGCAGGAGTGCCATTTTAGCCGATTTGAAATCCAACCAGAGTAGCCCTCCAGTGCTAGAATCTACACTCGAATGCCACCCTGTCTCAGTTGGTCAGTCGCATTAATCTTCTTTTTGGCTCCAGTGATCGCATCCGCCCAAGAATCGCTGCGCTATCAAGCTCCACCGGACTGGATTGAAATCGCAACAACTTCCCCGCAACAACTCGACCATTATGGGCTACCTAGAACACCAGGAGACTCTGAAGATGCAGAACTTTCCGTGTACTACTTCGTTGATGAGGCTGTCACAGTAGAAGCCACACTCGAATCATGGACCAAACAAATGCGACAGCCCGACGGACGGCCTCCGTCTGAGATGGCAAGCACTACAAGTTTTGATGTCGCAGATTTATCGGTGACAGTACTTGATGTTCCTGGAATCTACTCAGCTGAAGTGCAACCAAATTCTGGCATGCATTATTACAAACGAGACTTCCGGCTCAAAGCAGCAGTGGTAGAAACCCCCGAAGGACCTTACTTCTTTAAGCTGACGGGGCCCAGCCAAACCGTAGCTGACTCGGAAGTGGAATTCAACGCATTGCTCGCCAATTTAAGTTTTCAACAGTAGCTATCTTCGTCAGACGGGATCAAACTCGCCCGGATGCATTGTGTGCCAAGGCGTGACCTGCTCGTAGGCTGAAGCCAATTGGAGAATCGTGCTCTCTTCATACAGTCGACCTGTGATCATCAACCCCACCGGTAACCCATCACGAAATCCAGCCTTGATCACCACCGCCGGATGTCCGGTTAAATTCGTCACCACGAGACTTTGACTGAGAGTAGGGCTAATGAAAGCATCGTAGTCTGCCATCAAGGCAGCCATCTCCCGACCAAGTAGTGTTCGGGCTCGCTGGGCGCGGATGTACTCAGTGGCAGGAATGTATCGGGCCGTCCGAAAACGGTTGGGCCAAGCACCTGGACCTTGACGAGTAAGATCGTCAATACCCCGAGTTCGCGTTAGGTCATCGAATGCCGTCGCTGCCTCGGCGTCGAGAATCAATCGCAACGCATCAGCCGGAAAATCTGGAAGCTCGATCGGTTCAAGTGTGACGCCAAGTGCACGGAACCTGTTCAAAGCTGCCTGCAAGACTTCTCGTTGAGCGAGCCCCAGCTGGCGTTGCTCCGAAGATGTCCCGTTTGGTGGCAGATCTAACTCGGACGCAATATAACCAACTCTCAACCGTGAAACCTGAAAACCGGTATCCCACGAAAACGGAGCATCAACAACAGTCTCGTCATGCCCGTCAGAACCATAAATAGAGTTGAACACAAGCGCGCAATCCTCAGCACCCCGACACATCGGGCCTATCTTATCCATCGTCCAACTTAACGCCATGGCACCGTACCGGCTCACCCGACCGTAGGTAGGTCGTAACCCTGCGACACCACACGCATTTGATGGAGAAATAATTGACCCGAGGGTTTCGGTTCCAATGGAAAAACCAACCAATCCAGCAGCTGTTGCGGCAGCGGGGCCGGCGGACGACCCACTCGAACTTCGCGATACGTCCCACGGGTTGCGAGTCGAACCACCAAACCACACACCGCCCTGAGCCAATGCCCCCATCGATAATTTCGCCACCAACACGGCACCAGCTGCTTGAAGTCTCTGCACCACAGTCGCATCGGAATCGATAATCTGAAATTCGTACGGTTTCGCACCCCACGTTGTTCGCACACCGCGCGTGGCAAGCAAATCCTTTGCACCCCAAGGAATTCCGTGTAGTGGGCCTCGGTAACGCCCAGCTCGAATTTCTTGGTCTGCTCTGGCCGCTTGCGACAGTGCGAGCTCCGGAGTCAACGTAATCACACAATTCAGAGTGTCACCATAGCGGTTAAGTCGATTGAGGTACATCGTCGTCAAATCGGTAGATGTGATCTCGCGACGTTCCACTAGACGTGACAGGACAATCACTGGTTGGAACGCTAAATCCTCAATGCTAGCTGGAACCTCAGGAAGTTCAGGACCGCGAATTGGCAATGTGCTCTGCGGGGTAGCAGCGCCTGTCGGCCGATCTCCTGTCATAAATGGCTGAAATGTCACCGCAGGTTCTGTGTCATTGGGAATCGGCAAATTTCTGAGTGCGCCGTATCGTTCGCGATTACGCTGAATGGCACCCCGCATCAAGTCGTGCTCAATCTCAGTGAACTCCAAATCTGCCAGTTCACTCGCGCTACGTAAGTGATTCGCCGTAATCGGATTCGACGGCTGAGCTTCAGCAACGCCCGGTATGACTCCCGCCGCCACACCAGCTGGCGCCATACGCAGAAACTCCCTCCGGTTGAAGCCAAATAGTCGGTGCGGCCTTGACCTCCAAATCATGGGCATCTCCTCATTGGTCGGAGAATAACCCACTCGCAGACATGAATGGGGATGAACTAAGATTTACAGTGAGAACTGTCGAAAAAACCGCCGGTGCAGCATCGTCTCAGTAGGATTGGTATCTACCGGCAGTCACAGTGTTTCAGCTGGCACTACTAGCTATGTTTTACTGCTCTTTCGCCCAAGCAAGCGCTTGTGTCAGGGTGACCGCCGTATGAGTCAAGTCATTGACCCGTTCGAGTACTGCAGGGCTCAGATTACCTTTAATGTCGACGTCGGCTTTCGTGCAGTAAACAAATCTTGGAATGATCAGGCAGCGAAAATCAAACATCAGACTGTTGGCGAATCCAATAGGAGACATATAACTTCGCTGGCCTCCAGCGGAACAAAGAAACCCAACCGGTTTCTCTGACCACACCTGGCCAGTCATTTCCAGAAAATTCTTGGCTGCAGCATTAAGATCGTAGTTGTACACGGGAGCAGCTACCAAAATAGCCGAAGATTTCTCAATCAGGTCAGACAACGGTTTGACAGACTGGTGCTCAAAACTGGCATCACCATCACAAATCGGCAAGTCCCACTCCCGAAGGTCGACAAGCTCAGCAGTCGCCCCCTCCGCCCGCACCGACGCGGCGGCGGCTAACGCGAGTCGGTGTGACCGGCTCAAAGGGTTCAGAGAACAACTGACGACAGCAATGGTTAGAGGGTCGTCCATCAATGCATGAGTATAAGGGCCGCGGGTGGTTAGCAGTCAGAAAATACACCCTGCACCGCGGCCCTTCACCACAAACTTCACATCGACTTCACACAGAGCAGCTCATATCGTCGCCGCAGCACTGGGGTGATTTGATCTTTCCGTGTCCGTCGGGACATTTTGCAATATCCACCGTTGCGCCACCGTCTAGCGTCAATGTGTCATGAACGAGCTCTTTGCCACACTGACCGCAAGTCATGGTTCCTACGCTCATCCCACACTTCTGACATGTATAAATTGCCATGTGTCTGTTCTCCTCTTTATATTGACCGTCAACATATTCTATCTATATAGCTCGCCGCCAGCCCGTACTTAACCACTCTCACAAGTGTTAAGCACACGACAAAGTCAGGTTGATCGACACATTGCGACCGGTCTCAAGCTACATACAATCGACCGTCCGCAATGTGAAATCAGCGCACTACAGGAACCTCTCGCGTCACTGCCCTGGAGGCGTGTAGGACACGCTCTTTGCAGTAGCAGCGTCAATTTCCTCTGGCGTCAGAAGCACCGTCGTCTTTCCGGTAATTGCTCCTGAACCAGCCGTCGCCAAGGCGAGGGTCGCCGCTGACACGTTATCTGGAAGATCACAGATGGCGAACAGATCCACGTCGCCGAAAGCGAAGTAGACACACTCAACAGTGCCGCCAAGACTCTGTACCAGCTTCTCAGCCTCGGCCCGCCGTTTACTTCCACCATCCTTGAACACACCGGCCGAACCGGCGGCAGTATAGGACAACTCAACCATATACTTTGGCAATTTGTGCCTCCTCTGCGTGAACGGAGAAAAAGGTAGAGCATACCCCCTTTCGGCAGGCCCAGCAGATTTTTGTCGCCCCCATCTAACTTGACCCGTAACCAGGACACCCAGCCATAACTGGTCACTGATCAGGATTTAAGTGGCCGTATGCGCCGAAAAATCGGAAGGTCGAAACTGCTGCTCTTCAAGAATCGACACCTGGCCTTTTTGAGCCGTTCCCAACACTGGTCTATTATGAGGTCCGTGGTCCAGTGGTCTCGCAGACAACTCGGAAGTTTCCCTGTCCTGCTGTTGCTCACAGCGTCGATTGTTCTGGGAATTGCAACACTGACTACCCAACCAGGTGCAACGCCTGAAATCGAAATTTCGCACCGACCAATTCAAGTTCCTGATGACGGCTTCGTATCTTCGACAACATGTAAAGCCTGTCACCCAAACGAGTACGCCACTTGGTATGGCTCGTACCACCGCACAATGACTCAAGTAGCGACATCCGATACGGTGCAAGCCGACTTTGATGATGTAACCGTATCTGAGGTGCCGGGTCGAGCAATGCACCTCGAACGTCGCGGCACGGAATTTTGGGCAGAATTTGACGACCCTGGTTGGGAAGGATCCAGCAACGAACGGCCAAGAATCATACGCCAGGTGGTCATGATTACTGGCTCGCACCACCAACAACTTTACTGGTATGCCACCGGCCATGACCGAAGCCTGAACATCTTGCCTGGAGTGTTTCTGCTAGATGATCGCCGGTGGGTTCCTCGCAGTGCGGTATTACTCCACCCTCCCGATCAGTCGGTGGCAACATTTGACGGTCACTGGAACGCAATCTGCGTGGCATGCCACACGACAGCTCCGAAAACCAAGTTCGATACCCCGTTCCGGTCGGAAGCGATTAGCCAACAGGCCGTAGATACTACGACGGTGGAATTCGGCATCGCCTGCGAATCCTGTCACGGACCGGGCGAAGAGCATGTGCGAGCCAATCGCAATCCGGTTCGGCGATACCTGAGCCACATCACTGGCAAAAAAGACGGTTTAATGATTCAACCCGCTTTGTTGAATCCTCAAGCGTCATCTCAAGTCTGCGGTCAATGTCACAGCATCTGGGAGTTCTACGACTTAGAAGACGAACGTACAGCTAACAACGACGGTTTCCCTTATCGACCCGGTGACGAACTCACCGATACCAGATTTATCGCACAGCCGATGGGCGCCCCTAACAGTGCAACCCTCAGAACCTTCGTGGAACAGGACCCGGATTTTGTTAGAGGTTCCTTCTGGAGCGATGGGATGGTTCGGGTCTCTGGGCGTGAGTACAACGGCTTGATTGATTCTCCTTGCTTT
Source organism: uncultured Vicinamibacteraceae bacterium (assembly GCA_964634175.1). GTDB lineage: Bacteria > Acidobacteriota > Vicinamibacteria > Vicinamibacterales > UBA8438 > CAUZIB01. Next base: position 15,731 of record CAZWIL010000024.1, read on the forward strand.
CGTGATGCAACCGAACCTCAAGAAACACTGACTTGCTTTTCATGCCACACGATGCACAAAGCACCACTCGACAGCCGACCAATTGAGACTTGGGCAAAAACTCATCAGGTCTCGTCTAACCGGGAAGGAAACGAGGCTTGCCTCCAATGTCACGAAACCGTTGCGCCAAATCTGAGCCAGCACACAAATCATGAAGTGGATTCTGCGGGAAGTGCCTGCTACAACTGTCACATGCCATACACATCCTATGGCTTGTTGAAAGCAGTCCGCAGTCACACAGTCAGCAGTCCGTCCGTTGATGAAAGCATCACTACAGGGCGACCCAATGCCTGCAACCTATGTCACCTCGACAAAACGCTCGCGTGGACGGGCGAGGCTTTGAATTCTTGGTATGGGCAACAACCCCCGAGGTTACCTGAAGACGAAACCCGTGTTGCGGCGTCGCTGCTATGGATGCTTAAAGGTGATGCAGGAGTTCGCGCGCTGACCGCATGGAGCCTTGGCTGGAAACCGGCACAAGAAACATCAGGAACGAGTTGGATGGTTCCCCATCTGTCAGAACTTCTCAACGACCCTTACGAGGCAGTTCGGTACATCGCATATCGTTCGCTGCGCAGTCTGCCAGGTTATGCCGAATTCGACTACGACTACCTAGCTCAACAAGCAGAACGAGTCGACAAGGTAGTGCCGCTCCTTCAAGCGTGGCGTGCCAGTGTTGTAGCCGACCAACGTCAAGAAGCAGAACTCTTGATTAATGCGAACGGCGATCTCCAAACCGACGTGATGCGGCGGCTCTTTGATCTGAGAGACAATCGGCGGCTCTTCTTGCGAGAGTAATCGTGCGAGAGTAACGAGAATCCTAGTCTGACTGTGACACATTGTGCCTAATAACAACGACGGAACCATAGACTACGCAAGAAAACACATCCGCTTCGGCTGGTGGGCCCTGCTAGTGTTCCTCACGCTTGGGTTTGGGCTCGAGATACTACACGGCTTCAAGATTAGAGCCTATTTGGATGTGTCTAACGAAACGCGAAGGTTCATGTGGACACTGGCGCACGCCCACGGATCTCTTTTAAGCCTTGTACATGTACTTTTTGGCGTATGCCTTCGCGTCATGCCGGAACTCGGCACCCGCAACCTTCGACTGGCGTCCTGGAGTCTCGTGGGAGCAAGCTTTTTGCTACCTGGCGGATTCTTTCTCGGCGGAATGTTCTTCTACAGTGGAGACCCAGGGTTAGGCGTCGCCCTCGTTCCAGTAGGCGGCACACTGCTTGGACTTGCTATTTACATGATTGCACGATCCACAGAACATTTGCGGCAGATGTCGCCGGCTGAAAAACAGAAATCAAAGAAATAAACGGGTTAGTTAGCCTCAGTCACCGTTACTTCAATATCCGCCGGGGTCAACAGCATGCCGTCACTAACGACAGCTCGTAACACGTAAGAACCGGGTTCGGTGAAGGTCGCGGATGTCGAAAACACAGCCGCCGTTTTTCCGTCACCTTCATCTCCTTGCTCCCACGCATCATATTCATCGGAGTCAAACGTGACTTCGGCTGGCCCTCTGTAGAGTATCCATTGAACCGCGAGACCATTTCTCGGCGGCATCGGTTTTGAATAAGTGATGATGTTGTCGGGGATGTCAGGGGCACCATCGGGACGCTGCAGTGTCGGATCTAGGCGGCGGGGCTGCCGCTCCGGAAGGTCTTCCGGAAGGCCGTCGTCAGTAACTCGTGCCGTCAGCATTAACGTGTGTGGCAACGTAATCGGTTGAACTGGATCGATCGTAACAGCCGACGGCGAGTCAGCGTACAAAACATCATTACTTCTACCCCGCTGGAGATTCAAAATCGACGTAATGTTCTTGCGGTCAATCTCCCATTCGGGTTGAAGCCATGCATACAAATACTGCGTGCTACCGTTGTGAGTCAGCTGCCAGACGAGCTCTTTCGTCGGTCCCCAATCAGCCGGAACCGTCACACTGAACTGATAACGCTGTGTCCGCGGATAGAAGTAAGTCGGCTGACCTTGGTCCGGCGGTCCGGGCGAAAGAAAGTTATTAGGTCCGATCGGAACATTCGGCTGCTCTTCGTAGTTTCGATTGAGATAGCCCATGTGGAAGGTAAACGTACCATCTTCATTACGCACCCAACCTTCGTAAATTGGTTGCAGGTCTTGTCCAATATTAAAACGCTGCTGCGGCTGGGCCGTAAGTGGGATGTCACGGGTATTCACCTGCGCCGTTGCCGGAATTGGAAATCCCAGAGCAAAAAAGAGAAGGCCAACCAAGAACCACAGACATACGAAGTATTTTGAGAATGGTTTCATAACGATTTCCCGTGTCATCTGAATGCCGTGGTGGCAAGGACTAGAGCGACTCATGCCAGCAGTAATCAGATGGCCCAATCGAAAAACCCTCTGCGGAACAACTCCGCAGAGGGTTTTTCAATATTACGTATCAAATCTCTAGCTAGTTATTGTTGTTTGCGTTCTTTTTTAACTCAAGTTCAGCCGCGTACTCTTCTTCAGTCAAATCGTACCAACTGATCCACGCAAATCCCATCTCGTCGATTGACCGATCGCCGCCGCCTGTCCAATTTTTGGGATCAGGATTGCCTCGATTACCTTCGGTGTTGTCGTGGTAAGTGATGACATGCAACGTCGACCCAGCTGGGTAGACCGGTTGAACATCCTCTTCATAGTTATAAACAACGTGCCAGTTAAAATCGAAATTGGCACAGTTAATCATTTCTCGCTGCCCGGCTGGGTAAATCAACTCCAAGCATTGGCGCGTCCCAAGCAAATGCATATGCGGCTGAAAGGCAGTCAGTTTGCCTGGTAGATTCATTCGGGTATAACCGTCGTGTCTCACAATTTGGCCCGCCGGAATATCCAATTCACCACCCTGTCCCAACTGGCGGGAATACAGTTGATACTCCGGATCCTGCTCTTTTGGATAAAACACTAGACCGAGTTCAGTCTGGTCGGTAACTTCTTCGCCAATCGAGTGATAGTGAAAACTAAAACGCACTCCGCTGTCAGCTTCTAAGAGCTTGCCGGTGCTCTCTGGATACCGGTCCGCATTCTTACCAACCGCGTACTCGTTCAGGAAAAAGTCGCCCGAGCTATCGCCCGCTGGGGCTTCAGGGTCTGTGACCGCGTAAGTCAACACATGATGCACGACCCTGAGGTCTCCTGCTTTCGTCTGGACCGCCTTGATGTAGCGATCCTCTTCAAGGCCGGACGGCACAATATAGTCACCCCACCAGTCACCAGCTTCTGCCGGCACTGTGTGCGGCGTCGATTGAACAATCAAGTCAGGCTCTATCGACCACGCACCAAAGTCCTGGAACTCTTTCGGTTCTGGCATGTCGGCCGGATTCCCCATCGGTGCACCGTTATCTACCCATCGGACGATGGTGTCGATCTGGTCATCACTCAACGACCGGTCCGCTTTAAAACTCTGAATGCCCACCTTTTTATCAATGTGCCACGGTGGCATCTCCCGAGCCATCACCTTCTGTTTAATCGACCTTGCCCAAGGACGACTCTCTTGGTAGGTCATGAGCGACATAGGTGCCATGTTGTCAGGCCGGTGACACACTTGGCATGACTCCTGAAAAATAGGAGCGATGTCCTTAGCAAATGTCGGCGTGGTATCAGCGTCCTGAGCAACCGCTGAAGTAGGAGAAAATAACAGCAGCATTACCACTGCAAAAACGGTTGCACCAAATGTGGCACTTCGCATAAAAACACCTCCAAGATCCGACTAAGCCAAACAGCCCAGACGACCCGTGAGAAAGAAGAATTTACACCGTAAATTTATCCCCTCAGTTTCAACCTGTCAATGAACATCTCCAGCCAGCTGAAACTACCGCAATTGCGTATGAATACACTGCTTTTCAGCGCAATAGTCTATTTGCACCCCTGCCAGTCGCCAACCAATCACGCACCATACCGAAAGAGCCCCTCGATATCGAGAGGCTCTTTCGGTATAAATCAATTCCGCACGT
>CAZWIL010000025.1:0-18871 GCA_964634175.1 uncultured Vicinamibacteraceae bacterium
TATTGATGCTTTACCAGGGTTGCTAGCGCTCGACGGACCGAGGTGATTTTTTTGGCCTGGGTAAAGATGTAAAGAAAGGCTAAATAACGACTGGCCGTAACTGTGAAAGAGAAATGTTTATGAAAGGAGACAGAACGTGGCAGAAATTAATTACTCTGAGCTATTTGTAGAAGCCTTCGATAATTTCGAGAAAAAGTTAGAAAAAGAACGTGAGGGAAAAGCGACACGATCTTCGAAGGAAGATCGACTATCCACATCCCTCGCACTAAAATATTCAAAATCTGATGCAGAAGGCTAGCCGTTACCCTGCCTTGGAGTTATGAACGTTCCACGTGGAACATCTTGACCAGATAAGCTGTCAGATGTAAAATGACCACAAATACACCATTAACCTAGATGACCTAATATTTATAGGTCAGATAACATAACTAGTTTAAGTTGTCGGAGTGAATGAATGATTCTTCGGGTTAGCCCATGAAAAGAATCGTTGCGGTTGCAAACCAAAAGGGCGGTGTTGGAAAGACGACGACTGCGATTAATCTTGCGGCCTCGCTGGCGTTGGCTGATCAATCAGTCTTGCTTGTGGACCTTGACCCCCAGGCCAATCTCACTAGCGGGGTGGGACTTAAGAATGAAGCAGTGTCGGCACGCACTGTCTATCACGCTCTGACGTCTGACACTTCACCGACTTTGGATAGTTACGTGATACCGACGGCAGTAAGTGGCCTTTCTCTTATTCCTGCTGACCGCAATCTGACTGGCGCAGAAGTTGAGTTGATTAATCTCTCTGAGCGAGAGTTCAGACTCCGGCCACTTCTTGAACAGGCGCGGTCGAAGTTTGATTTCGTATTTATCGACACGCCGCCATCGCTGGGGTTCTTGACACTCAACGCCTTAACAGCGGCCGACGAAGTTCTGATTCCTCTCACGTGCGAGTACTTTGCTCTTGAGGGCGTAGCGGAATTAATGGCGACTCTTGAGCGTGTTCGCGGTTCGCTTAATTCGAAACTGGGCATCGCTGGAGTGTTGTTGACGATGGCCGACAACCGAACAAATCTGGGCCGGCAGGTGGCTCGAGAGGTACGAGCTTTTTTCCAGGATCGTGTGTTTGAGACTACGATTCCACGGAATATCAGGCTTGGCGAAGCTCCAAGTCATGGACTGCCAGCGATTCTATACGACGTGCGGTCCAAGGGTGCCGAGGCATATGTAGCTTTGGCTCGAGAGATATTACACATGGACTCGAGAGAAGATTCGAGTCCTCCAGACGCTACCACGGGAAATTATGATGCCTGAAAAACGCCCTGCGCTTGGACGTGGGTTGAGTGCTCTGATTCCAGATAGTGCACCACTGCCGCAATCGGATTCAGAGGACCATCCGAGCGAGGTTGACCTTGACCTCCTTCGACCGAATGCGGAGCAGCCGCGGACCGAGATGGATGAGGCGCGTCTTGATGAACTTGCTCGATCCATTAAAGCCAGCGGAGTCATACAACCGATTTTAGTCCGGCCAGTTTCTGGAGGTGAGTACGAGATTGTTGCGGGTGAACGCCGATGGCGTGCAGCCCAGCTAGCCGGGCTGATGCGGGTGCCGGTAAATATAAGAAACGTACCGGCTGATAAACGTCTAGAACTTGCTCTGGTGGAAAATATTCAGCGAGAAAACCTGAATCCTATCGAGGAAGCACGAGCTTATCAAAGGCTAACTGAACAATTTAACCGCACCCAGGAAGAGGTCGCCCAAGCGGTTGGAAAGGACCGGGCCACCGTCGCCAATTACCAACGGCTACTGACACTACCGTCAGAGGTACAGGCCGAAGTCGCCGGAGGGCGACTGAGTATGGGCCATGCTCGTGCTTTGATTGGGTTGTCTGATTCGTCGACGCAGCGGCGACTTGCACGAGATGTTCGATCGCGCGACCTGTCGGTTCGAGAGACAGAGGCGCTGGTAAAAAAGATGCTGGCGCCGAAAGCCTCGACAGGCCAAAAGCCGGAGAAAGACGTCCACATTAGGGAGGCGGAAAAAAACCTGCGTCTCAAGCTGGGGACCCGCGTGAATATAGTCCGGTCGAGGCGTGGCGGGCGGATTGAAATCCATTTCGCTTCAGAAGAGGAACTCCAACGCTTGTACGAAGAACTCTCACGTAACGGGGATTCCTTGTGATTAAGATGAAAGAGAGCGCTTCAAGGCTTGCCCCTTCTCTACCGCGAGTGGTATAAATTCCTGTTTGCCCTGCCGCAAACAACCCCAGTGATCTGGTTATCCCCTCTCGAGATACCTTGGTCCTCGTGATAGGTGGTGAGTGGGGTCACCAAAATCGGAGATGATGACGAATCGAGCCGCCGCAACGCGGTATGCACGGGCCTTGCTCGAAGTGAGCCAAAAGGATGCGGATCCAGAACTAGTGGGTCAGGATCTCTTGGGAGTTGTGACGTTGATCACATCCCATCCAAAACTCGGTCAAGTTTTTGTTAGTCCTGGTATTCCCGCAGTCCGGAAGAAAGCATTGGTGGAGGAGTTGCTTCTGGTTTTGGCCGATCTTTCTCCGGTCACCAAACGCTTGCTCGTGTTGCTTTCTGAGCGGGATCGACTTTCCCTTATCCGAGAGATCAGTGAGGTCTATCAAGACGAGCTCATGGAATTGCGGAACATCGTTCGCGCCAGAATTACGACGGCATCAGAGCTGGAACGAGACAGCGTGGCGTTAATTAAAAAGGCGCTGGAGGAAGCAACAGGTAAACAAGTTGAGGTGGATGTCAATGTCGACACCACCTTGTTAGGTGGCATTGTTACTCAGATTGGGAGCACCGTGTATGACGGGAGCGTCGCCGGTCATCTCGGTCGTCTCCGACAGCGTTTGAGCACAGAAACGTAAAGTTTAAAGAGGCGACGGCCTCGAAATTTATTATTTACGCGATTAACTAATTACTTACATTTCACAACTTGCGATTTGCGACTCTCATGGATATCAAAGCAGACGAAATTTCAAAAATCATTAAGGATCAACTAGGCGATTATTCACTCGATGTGGATGTCACGGAAGTTGGCACTGTCGTATCGGTTGGTGACGGAATCGCTCGGATTCATGGCATTGAGGGAGCAATGTCCACTGAAATGCTCGAATTTCCGCATGGCGTTTATGGAATCGCACTTAACTTGGAGGAATCGAGCGTAGGGGCCGTTCTGTTGGGGGAGACCACGGAAATCAAGGAAGGCGACACGGTGAAACGGACGGGTCGCATAATCTCGGTTCCGGTCGGCGACCAGATGCTCGGCCGTGTCGTGGACGCGTTGGGGCAGCCAATCGATGGAAAGGGTCCAATCGCGACGACTGAAACTGCACCCATTGAAAAAATTGCGCCAGGGGTTGTGGACCGACAGCCAGTCAAGGAGCCTCTTCAGACGGGCCTTAAAGCGATTGATGCCATGGTGCCGATCGGCCGTGGCCAGAGAGAGTTAATCATTGGCGACCGGCAAACCGGCAAGACCGCCGTTGCTGTTGATGCGATCATCAATCAAAAAGGCCTCGACGTCATATGTATCTATAACGCTATCGGACAGAAGCAGTCGACAATTGCACAGGTAGTCAGAACACTGGAAGAGAATGGTGCGATGGAATACACGATTGTGGTGGCAGCGGCAGCATCTGACCCAGCCCCACAGCTCTACATCAGTCCGTATTCGGCGTGTGCAATTGGGGAGTACTTTCGGGATAGCGGACGCCACGCGCTCTGCATTTACGACGATCTTTCAAAGCACGCACAGGCGTATCGTGAGATTTCATTGCTGCTGCGTCGACCGCCGGGTCGCGAAGCATATCCGGGGGACGTTTTTTATCTTCACTCGCGATTACTTGAACGGGCGGCAAAGCTGAACGCGGAACTAGGAGGCGGGTCGCTGACGGCGCTTCCTATTATTGAGACGCAGGCAGGTGACTTGTCGGCTTACATACCGACGAACGTCATTTCGATTACTGATGGACAAATCTTTCTCCAAGGTGACCTGTTCCACCAAGGCATCCGGCCAGCCATTGACGTCGGTAATTCGGTGTCAAGGGTCGGAGGGTCCGCACAGGTGCGCGCGATGAGACAAGTGGCTGGAACGCTGCGGATCGACCTTGCGCAATTCCGTGAGCTGGAGGCGTTTGCTCAGTTTGGCAGCGACCTCGATAAGGCAACTCAAAACCAGCTCAACAGAGGCCGGCGATTGGTTGAAATCCTCAAGCAGCCACAATACCAACCGTTATCAGTCGAGCGACAAGTGCTGATTCTTTTTGCCGGCGCGAATGGGTATCTCGACAACATCGAGGAATCGGATGTGTCCGACTATGAACAACAGCTTTATGAATTCTTTGATGTCCGTCACGCCGCCATCATCGAAACGCTGAACGAGCAGAAGAAGATGGACGACGACCTCAAAACAGCGGTTACGGAAGCTGTCGAAGAATTCACTACACAATTCGTCGAAGCTCGCAAAGGAGCTGCTGCTTAAACGTCATGCCTTCGCTTATCGACCTGCGGCGGCGGATTCGCGCTGTCAAGAATACCGAGCAAATCACCAAGGCGATGAAAACCGTCTCGGCGTCAAAGCTTCGAAGGGCGCAAGAACGAATAATGGGGGCAAGGCCATTTGCCCGAGAAATGCAGCGCGTTTTGCAAGGTCTATCAACTGGAATCGACGTAGTTTCGCATCCACTACTTACGCCGCCTGACCCAGGGTCGTCTGCACCTGCACTTCTGGTCGTGATTACGGCTGACAAGGGATTGTGTGGCGGTTTCAACTCGGCGTTGCTGCGCAGGGCAACGGCCTATGTGCAAGATTCCGATAACGAGGTAGCGTTGGCTCTGGTCGGACGAAAAGGCCGTGACTTTTTCCGGCGGCGCAAGATTGATGTGCGCTACGAGGAAATCAACATCTTCAACGATTTACGGTACAGTCACGCCCAGGCGGTTGCCGAAATGGCAATACAACAGTTCACAAGCAACCAAGTTTCCAGTGTGCAACTTTTATATAACGAATTTAAGAGTGTCATCCAACAGGATGTAGTCGTTGAACAGCTTCTCCCGATTCCACGGCTAACACCCAGCGAGGATGAAACAGAAGTGTTGGCAGAGTATTTGTTTGAACCAAGTGCGGATCAAATCTTCCAAACCCTGTTGCCTCGACACGTCGAGGTTCAGATTTTTCGAGCCTTGTTGGAGTCTGCCGCAGCCGAGCATGCTGCGCGAATGACAGCAATGGATGCAGCTACTCGAAATGCAGGAGAAATGATCGATTCACTGACGCTTCATATGAACAAGGTTCGGCAGGCAACGATCACCCGTGAACTAATCGAAGTGGTGTCGGGAGCACAAACGCTTTGAGCGGACGGTATAACTAAGAAACTATAAAGAGCGCCAGTGGCCTTCGGCATATCAAAGTGGAACAAGCTCCCAATTTCATTTTGACTGCTGGCGATCGGAGACTTTGAGGAAATGGCAGCAGATACAAAGGCTGGAAAGATTGTCAGCGTCATTGGTCCAGTTGTTGACGTCGAATTTGATGGCGGACATTTACCCGCTATCTACAACGCGTTGAGGATTACCGGAGGCAGCGAAGAATCCAAGATCGATGTAATCGCTGAGGTTGAACAACATTTGGGGGAAGGTCGTGTTCGAGCCGTCGCCATGACGGCTACCGACGGAATGCAACGCGGCATGCAGGCCGCCGATACAGGCGCCCCAATCTCTGTGCCGGTCGGTCCGAAGACACTTGGGCGAGTGATGAACGTACTCGGTGACCCAGTGGACTTTCCAGATCAACCGGTGGAGACAGAAGAGCGGTGGTCGATCCACCGGCCAGCGCCTTCTTTGGAGGAGCAGTCGACTGAACTGGAGATGTTTGAAACCGGCATCAAAGTAATCGATCTGCTAGAACCTTATCTGAGAGGCGGAAAAATCGGTCTGTTCGGTGGCGCGGGCGTTGGAAAGACAGTAATCATTCAGGAACTGATTAACAATATTGCGCTCAAACATGGCGGCGTGTCTGTGTTTGGCGGTGTTGGGGAGCGCACCCGTGAAGGAAATGACTTATGGCTTGAGATGCAGGAAAGCGGGGTCATTGACACTAGCGACCCGGCCAAGTCACGGGCCGCGTTGGTCTACGGCCAAATGACTGAACCGCCAGGTGCACGCCTGCGAGTTGCGTTGAGCGCCTTAACGGTTGCCGAGTATTTTCGCGATGCCGAAAACAAAGACGTGCTGCTTTTTATCGACAACATCTTTCGCTTTACCCAAGCCGGTTCCGAAGTGTCAGCACTGTTAGGCCGGATGCCCTCGGCGGTCGGCTACCAACCCACGCTACTAACTGAGATGGGAGAACTTCAGGAGCGGATTACGTCAACGAAAAAAGGATCGATCACATCCGTCCAGGCAATTTACGTGCCAGCAGACGATTACACAGACCCAGCTCCTGCAACCACATTCGCGCATCTTGATGCCACCACCGAACTGTCGCGTTCAATTGCCGCCCAAGGACTCTATCCAGCGGTTGACCCCTTGTCGTCAACGTCTAGGATTCTCGATCCTAGGATCATTGGAGAGGAGCATTATTCGGTTGCCCGTGAAGTCAAACAGGTGCTTCAACGGTACAAGGACCTGCAAGACATCATTGCTATTCTAGGTATTGATGAACTCTCTGAGGATGACAAGCTTGCCGTGGAGCGCGCTCGAAAGATCCAGCGTTTTCTTTCGCAGCCATTTCATGTGGCTGAACAATTTACCGGCTCTCCGGGCAAGTATGTCCCCATTAACGAGACCATCCGCGGCTTTAAGGAGATTGTCGAAGGGAAACACGACGACATTCCTGAACAGGCGTTTTTGATGGTTGGAACAATAGATGAAGCGCTAGAAAACGCCCAGAAAATGTTGGAAACAGCGTAGTTAGGACAATACATGGCGCTTGCAACCCATCTGACTCTTGAGCTCGTGACACCTGATCGACCGGTAGTACGCGAGTCAGTAGACGAAATTCAGATTCCCGGTTCAGAAGGCTACCTTGGGGTTCTTCCAGGGCATACTCCCTTACTCACGAGCCTTCAAGTTGGAGAATTGTGGTTTCGCCAGGGCGACGAGACGTCTTACGTCTCGGTTGCATTTGGGTTTGCAGAAATTCTTCCAGACCGTGTGACGATTCTGGCCCAAATCGCTGAGCGAGCCGAAGATATAGACACGGAACGTGCACAAGAGGCCGAACGTCGTGCCAAAGAGCGTCTAACCAAGAGTATCGAGGACGTAGATTTGGAGCGAGCACGAATTGCCGAACTAAAATCGCTCGTCCGGTTGCGGGTGGCCTCGAGAACAGGCACGCGTTCAGTCTAAAACAAATGCAACGCAGCGCCTGGCAGCAAGGCCCGTGAGCTCATGCAGATATTTTGGGCGGCTCGGACCGACCGTGGCCTACGTCGATCCCAGAACGAAGATACATATTGCGCCAAGCCAGACCTAGGGCTGTTTGTTGTCGCCGACGGCATGGGGGGGCATACGGGCGGCGAAATTGCGTCTCGTCTGGCGGTCGAACAAATTCAACAAGCTGTTGAGACAACCGCAGGTCTCGGTCGTGACGATTCTTGGCCAATGCCATTCGATAACCGTAATGGTATCGATTGCAATCGTCTGCGGGTTGGCTTAACGAAAGCTAATACTCGGATCGCGCAGGAAATTAAGAAGTTTGAGAACCTGCGTGGCATGGGAACGACAGCGGTGGCTATTTTGGTTACCGGTTGTAAAGTAGCGGTGGCTCATATAGGCGACAGCCGGGCGTATTTGCATCGTGGAGATGCTTTAAGGCGTCTCACAAATGATCATTCTTGGGTTGAAGAACAAATGCGTGCTGGGACGCTTACCGAAGCTGCCGCCCGTCGTCATCCGTGGCGAAACATTGTGACGCGGGCATTATCGGGCACCGACGAACTTTTGATTGATCTGACCGAACTCGAGTTTGAAGCTGGTGATCGATTATTGCTATGTTCCGATGGGCTTACTACCGTGCTTGAGGATAGTGAAATTCAGCGAGTGGTTGCCGCTCCGGCCGACCCGCAAGCGGTGTGCGACGATTTGGTTAGGCGGGCTAACGCTGCAGGCGGGCCAGATAACGTCACTGCGGTGGTGGTTGATGTTGCAGTACAGTGAGACAAAGAGTCGGTGTCGCTGCGGATATTTACGTTTAAGCACGGTCATAAATGCTATCTAGTCTTCGTCAGCTAATTCGTCATAGAGGCTTGATTCAAACGCTGGTAGTCCGTGAGCTCAAAGCCCGTTATCGGGGATCAGTTCTTGGCTACCTGTGGTCATTCATCAACCCACTCCTGTTACTGACCGTTTACACCATCGTGTTCTCCGTGGTGCTGCCTGGTTTTAGAGGCATCGATCTAGAACCTTATGCATTGTTCCTGTTTTGTGGCCTGTTGCCGTGGACATGGTTCAGCTCGGCTTTACTTGAGTCGGCAAATTCGCTCATAGCCGGAGGAAATCTCATTAAGAAGGTTTTGTTTCCTGCTGAAATTCTTCCGATAGTGGCTGTGCTATCGAACATGTTCCATTTCTTTTTTGCGTTACCCATCTTGGTTTTGTTTCTAGCCTTCTACGCCCGCCCCCTGAACCTGAGCGAACTGGTGTGGTTTCCTGTCGTCATACTAATTCAACTAATACTCACCCTTGGTTTAGGGCTATTACTCTCGGCTTTGACCGTGCACTTTCGTGACCTGCGTGATCTTCTGGGCAATCTGCTCACACTGTGGTTTTTTTCAACACCGATCATTTACCCAATGTCGATGGTCCCGGCTGGAGGTAAATTCGTCATGGATTTGAACCCATTTGCTCACTTGGCGATCTCGTATCAAGAAATCTTGTTCTACGAGGGACCATTTGGTCATTGGCGGTGGCTACTGGCTCTAGCCGTTGCGTCAATAGCTGTTTTCTTTCTGGGGTTTGCGTTATTCGATCGCCTGAGAGACTCCTTTGCGGAGGAGGTATGAGCACAGCTATCGAAGTCCAGTCGGTCACGAAACACTACCGGCGGTATTCGTACCGCCGGCAGTTCGCAACTCTCAAGAGTGCGCTGATATCCGGTAGTTTGGCTCAAGACCTGAAGCCGGAAGAAAGGTTCACCGCAGTCGCAGATGTGTCATTACGCATTCGACAAGGCTCGGCTTTTGGAATCATCGGCCGTAACGGTTCAGGCAAGAGCACATTGCTCAAATTGATTACTGGCATTACAAAGCCGACCAGTGGGGAGGTACTTGTCAACGGACGGATTTCAGCCTTAATTGAGCTTGGTGCTGGATTTCACCCGGAGATTTCTGGTCGCGAGAACGTTTTTATTAATGGCGTCATGTTGGGATTGACCAAGCAAGAAATTTCAGAACGTTTTGATGAAATTGTTGAGTTTGCGGAACTAGAAGCATTCATCGATGCTCCTGTAAAGACTTATTCCTCCGGAATGTATATGCGATTGGGTTTTGCTGTGGCAGTGCACGTAGACCCTGATATTCTGATTGTCGATGAGGTCTTGGCTGTTGGCGACGAAGGGTTCAGCCTAAAATGTCTCGACAAATTCGCTGAATTTAAACGGCGCGGAAAAACGATCTTGCTTGTGACGCATGGTTTGGAGACAGTGCAGCGGTTTTGTGACGAGGCAGTGTGGTTGGACGAAGGTGCGGTGCGGGGGTGTGGTGATCCACGGCGGGTAGTCCATATGTATTTGAGTGACGTTGCGACCGATGAGGAAGCGCTCTTATCTGCCGAGGATAAAAAGAGACTCGAAGCAACTGTTGCTGAAGAAGGCAGTGATGACCTAGCAACCACAGAGGCCCCGACCGACGAAGGCCCACCCGCAGACATGTTTCGTGCCAGCGAGGGACGTTGGGGGTCGGGTGACGTACGGATCGTAGAAGTAAGTCTTGAAAATCAGACTGGGCGTACACATTTATTTCAGAGTGGCGACAAAATGACCGTACGGATGCAGGTAACCACGGAACAATCCGTTGATGATTTTGTTTTTGGAATCAGCATTTTTAATGCGGAGGGGATTTGTTGCTATGGGACCAACACCAATCTGGAGAAACTCACCCCGGTCTCAATGATGGGCGCCGGAGAGGTAAGATTGGATATCGAGTCTCTCGATCTCGTCGAAGGAACCTATAAGCTTGACTTGGCAGTACACAGTCGAGAGGGGAGACCGTATGATTACCACCGGCTACTTCACACCTTCCGAGTCAAATCTCAAATAAAGGACGTTGGGATCTACCGCCCTCGACACGACTGGGGTTTCTCTTCAAACATTCGTTTCAAGCAATCTTCCGACGACTAAGCTAGTTGCTGCATGTTAAGATGCCGGGTTTCCCGGTTGGTTACAGGATGCCTACGTGCCGACAGTTGTTCCACCCTTCACTCTCCGTTCACTGCTAAGGTCATCTGCGAGCCAGGTTGGTCTCGAGGTTGTTCCGGAAGTGACCACGGGCTTGACACCCTCTGCTCAGGCTATGGCGATTGCCAGCGCCGCGGCAACTACGCCCGTTATGCTCGTCGTCCCAACTGACAACGAAGTTGAAGCGATGACCTCGGACACAAGATTTTTTTATGCTGCGATGGGAGGCCTGTCTGACTCAGAACTTTCTCGAGCGGTAATGCCCTTTCCGTCTTTAGAGGTTGATCCTTATCGGGCAATCAAACCGCATCTTGATGTGGCCTCGGCACGGGCCAAGGTGCTGTCGAACCTAGCTCGAGGTAGCACCCGAATCGTGATTGCCTCTGCTGGGGCCCTGCTGCCTCGCGTAGCTAGCCCGCAAAGAATCTTGGAAGCCACACGAGATATTGTTCTGGGAGATACTCTCGCACCGAATGACCTGGGAGCTCTACTTGCGGATGCTGGTTTTGTGTCGGAGGACCCGGTGGACGAACACGGCGAGTTTTGTGTCCGCGGTGGCGTAGTTGATTTTTTTCCTGCCGGCGAAGTTCATCCAATTCGAGTTGAATTTGTGGACGATTTGGTCGAATCACTTCGACAGTTTGATCCTGGTACACAAAGGTCGGTCAGGATGGTCGACGAGGTCGCCGTGGTGCCGCTTCGTGAGAACTTCGAATCTGTTCGTGAAGACATGAATGGTGGATGGTCTAGGGGATGCAACAGCACGCTGCTGGAGTTTATTACTGGACCAACTTCAATCAGAACGTTTGTAAGTCAGTTTGAAGAATGTGATCGTCAGGCAGCGATCGTCGTCAACCGAGTCAACGAGAGTTATGTTTCGGCAACAAGCCGGGGAGAGAACCCGCCGGAACCTCTGGCAATAATGCTTGGCTGGCCGGAAATGAAAGCGCATTTAGAAGAAGGAAGTCGCTTCGAGACTCTCGGCCTTGATGGTGATGTGGGTAGTTTCCAGCAAGCCATTGCTTGTCAGCCAACGCGAATGTTTCACGGTCGTTTTGGGGAGTGGGTGAAGATTCTTCAGCAAGATCGAGTTTCGGGCGAAACGCAGGTTGTTGTAACAGCAACACCGGGTCGCGCGGAACGGATCACCGAAATGCTGCAGGAATATGAGGTTCCGGCAGCGTTATTAGAGACTGCTCAAGAGGCCGGAAGCGAAACGCTTCTGGTTGTAACAGGTGAATTGTCACATGGGTTTCGACTTTCCGACGGTGGACTCCAGATATATGCTGAAAGTGACCTCTTTGACGAAGAACGTCGGGTCAGAGACCGACGCAAGTCAGTATCCAGTTCCTTCTTGTCGGACCTTCGCGACCTCAAGGCGGGAGACCACGTAGTTCACGTTGACCATGGCATTGGTGCATTTGCTGGGTTGGCCGAGCTTGATGTTGGTGGAACTCCGCACGAGTTGATGCAACTGCGGTATGCGTCCGGAGACAAGTTGTTTGTTCCCGTTGAGCACCTTGACCTAATTCAGAAATACACCGGGGCACAGAATCCAGCGCTTGATCGATTAGGCGGCACAAATTGGGAGCGTGCCAAGACTCGCGTCAAACGCGCGATGCGAGAAATGGCGGGTGAGCTGCTCAAACTGTACGCTGCGCGGAAGGCCGTCGCTGGACATGCGTTTAGTCCCGATACGCATTGGCAGAGTGAATTCGAAGCCGCTTTCGATTTTGACCTGACCTCGGACCAAGTGTCGGCAGTTAATGAGATTAAGCAGGATTTAGAAATGCCGTCACCAATGGACCGCTTGCTGTGTGGTGACGTGGGGTATGGAAAGACTGAGGTCGCGTTACGAGCGGCGTTTAAGGCAGTTATGGACGGCAAACAGGTGGCTCTGCTGGCTCCGACCACAGTCCTGGCGTTTCAACATTTGAAGACAATTAAGGAACGTTTTGCAGCGTTCCCGGTTTGTGTTGACCTAATAAGCCGTTTTCGCAAACGAACCGATCAGAAGGCTGTACTGGCTGATCTTTTGTCAGGAAAAGTTGACGTCATTGTCGGAACCCATCGCCTGTTGTCTAAAGATGTCCAGTTTCATGACCTTGGGTTGTTGATCGTAGACGAAGAGCAGAGGTTTGGTGTCGCGCACAAAGAACGGATAAAACAGTTAAGGAAAGAGGTCGACGTGCTGACTTTAACTGCGACACCGATACCCCGGACGCTCAATATGTCTTTGATGGGAATCCGCGATATGTCCGTGATTGAAACCCCACCAAAAGACCGCCTGTCTATCCAAACGAATGTAGTCAAGTTCGATGCGAGCGTCATAGCGGGTGCAATCAGAAACGAGCTTCAACGCAAAGGGCAGGTGTATTTTGTACATAACCGCATTCAGTCCATCTACGGCATCGCGAATCTAATCGCACGTCTTGTTCCTGAGGCTCGCTTGATAGTGGCTCATGGTCAGTCGAGCGAGTCCGATTTGGAACGAGCGATGATAGGGTTTGTGGATCAAAAATATGACGTCCTGTTGTCGACGACGATTATTGAGAATGGTCTCGACATTCCCAATGTGAACACAATCATCATCAATCACGCGGAACGCTATGGATTGGCGCAGCTCTACCAACTTCGTGGTCGAGTTGGGCGGTCAAGCCGCCACGCTTACGCCTACCTCTTAATTCCGCCAGAAGACAGCCTTTCGCAAGTGGCCCAGCAGCGCCTTGCCGCCATCAAAGAGTTTAGTGATTTGGGAAGCGGGTTTCGGGTGGCCGCGCTTGACCTTGAAATTCGTGGAGCCGGGAATTTATTGGGAGCAGAACAGAGTGGACAAATTGATGCAGTTGGATTTGACATGTATGTGAAGTTGCTAGAGCGTACGGTCCTTGAGCTGAAGGGTGAAACAATCGGAGAGGAACGTCGGGCAGCCGTTGCGCTTGGAATCGAGTTGCGGATAGATGGAGAGTACGTTTCTGGATCGAATCAACGGCTGGCGCTCTATCGGCGGGTCGCTTTGGCGCGGGATGATCACGAATTAACGGAGTTACTCGATGAACTGGCTGACAGATATGGTCCAGTGCCCAAGAAAGTGCTCAGACTTGTCGAGTTTGGTCGCATCAGGCTGATGGCAGACCGATTGGGTATCGAGTCCATCGAGAGAGAAAAGCATTTGTTGGTTATCAAGTTCAGGAGTGATACGCCTGTCAATCCTGCTAGGCTGGTAGAGTTAGTCGAAGCTCGGAACGACGTAACCTTAACACCGCCGGCTGTGGCCACCATCAATTTGGAGGCCGGGGCTTCTTCAGGGAGGAAACGAGCAAGCCAACTGGCCAGTGAATCTACGTCTTGGTGGACGGGTCGGGCCACTTCTGGTGCGGTAAGCAAAGGGTTTTCAAAGGAAAAATTGTCCAATGCCGGTCATCTCAACCGTGACGACAAGGTGCTTAGCCAGATTGGAGAATTGTTAGGCGAGTTGAGTGGTGGTGTGTGAATCACTAAAATGTAGGTAGATATATGAATTTACGACAATGGTTGTTGCTCACCGGGGGCACTGCTGTGTGGTTTCTTGGAGGCTTGGCTGTTTTGCACGCTCAAACAGGCCCGTCTCCAGAAACTGACCTGACGATCATCGAACGAGTTCTCGTTAAAGTGAATGGCCAGATCATTTCACAAACTGACCTGGAAACTCGCCAGATTAACGAAATCAGAAGCCGTGGGGTGCCCCCTCGCAACAATGTGGAGTTGGCGAACTTAGTCCGCGAGATTACCCCGTCTGTCATTGCTAATGCCGTGGATGAGCTGTTGTTGGTTCAGCGAGGACGTGACCTTGGATACCAACTGTCTGACGAACAGTTCAACGAGATTCTTAACAATTTAAAGACGGAAAATCAGTTCGAAAGCGACGAACAGTTAGAGGAGGCACTAGAGGAGTCAGAGGGCCTTACTATGGCCGACCTGCGACGCGTGATGGAACGCCAGATGCTCGTAGGACAGATTCAACAGGTTGAGATTCTTAGTCGCGTTTCCATTACTGATGTCGAAGCACGCGATTATTACGACACGCATATAGAAGAATTCACCGAACCTGCAACCGCGACGCTGCGAGAGATTCTCATTGCCGTGCCAGAGGATGTGGCTGGAGTAAATGCCGGAACCGAAGAGGAGGGACGGGTGGTAGCTCAGACTGTGGCAGCCCGTCTTCGTGACGGAGAAGACTTTTCCACTGTTGCTGAAGAGGTGTCCGAGTCTCCATCCAGATCGAACGGTGGCTTGATTGGGCCGCTATTGTTGGTTGATTACAGCGAGACCATTCAAGAACTGATCGCGTCTCTGTCCGTCGGAGAGGTTGCGGACCCGGTAAGGACACCCCAAGGGTATCAGGTGCTTATGCTTGAGGCCCGTACGGACGATGTAGCGCAGCCGTTTGATGAAGTGCGAGAGCAAATTTCGAGCAACGTGTTTAACGATCGCCGACTTGAAGAGTACGCTCAATACCTTGATTCTCTTAGAGAAGAAGCCATCATTGAATGGAAGAACGAGGAACTTCGTCTGTTGTACGAAGTGTACCGAGCAGAAAATGTCAATTCCCCGCCTGGAGGTCCGCAGCAGAACTAGACGGTTCAAGGATGAATCATTAGAGCGTTGACCAGCGTCTGGAGCGTTAGGGAGCGAGTTCGGTATGAGCACTTCAGATCAATATCCGATTGAACTCCAGAATGTGGCCCACTGGTATGCGGTCCGCACGAGTTCAAGGCACGAAGCGGTTGTTCACACTCAACTCGAAACTCACGAGATCGAAGCGTTCCTACCGACCGTCACAAAATGGAGCCGTTGGAAGGACCGCAAAAAAAAGATCAACTGGCCGTTGTTTCCTGGATACTGTTTCGCTCATTTCAACCTGAATTTGCGGGTAAAAGTACTCAAGTGTAAAGGCGTTGCAAATATCGTTTCATTTGAGGGAGTTCCGGCACCCATCAGTGATATTGAGATCGAAGGGGTCAGGACACTGGTCGAAAGTGACCTACAGTACGATCCATGCCCGTTGATTCGAGAGGGGATGATGGTGGAGGTTGTGCATGGCCCACTCCAGGGCGTGGTTGGGAAGCTTGTGCGAAAAGGGTCGCATGCCCGGTTGGTGTTGTCTGTTGACTTGATCGGTCAGGGTGTAAGCGTTGAGGTCGATGCCGCAGATGTCAGAGAATACTAGCAAGGTACAAGATTAAGGGTTTGTGATGAAGATTGGAGCAGTCGAGCTCGACCAACCATTCGCTTTGGCGCCAATGGCCGGCATGACCGACACAGCATTCCGTCGGTTGGTTAAGGGTCATGGTGGCTGTGGCTTAGTCGTTAGTGAGATGGTGAGCTCAGAAGGCCTTGTTCGAGGTATCGACCGAACACTGGAGTACGCGGAGTACACCGAAGAAGAGCGTCCTGTCTCTATTCAAATTTTTGGCGGCGATCCTGAGACCATGGCTCGTGCCGCACAGGTAGTGGAGAGCATGGGCGCCGATATCATTGACGTGAACATGGGTTGTCCGGTACGGAAGATCGCTAAGCACAATGCGGGGTGTAGTTTAATGCGAGAACCGGAACATGCCGCCCGGGTGGTGAGGGCTATGACGAAATCCGTCTCTGTGCCGGTTACAGTTAAGATGCGGGCTGGCTGGGATGAATCCGCGATTAATGCGCCCTTAGTTGCAGAAATGATGCAAGACGCGGGAGCAGCTGCCGTGGCTGTGCATGGTCGCACAGCTGCGCAGTCATATCGGGGACAGTCAGACTGGGAGCTCATAGACCAGGTGGCTGACGGAGTGGAAATTCCAGTTTTTGGCAGTGGTGATTGCGTTACACCTGAGCAAGTCGTGAGCCGCATCCTTACGACTAAGGTCGCGGGAGTGTTGGTTGGCCGGGGCGCGCTCAGGAACCCGTGGATCTTTCGACAGGCCCTAGCGATTCTTCGAGGTGAGCCGCGGATTGAGACAAACGCGGCTGATCGCGGACGGTTTTTGCTTGACTATATCGAACTACTACTGAGCGAAGACAATGGCGAAATTCCCGGATTTCGCCATACGGTGCCCACGATGCAGAAGGCGCCTCGCAAGATTTCCCAGGCCTCTCGATCCCAGCGCAGCCGTCAAAGGTTTGTCGTGAACAAACTAAGGGCGCTTGGTTCGTGGTTTACCAAAGGAATCCATGGTGGGTCGCAACTGAGAGTTGAGATTAACAGCGCCGAGTCGGTCAATGAACTTCGAGAGGTTGTAAACCGATTCTTCTTTGAGACGCCGCCTCTCGAAACAAAGGCGCCACCAGACTATGAGTGGTCAACGAATTAGTGACGTTGACTGGACGACCTGGGCGCCGGTTGATTGCGCCACTCTGGTGTTTGTTATTCGAAACGGCCAAATTTTGCTGATTCGAAAAAAGCGTGGCTTAGGTGCTGGTAAAATTAGCGGACCGGGAGGACGACTGGAACCCGGCGAATCGTTTGCAGCGTGTGCGGTGCGCGAAGTTCGAGAAGAACTCGGCGTTGAGGTCAGTGAAATTGTTCAGGCAGGCGAACATCGATTTCAATTCACAGATGAGCACTCAATCCATGCACATGTTTATCGCACTCACAAAATGACCGGTGTTCCCATTGAGACGGATGAGGCAGTTCCGCTTTGGTTTGACTTGAATGAAATACCTTTTGATGAGATGTGGGAAGATGATAAACATTGGCTTCCATTGGTCGTCGATTCAAAACGTTTCTCAGGGGACTGGCTTTTCGACGGAGATCGAATAGTTGACTATCGTTTGGATTTACTGGACTAAGGTTGCCCTGGGCAGGCTTTTTGTTCAGCGCTCCAAGCGCTTGGCTTTCTCGACTAAAGTTGTTCGGTTAATGTTCAGAAGTTCGGCAGCCTTACGTTTATTGCCGGCCGTGCGGTCAAGGGCGGAGTCGATCAACTTGCGTTCAATCTCGTGAACATACTGGCGCAGGTCTAGGCCATTTTCAGGGAGTGTAACTTCCGCGGCAGAAGTTGAAGACTCATTCGTTTGCAGCTCACTCGGCAAATCTTGCGAGTCAATCTGATTTTGGCCTGGAGTCAGCGCGAGCGCCCGTTCGATGACATTTTCAAGTTCCCGAATGTTTCCCGGCCAGCTATAGGCCATTAGCCTACGCATTGCTTCTTGCGAAAAAGTCACCTCTGGCCGTGGAGTGTTCTCTCGTAGGCTCACTTTCCGCAAGAAACTCTGGGCCAGCAGTGGTATGTCCTCGCGGCGGTCGGAGAGAGGCGGGAGGTGAATTGGAATAACGTTGAGGCGGTAGTAAAGATCTTTACGAAAACTACCACTGCCAACCATTTCTTCGAGATTTGAATTGGTGGCTGCGATTACTCGCACGTCGACTCGAATCGGTTGATTGTCGCCGAGACGTTCGATCTCGCGTTCTTGGAGTGCCCTCAGGAGTTTTGCTTGAAGACTCGCACTCATGGTGCCGATCTCATCAAGAAACAAAGTACCTCGGTGGGCTTGTTCTAAACGTCCTTGGCGGGTTGTGACCGCGCCCGTGAACGCTCCCCGAACGTGGCCGAAGAGCTCAGCTTCCAATAATGTTTCGGGAATTGCGCCGCAGTTGAAGGCAACAAACCGGCGGCTTCGCCGCGGACTGTTATGGTGTATGGCACGGGCTACTAATTCCTTACCCGTTCCGGTTTCTCCAGTGACAAGCACGGTGCTGGTGGTTCCGGAAATAGTCTCAAGCATTTGGAACAATTGCTGCATCGATTTGCTTCGACCAATAATTCCTTCGAATTGGTAATTCTCTTCTAGTTGGGAACGCAGATAAGCGTTCTCGGATTTAAGCCGACGTTGTTCGAGAGCCATCGTGAGGACGTGCAATAGGTGATCAAACTGGAACGGTTTTGCGATGAAGTCAGTTGCGCCACGTTTGATCGCT
Organism: uncultured Vicinamibacteraceae bacterium; assembly: GCA_964634175.1. Lineage (GTDB taxonomy): Bacteria > Acidobacteriota > Vicinamibacteria > Vicinamibacterales > UBA8438 > CAUZIB01. The sequence continues at coordinate 18,348 of CAZWIL010000025.1, forward strand.
TCGACCGCATCCCGCACGCTTCCAAAGCCCGTAACGACGATCCCAACCATATCTGGGTATAGAGCGCATGCGCCTTCTATGACTTGGGTGCCATCGATGCCAGGGAGACGGAGGTCGGTAATCAGTGCATCGAAGGCAAAGTCAGATACTTTTTGCAAGGCATCTTCACCAGACCCCACCTGAACTACGTGATAGCCGTGTTCCTCAAGCCGCTCTGCAGTCGCTTCGCGGAGAGCAACCTCGTCTTCGATAAGGAGTAGATGTTGTTCTTTGTCAGGCATTTACGCGATCGCCATTATTTTGACGGTGCGCGAAGGTAAGGTCAAGGAGACTTAATCTACAGGTTACTTCAGCGTCGGCCGATACTCTTCTTTGTAGGGAGATACTGCGGTGGACTGATTTGAAACGGTCCGTCGTTCGGTTCGCGAAACACTCTAAGGAAAGATGAAGGAAGTCATGATTGTTGATAGAAAGACCATCTCGATAATGAAGGCCTGTGAACTTGTGGGTGTTAGTCGAAGAAC
>CAZWIL010000026.1:0-5760 GCA_964634175.1 uncultured Vicinamibacteraceae bacterium
AAGGAAACGAAGTTTCAATCATTAGTTTTGGAGGCACACCTCGTATTTTGACCGAGGCTACCAGTGACCATTCGGCGCTAAGTGACGGGGTTGACAAGATATTCTCTTATTCCGACACAGCCAGCTACTTGCTCGATGCCGTAACAGAGACCGTGCAAGGATTCGAGCGCCGATCGACGCCGAGACCGGTCATCGTCATCCTGACGACACTTGGTTTAGACCACAGCAGCAACGACGACCGAGGCGCTTTGGTCCACCTTAAGAACGGTGGGGTCACAACGCATTCTCTCGTCCTCACACGTTCAACAAATGGGAGAAGCGGATTCGGTCAGCGTAATAGCCCAGGCGGTGTTCTTGGCAACACTTTTATTCGCGACTCTTTCCCGACCAACAACGAGCAGCGTAATAGATTCTTGGACCAAGCTTCGCACGAAACGGGAGGGCGCCGTCGCGACCTGCAAACGTTCTCATCTGTTGAACGAGCCATGAATGACTTGGCGTCGCAAATGAAAAATCAATATATGTTGGTCTATTCCAGACCTGGCATGCTCATCCCACCAGAAGAGTTCGAGGTCACTGTAAACCGGGATGGTCTCGACGTGCGCGCCATGGTCGTCCTCGAAGTGGAACGATGAATCAAAGAATCGGCACCACAGCGATCGTCATGCTAGTCAGCGGACTGTCGGTTGCCGTAACTGGCCAACGACAAACTGGCGACACACCTGAGCAGCAGCCACCTCAACCACCATCTTTCCGCGCCGGTGTCGACGTCGTCTCCCTCAATGTCACCGTTACCGATGGTCAAGAACGATTTGTGACAGACCTGACCCAAGACGACTTTCTGCTCTATGAGGACGGGGTTCTGCAAGAGACTACTTACTTCGCGCGTCGACAACTTCCAATTGCTTTGGCACTGCTGATGGACACCAGTGCAAGCATGGACGAGCGAATGACGACAGCTCAAGAAGCGGCAATCGGATTCTCCCGCCGACTGCGCCCCGAAGACTTAGCGGAAATCATCGATTTTGACAGCCGCGTTGAAATCCTGCAGTCCTTCACCAACAGCGTCGACGCCCTTGAAGAAGCAATTCGACTAACATCGGCCGGTGGGTCAACTTCGCTCTACAACGCTCTCTATATTTCTCTCCGGGAGCTCAAGAAGGCTCCTCTCAGAGTCGAAGATGTGCGACGTGAAGCGATTATCGTCTTATCTGACGGTGAAGACACATCTAGCCTCGTGAGCTTTGAAGAAGTACTTGACCTTGCCCACCGTTCAGAAACAGCTATCTACTCAATTGGGCTGAAGGACGACGAGGAAGGCTCGGGGTTCAGGGAAGCTGATTTCGTCCTTCGAGAATTAGCCCAAGAAACCGGCGGACGTGCTTTTTTCCCGGACAAAGTTGAGGACCTCGCTGGTATCTACCAGCAAATTTCTGACGAGCTTTCGAGCCAATACTCTCTAGGATATGTCTCCGCGAATCCTCTTCGCAATGGTCAGTGGCGCCGTGTCGTAGTTCAGCTGAAACGTGAAAATACAATCGCTCGTACAAAGCAGGGCTATTTCGGACCTTCTGGGATTTAATAAACAATGAATAGTTTACCTCTCGTCTTCTATCTCATAAGCAGCGTAGCTTACGCGGTGCACTTCGCCAGACGAAGCGAACCGGCTGGCCGAATTGCCACAGTGACTCTTGTGGTGGGCGTTTTGGCGCACACCTTCGTTATTGGAATGCAAACCATGCAAGTCGGTCACTTCCCGTTCGTTGGTACAACCGGTGCCGTGTCAGCATTTGTCTGTCTGTTAGCACTGGCCTATCTCTACACAGAGATGATGACCGATGAACGAGCAATGGGAATATTCGTAGTTCCATTAATGGCTTTACTACAAATCATTCCTGCCGTGACGAATTCTGTGGCACAACGACCACCAGTTCTCGACAGCCCGTGGTTCGCAGTTCATGTGTTGGCGCTCCTATTCGCCTATGCCAGCTTCGCTTTAGCATGTGTTGTAGGAATCACCTACGTACTCCTTTTTAAGGAATTAAAGGCGAAGCATCTTGGATTTTTCTATGCCCGCCTACCATCGCTAAAAGTTCTCGATCTTATGAACAGTCGAGCCGTCGCAGTTGGTTGGGTTTTCCTGACGCTTGGACTCGTTGTCGGCGCCGTCTGGTTACTGCAGCTCCAGCCGAACACACTGGACCCCCGTGTTCAGGCCATGTCGTTACTTGATCCAAAAATCTTCATTGTGTTGCTCTGCTGGGTCGTTTACTCATTCGCGCTTTATGCGCGGCGGTCCATAGGTTGGAGCGGGAGACGAGCAGCGCTTCTCTCAGCGTTCGGATTCGCCGTTTTACTACTCAACTTCGTGCCGGTGGGCTACTTCGTCACACAGAGCCACAACTTCTATTAATCAGCAAGTAACGGCGAAATAACACTCGGACAACGTTGACGTCATGAATCTAATACTCGTCGGTGCCAGCCATCACAGCGCGCCAGTTGACCTCCGCGAGCGAATTGACTTTTCGCGGCGCGGTGTACCAGAAGGACTTTCTGTTCTGGGAGAACTTGTCGGCATCACCGAAGTCGTAGTTCTCTCAACCTGCAATCGCTCTGAAATATATGCCTCCTGCGAGGACCTATTGCAGGGTCGAAAAACCCTCATCTCTTTCATGTGTTCGTATCACGACGTACCTGAGTCAGAACTTACCCCTCACCTTTATACACGGCACGATGACGATGCCGTGCGGCACCTGTTCCGGACAGCGGCAGGACTTGATTCTTTGGTCGTCGGCGAACCTCAAATACTTGGACAAGTCAAAGATGCTTACACAACAGCATCCCAGCGAGGCTACACCGGGGCACTGCTCAACCGACTATTTGATTGGTCCTTCGCCGTTGGAAAGCGGGTCAGATCAGAAACCGGGATCGGTGAAGGAGCCGTATCGGTAAGTTACGCGGCTATTTCATTGGCGAAAAAGATCTTTGGAAGCCTTAAGGGACTTCGAGCCCTTTTGGTTGGCGCTGGAGAAATGGCTGAATTGACCGCGACCCATTTGCGGTCACAAGACGTTCAGCAAATATTAGTGGCGAGTCGCACCCCAGCTCGGGCCGCAGTCTTAGCGGCAAAAGTAGCTGGCGACTCGGTACCTTGGGAAAGACTGGAAACTGAGTTGGGCGAGGCGGATATCGTAGTAACCGCCACCGGCTCCGCAAAGCCAATCGTGACACAGCAACAGATCACCACGGCCATGAAGTCTCGCCGTGACCGCCCGTTGTTCATTATGGATATTGGACTCCCGCGTGACGTAGACCCATCCGCAGGAGATCTTGAGCAAGTATTTCTTTACAACATTGATGACCTCAGGACGATCGTGCGCGAAAACCTGACGAAACGCCAATCCCAAGTAGATCATGGGGAAAGACTGGTTGAAGAAGAAGTTGAGCGGTTCGTAGCTTGGGTTCGCTCCCGAGCAGCAATTCCCACAGTGGTAGCACTGCGTCACCGTTTTGAATCGATCAGGCAATCAGAGATCAACCGAGTTAAATCAAAGCTGGCCTCAACCTCTTCAACTTCGCAGGAACGAGTCGAAGAAATCATTGAAGAGGTCACACACCGAATCGTGGAAAAGTTACTTCTGCAACCTACCGAACAATTGAAATCCGTCACCGACCAAGAAATGATCGCAGCCTATACCGAAGCCGTCAACCATCTTTTTAATTTGAGCAAAGAGCCAGACGAGACCGAAACGGACGAAGTCTTTCCGCCAACCCGACCATTAGTCGCGCCGCCGAGGACTCGTTGAAGCCATTTCGGATCGGTACCCGTGGTAGCCCTCTTGCCCTCTGGCAAGCTCGTGCCGTGGCTACCGCAATTGAACGGAGCAAAGAATTCTCATGCAAACTCGTCACAATAAAAACGACGGGCGACCGCCTGTCAGAGACCGCACTGTCGGAAGCGGGCGGCAAAGTTACCTTTGTTAAAGAAATCGAGCAAGCATTGCTTGATGAAAAAATTGACCTTGCAGTGCATAGCGCTAAAGACCTTCCGTCTGAGCTACCAGACGGCCTCTGTATTAACGCGGTACTTCCACGAGAAGATCCTCGTGACATCTTGGCTCTTCCTGCACACCAATCCAACTTCGTTGCTGGCGATGCCGAAGACATTTTCACATCACTAGGGGATAACCTACGAGTCGGGACAGGAAGTGTACGCCGAATTGCGCTGCTTACGACTCAGTTTCCAGCAGCTAGGTTTAAGGAGATCCGTGGCAATATCGACACCCGACTCCGTAAATTGGATGCCGGAGATTACGACCTAATCGTATTGGCTGCAGCAGGGCTGCGGCGTCTAGGACTTGCGCATCGAATCTCAGCACACTTGTCTACGGAGAAGTGCGTACCTGCACCTGGGCAAGGCATCGTCGCAATCGAAACCCGAACATGCGATCAACAGATAGCTACGGCACTGTCATTGATTAACGATCAAACGACCATGGCAGCTCTCAAGGCTGAGCGGTCGTTATTGAATACGTTGGGCGGCGACTGTCATGTCCCCATTGGTGGTATCGCAACCCAAGAGGGCGGCGACCTAACACTACGAGCAATCGTGGCATCAACTGATGGGGCCAACGCGCTACGGGAGCAGCAGCGTGCGCCCGCGAACGATGCAGTCAAACTGGGGCGGGACGTAGGCAACGTTCTTATCAAGGCGGGTGCAGACAAGATCATCTCGGATCACTCTTAATGAAATTAGCTAACGTCTACTTGATCGGTATCGGCCCAGGAGATCCTGATCTCATTAGCGTTCGCGCGCTTCGACACCTCAAGACCGCAGACGTCATAGTCTATGACTCGTTGGTAGACCGGCGGCTGTTACGATCAACACACCCGGCAGCCGAACAGATTGATGTGAGTTCAACCGTCTCTGGAACGCTCAAGCAGGACGCAATTAATTTATTGCTAGTCGAGAAAGCCCGTGAAGGCAAGACTGTCGCGCGGCTGACGTCGGGTGACCCGTTTATTTTTGGTAGCGGAGGGCAGGAAGCTCTCTTCCTCGAAGAACAGGGTGTTCCGTTTGAAGTAATCCCCAGTATCCCAGTATCCGTTGGAGCACCGTGTTACGCAGGCTTTCCTCTCACTCATCCTGACACCGGAGATGCGATTCTCTTTCTGCGTGGTCATGGAAGCGAAACCGCCTCTCCCCCGAAAGTAGACTGGGACAAGATCGCCTCGCTTGCCGTCACCCTAGTCAGCTATGCGGATGGCGCTCGGATTGAAATGATTATTGATGAACTGCTCAAACACGGCCGGTCGCCGGAAGAACCGGCCGCGTTAATCAAACAAGGCACGCTCCCGCGGCAAGCCACAATCTCAGGTTCACTCCTTGAGATTCAAAAAGCCGCCCGTGAAACGGGTAGGGAAGGACCAGCTGTCTTAGTAGTCGGCTCAGTAGTTAAATTCGCAAAGCGACTCAGTTGGTTTGACTCAAGACCACTTTTTGGCAAGAGAATTCTAGTCACCAGACCGAAGGCACAGGCTGCAGATCTGGTCGCGCGGCTCTCGAGCCTAGGAGCAGAACCCATAGAGGCTCCGATGATTAAAATCGAGCCCCCCAACGACTATGGACCTCTGGACGAAGCCTGCGAACTAGCCGGCACTTTCGACTGGGTAGTTTTCACCTCTGTCAACGGCGTAGATTCATTCTTACAGCGGCTCATCCACGGTGCAAAGGATATACGTGAGTTACGAGGTGTCCGT
>CAZWIL010000026.1:5860-18789 GCA_964634175.1 uncultured Vicinamibacteraceae bacterium
CTTACAGCGGCTCATCCACGGTGCAAAGGATATACGTGAGTTACGAGGTGTCCGTATCTGCGCAATTGGACTGGCCACAGCAGCACGTCTCGCTGAGTATGGCTTAAAAGTGGACTTGATTCCGTCTGAACATAGAGGAGAAGCTGTTGCAGAGGCTCTTCGTAGTGCAGACACCCTAGCGGATAGGCGTATCCTACTTCCTCGTGCCGACCTAGCCCGCGAATTACTCCCCGATGAGTTAAGACGAGCCGGGGCAGAAGTCGTTGATGTGTCCGCCTACCGAACTGTGCTTGCCGGAGGGGAAAAAGACAAGGGCCCCGACGTCTACAAAATGCTTCTCGAGCAAGAAATTGACGTGGTAACGTTTACCAGCGCTTCGACTGTTCGTAATTTCGTCAAGGTCCTTGGTCCAGACCCTGCGGCGGACTTGCTAAACACTACGGTCGTAGCTGCGATCGGACCAATTACTGCGGAAGCGGCAACCCGTTTAAACATCCAAACAACAATCATGCCGAGTACATATACTGTGCCGGCACTCATCGACGCCATCGTGGCGCACTATGCCGAGACACAATCAACGATAGGACAATCATGATAGACCTCACTCTCGCTCAACGCCTTCGTCGGTTACGGCAATCGCCTGGTATCCGTGATCTGGTGCGGGAGACTAATCTGACCAAGACCACGCTGGTTTACCCGCTATTTGTTTGCGCCGGGTCGGAAATCCGTAAAGAAGTTCCATCAATGCCGGGCGTATTTCAGCTGTCGGTCGATCAAGCTCTCATGGAAGCGAAAGCCGCGGAACAAGACGGCCTTCGCGCCGTCTTACTTTTCGGTTTGCCTGATAGCAAAGATGACAATGGTTCGGCGGCGTGGGATCCGGACGCACCAGTTCAATCAGCAGTGCGCGCGATCAAATCTCAAACGGAAAACCTATTGGTCATCACCGACGTGTGCCTATGTGAATACACATCCCATGGACACTGTGGCATCGTTGAAGGTGACCAAATAGTGAACGACCCTACAGTAGAACTACTAGCACGCACGGCCGTTTCGCATGCTACCGCAGGGGCTGACATAGTTGCGCCGTCAGACATGATGGATGGACGTGTCGGGGTTATTCGGCGTGAACTTGACATTGCAGGCTACGACCAAACAATCATTCTTTCTTACGCTGCGAAGTACTGCTCAGCCTACTACGGTCCCTTCCGTGATGCTGCTGATTCAACGCCGTCATTCGGAGACCGACGCACACATCAAATGGATCCTGCCAATGTAAACGAGGCACTGCGAGAAGTCGCGCTCGACCTTGAAGAAGGTGCTGATATTGTAATGGTGAAACCAGCCCTTCACTATTTGGATGTCATTTCAAAGGTAAAGGATGAATTCGCTTGTCCGACCGCCGCCTACCACGTCAGCGGTGAGTATTCGATGTTAAAAGCTGCAGCCCTTCAGGGGTGGGTCGATGAAGAACGAGCAATGATGGAATGCTTGACCGCAATCAAGCGGGCTGGGGCTGACATCATTATCACCTATTACGCGCGTGAAGCCGCACAACGCCTCTAGGTTCAAAAAATACTAACCCGAATTCAACTGAACACTGTTAGCCTTCGAAGTCGATAACAATTTCCTCAAGCGCATCTGCAGTGAGTTCATCGCCAGGCGGGTAACCATTTTCCCTGAAAAGATAAGAAAGCACATCAATATATTCCTGCTCACTGAGACCGCCTGGGTCCTCCTCAGGCATAGTGTCTACCGTGAGGATCATCAGCTCAGCTAAAATTTCACCGTCCCAGCCTTCTAAAAATTCTTCACCAAGTAAAGTCGGACCTTCCTCGGAACCCTCGAGATCCGGCATGTGACAACTCTCGCAGGTTGTTTGATATACACGAGCACCTCGACTGGCCTGTTGCTCCGTATAAACACCATCGGTCAGCAGCAACTCTTGTACTGACGCACGAGGATCCTCACGTAATGGAACAATGGCCAGCAAAGTTGCAACCAAAATCAGGACTACAGTCATCTGTAACAATTTAATTCGCGCTACCATCTCTTAATTTTTCACCACGACCCCAAAAGAATCAACTTGACGGATGAATCTGTTCTTGTTTCTGTCAATCATCCGCTTCGCAAGAGGCGGCATATCTGCTGAGACGTGATATCGTTCGTCCCTTCATGGCAAATCGCTCAAAACGACTTTTTAAGCGCGCACAACGCCTGCTCCCCGGTGGTGTGAGTAGTCCGGTCAGAGCCTTTGGAGCAGTTGGTGGGATTCCGCCCTTCATCCATCGTGCACGTGGCGCACACATAGAAGACGTTGATGGCCGCGTCTACATCGATTACGTCATGTCATGGGGACCCATGATCCATGGTCATGCACCCAAAGAACTAACGCAGTCAATCCAAGCCACCGCGAAAAACGGCACAAGCTTTGGAGCTCCGACCGCCAACGAAGTGGAATTGGCGGCACTGGTCTGTCGCTTAGTGCCATCTATCGATCGAGTGCGATTCGTTAACTCCGGAACTGAAGCCACTATGAGCGCACTACGGGTGGCACGTGCCGTAACTGGGCGAAACCAAGTCATTAAATTTGCGGGATGCTATCACGGTCACGCCGATTCATTTTTAGTACAAGCTGGCTCCGGAGCAACAACGCTTGGCGTGCCGACAAGCCCTGGCGTGTCAAGTGCCACGGCCGCCGAAACCTTGATCGCCTCGTACAACAACTTAGCCTCGGTCAAAGACAAATTCACTAAGCACGGACGCACAATCGCTGCCATTATTGTCGAACCGATCGCTGGCAACATGGGTGTCATTCCGCCAGCGCCTGGATTCCTTGAAGGACTTCGGACACTCGCTCACCGTTACGGTAGCCTGTTGATTTTTGATGAGGTCATTTCGGGCTTTCGAGTTGGCAAAGGAGGCGCCCAAGAACACTACGGCGTGGATCCGGATCTGACCTGTCTCGGCAAAATTATCGGCGGTGGCCTGCCGGTCGGGGCATACGGAGGACACGCGGAACTAATGGATCAAGTCTCGCCGTCAGGCCCGGTCTATCAAGCCGGCACTTTGTCCGGAAACCCACTTGCTATGGCCGCTGGTATGTGGGCGCTCAAGAATCTCTCTGTAGGCCTCTACAGACGTCTGGAAAAACTCGGCGTCAAGCTTGCGAGTGGACTGAGCGATGCAGCTCGGGCCGCCGGAGTGCCACTTCAAGTCAATTGCATCGGGTCGGTTCTCACGCCGTTTTTTACCACAGAACCGGTAACTGACTACGTGTCAGCGACAGCTTCTGACACGGACTCGTATGCAACATTCTTCCGGGCCATGTTAGCGGAAGGGATCTACCCACCCCCATCACAATTTGAGGGATGGTTTTTATCTGCGGCACATACGGAGAAAGACATTGACCGCACCATACGAGCTGCCGGCAAGGCCATGCAAGCAGTGCACATGAACCGATAATCGCAGATAAGAGGAATCACGGCTGCCATCGGATACACTACGGAAGGTGGATGGTATGATCGCACTATATATCTTTCCTTGTAATTAATGACCCGTTCGCCTTACCACAGCGTGGAAGTCCGTGTCGGCAATGTTCTAATCGGCAATGGGGCTCCGATCGCCGTCCAGTCAATGACACTGACCGATACGGCCAATGCCAACGACACTGCGACACAATGCATCGAGCTCGTCAATGCCGGGTCCGAACTGGTCCGAGTAACCGTAAATAGCCCAGAAGCGGCGAAAGCCGTCCCGGAGATCAAGCAGCGACTTCTTGACGCCGGTTGCACTGCACCGTTGATTGGAGATTTCCATTACAACGGTCATTTGCTCCTAACCCAGTTTCCTGAATGCGCAGCCGCACTCGACAAGTACCGGGTCAATCCCGGCAACGTTGGAACGGGGCGAAGACGGGACGCACAGTTCGTCACGATTTGCACAGTTGCCAAGGACCAGGGAAAACCAATCCGAATAGGGGTTAACGGCGGATCGCTGAACCAAGAACTGGTTATGGCGAAAATGCAAGAAAACACGGACAGTCAAGGCAAGCGATCCTCAAACGACATCATCAATGACTGCATGGTGATCTCTGCTCTGGAATCGACCGCTATGGCCCTTGACGCTGGTCTCACTAAACACCAGATCATTATCTCGTGCAAAGTGTCACGGCCGAATGACCTGCTTTGGGTGTACAGAGAGTTAGCCTGCCAGACTGAACAACCGCTTCACCTCGGCCTGACCGAGGCTGGAATGGGAATCAAAGGACTAGTTTGGTCATCCTCAGCAATGGGTATCCTGCTAAACGAAGGTATCGGTGACACGATCCGGGTTTCGCTCACGCCACGGCCGGGCGGAGATCGCCGTGACGAAGTCTATGCGGCATGTGAACTTCTTCAGGCAATGAATCTTCGTTCGTTCGCACCTAGCGTAACAGCCTGTCCAGGATGCGGAAGAACGACAAGTTCGACGTTTCAGAAACTCGCTGAGCGGATCGAGGGATACGTACGAGAACAAATGCCCGACTGGAAAGTACGCTACGACGGGGTGGAAGACATGACAGTGGCAGTCATGGGATGTGTAGTTAACGGCCCCGGTGAGTCAAAGGCAGCGAACATCGGCATTAGCCTTCCCGGAACAGGTGAAGAGCCGAACTGCCCGGTGTATATTGATGGCCGTCACGCCACAAGCCTACGAGGTAATTACGATCAATTGGCTGGACAATTTCGAGAGCTCGTCGACCAATACATCGAAGCCAACTATTCAAAAAAATCCGACTTGTGACTTCCGACGAGTGGCCGAACACAACCTTTAGTTCTCCCGTGCCCATATATTGTTGAAATCAGCGGTTCGTAGCCTATGCCCATCCGATTGATCGCAATTGACATTGACGGAACCCTTCTAAACAGTCGCGGCCAATTGCCATCCTCAAACCGTGATGCAATTCGTGAGGCCCTCAAATCCGGCGTTGAGGTGATGTTGGTCACAGGTCGCAGCTTTCACCATGCTCGGCCGATTGGGGCCGCGTTATCTGACCGGCTACCGCTAATTGTCAGTAACGGGGCACTTATGAAGCAGCAAAACGGTGAGACTCTGCACCGCGATTTACTCGACCCGGCGGTCACAAGAGCAATAATCGTGAAAATACGTGAATGCCGAAGCGGGGCCGCGCTTATTTTCGACCGTGAAGGTCCGACCCAATACCTATTCGAAGGAATCGACTGGCAACATCCTAATCGTCGCCGATACTACGAAAAAAATCAGAGATTCATGACTGAACTCTCACCGCTTGAAAACAGCCTAACTGAGAGTCCGGTACAACTCGCGTTCACTGGTGGTGTAGAAGAAATGCGGCAGTTGGCGGACGTGGTGCGCGGGCTCGATATTTCTAAACGGATTGCCGTGACACTCACCGAGTACGAAGCTCGAGACTTTTCATTGCTTGATATCACAAACAAGGGATGCTCAAAGGGCTCTATGCTAACGACTTGGCTCAACCAATCTGGCGTTGATTCTCAAGACGTCATGGCAGTCGGTGACAACCTAAATGACCAAGACATGCTGGCGCTTGTGGGACATCCTGTCGTAATGGGAAATGCCGTCGATTCACTGAAGACATTTGGGTGGCCGATGACCGACCGGAACGATGAAAACGGGCTCGCAGTGGCCATTCGTAAGGCTCTTTGACAACAGAATATCCGCGCGTGATTACGGACGAAAATTACCTGCCATGACTGGGCTGTGTTGAACCGCTTCGATACGACGATGCCACACGGGTACCAACAGGAGCGCTACAAGAATTAATCCCACCGACCAACCCACCCACAGTCCTACTACCCCCCATCCCAACCAGAAACACAGGCCGTAGCCGACCGGCAATCCGATCATCCAGTGCCCAGCCAAGTTACACAGCATTGGGGTCCAAGTGTCACCCAGTCCTCTCAATACTCCCGTCGCGACAGCTTGTACACCGTCAAACAACTGAAACACTGCCGCAACAGCTAGTAGAATCACACCCGTCTCCATTACTCCCACATCAGTAGTAAAACTTCGCAAGATTGGTCTTGGGATCGCTAGAAACACAACAGCAGCTACACACATAAAACCAGCCCCGATAGCGAGTGCAAGCCATCCAGAATAGCGAGCGGCCGCTGGCTCTTTCCGACCGATGGCGTGCCCAACTCTGACGGCGCCCGCGGCCGAGACGCCATATGTCACCATGAATGTCAGTGAGACTATATTGAGCACAATCTGATGAGCCGCTAACAAATGCGGTTCAAGTCGACCTGCAAGGGCCGTCACTACCGCAAAAACACCCACCTCCAGTGTCATTTGAGCAGCGGCGGGCCACCCAAGCTGAATGAGCCGGCGCAGACGACCGAAATCGAATCTGATGTCGGATGGTTCTGATGCCAAGCCATTGCCGTAAAATCGATTGCGCGCGCGCCACGCCGAAAAAGCCAAGAGACCGCACATATAACTTCGTGACACACACGTCGCCCACGCTGCGCCTTCAACGCCAAGTGCCGGAAAACCCCAATTTCCAAAAACGAATAACCAATTCGCGATCGCGTTCGCTATATTCGCGGTTAGTAACGTGAACATGATGGGCTTCACCATGCCCACCGACTGTAGGTATCGGCGTAACACCGTAAAAATAAGCAGAGGCAGGAGACTCCAGGTGACAACTTTCAGGTAATCTCGTACGAGATCCACCACACCCACATCGAAGCCCCAAGTAAAAACTGCTCGCTGGAGGATCCACGCTACCAAGGTCAGCGGAAAGGTCAATGCAACAGCGAGGACAATCCCGTGTCGGGCCCAGACTCGACATTCTGTAAAGCGCTGGGCACCAAAAGCCTGAGCTATAAGTGGGTCAAGACCGAGTAACAAGCCAATGCCAACAACCGCTAACGCGAGAAACAATGCGCTACCGACACCAACCGCGCCAATGGCCTCTGGGCCAAGTTGACCAACCATGCCGATGTCGACAATCTGCATGGTTACCCAACCGACCTCCGCAGCGATGACTGGCAGCGAAAGTGAGAGCAGCGGACCAAGCTCTCGTTGCAACGAGACGATTTTGTAGCCGGCCTTCACAGGTATTGGTAGTTAGTCACCGCACTCCTCCTAATACGGAGAAGCACTCCCTAACAGAACGATCGTTCGGCCCGCGACATCACGATGGAGAAAAACTGGTTGCTAGAAGGGCCCCTAAAACCTACCGCATTACCTCCACGGTACCACTCTCTCTATCCAGTCAATACGCATCAGGTCGTTGTAAATCACAGTAACCATCAACGTCATTAATAGGGCGAAACCGACCATCATCATTCGCTCTTTGAGTTGCATACTAAATTCCCGACCAGATGCGCCTTCGAGAGCTAAGATCAAAATATGGCCACCATCGAGCACTGGTATCGGTAACAGGTTGAGCACTCCCAAGTTCACGGAGATCAGCGCCATCAGATTAAAAAGTGCGACTAAACCCAGTCCCGCGGCTTGACCGGAAACCTGGGCGATTCCAATGGGACCAGCCAGCTGATTAACCGAGACCCCGCCGGTCAACAAGCCACCCACAGTCTGAAAGATCAAGCCGGCCCATTCGTAGTTCTGCTCAAGACTAAGGTTGAAGGCCTCAAAAAAACCTGGTTCGATCGTAGTAACCTCATAAGCACTCAACCCGACACCGATCAAGCCAACATCTCCAACGAGGGCAGGTGTTACTTGTATTTCTTTTAGCGTGTCACGCCGCCGAATTGTAAGACCCAATGCCCGGTCCGCGCTCGCGTTAATTCGGTCGACTAATTCTGCACTGGTAACGGGGTCTCCATTCAAGGCAACAATGACGTCACGAGACTCTATTCCCGCCAGGTCAGCCGGTTCACCCGGGGTAACACTAGTAATCTGCGGTTGGATAATTGGTTGGATACCAAGGCCAGTTGAGGCTACGTCATTTTGCGAATCTGAACTCACGTTGATGGTCCGGCGCGCTCCCCCAGAATCAACCGCGACAAGAGAAAAACCCTGCCCTACCCGAATCCCAAGCGCCAAACTAAGCTCCCTCCAAGTATCGGTCGCCTGTCCTTCAACACTTAAAATTCTGTCCCCAACTTGAATGCCCGCGCTTTCGGCAACTGACCCTTCCGTGATCACTCCGACAACCGGCGGTTTCTCTTCGAACACCGGCCTATCTGCCCCCTGATACAGCACGAAGGTCATCACAATAATCGCGAGCAGAAAATTCATTGCCGGTCCCATAATTAATATCTGGAACCGCTCCCACTTCGACTTGGACATAAATTCGTCATCCGCACCGGTATGGTGGCCATCCGGATTTTCACCCGCCATCTTTACAAATCCCCCCAAAGGGATAGCACTGATGCAATATTCCGTATCGCCCCGCCGAAACTTCGCCACCTTGGGTCCGAATCCTACCGAAAACGTCAGCACACGCACACCAACCCGGCGAGCCGCCAAGAAATGGCCGAGTTCGTGCACAAACACCAAAACCCCAATAACGAATCCAAATGCGAGGATAGTAGTCAATCAATACTCCCAATACTCCGAGCCCAACCAATACAAACCAATGAGTTCAAGGCCAATCACCGCTCTTTCGATTCTATCCTGCTAATGAGCCCACGTGAAAACCGACGAGCCCAAGCGTCAACCTCAATTACGGCAGCGAGGGACTCAACGTCAGACCAACCTTCTCTCTCTCCACCCTCCAAAGCCTGCTCAACTAAGGAAGAAATACCAAGAAATGAAAGGCGTTTCTCAAGGAATGCCTCAACGGCAATCTCGTTCGCAGCATTGAGAATGACGGGGAATGCAGACCCACCCTGCAAGGCACGATACGCCAAGCCAAGACAGGGAAATCGCCTGACGTCAGGCTGGGAAAAATCCAAACGACCATACGCCGCCAGATCGAGCGAGGGCAACTGAGTCTCCCACCGGTCTGGGTACGACAACGCGTACTGAATTGGCAGTCGCATGTCGGCCACGCCTAACTGGGCTATCATCGATCCATCGCACAACTCAACAAATGAATGCACAACAGACTGCGGATGCACAACGACGTCAATTCGGTCAGGACCAAAATCGAATAACCATCGTGCTTCAATGACTTCCAGCCCCTTATTCATAAGTGTGGACGAGTCCACAGTGATTTTTGGCCCCATATTCCAAGTCGGGTGATCCAACGCTTCGTCGGGTGTAACGCTCCTTAGTTTATCTGCAGGCCAGTCTCTAAACGGTCCGCCAGAAGCTGTCAAAATAAGTCGCTTGACATCCCGTACAACACGGCCATGCAAGCACTGATGGATAGCATTATGTTCACTGTCGACAGGTAAGATCGTAGCGCCGTGTACCCGCGCTTCCTCCATCATCAGAGCTCCGGCCATAACCAGCACTTCTTTGTTGGCAAGTGCAATCGTTTTACCGGCTTTGATCGCGGCCAGAACCGCTTGCAGAGCCGCCGTTCCAGACGTCGCGCATAACACGATATCGGCATCAGGAAGCAGCGCCACTGCCTTAAGACCTTCAGAGCCAGAAGGACCAGAAATTTCGCCAAGGTTGATCACGGAACCCAGCGCCTCTTTGACTTCCTCCATCGACGTTGGCGAACCCATCGCAACAAGCTGCGGTTTAAACTGACGAACCTGTTGGACAAACTTGTTAACGTTTGTACCGGCAGCGAGACCAACGACTTTCAGCCGGTCAGGATGTGAAGCCACAACGTCGAGAGCACTCCGGCCGATTGACCCCGTGGAACCAAGAATCGAAATTCGTTTCACCGACATGCCTAAATCGTTAGTAGAACGACCGTATAGTAGACCGGAGCCGACAACATGAACCCATCCAAACGATCCAAAACCCCACCATGGCCAGGAATCACAGCTGAAGCATCCTTGATTCCTGCAGTTCTCTTGAGACTCGACTCAAACAGGTCACCGACGATACCTAGACCAGCCAAAGTGGCTCCCAGCAAGAATCGTGACATCAAACCAATCTCTGGAAGCCACCAATGACCTCCTAGTCCCATCACGGTAATACCTGCCATCAACCCAAATACGGCACCTGCAACAGTTTTATTGGGACTAATCGCAGGAGCGAGTGGACGTTTCCCGATGGCTCGGCCACCGTAGTACTGCAACGTGTCGCTGGACACGACAGTTGCAATGAGTAAAAGAAGAACTTCTGGGCCAAATCGAAATCGGAGTGCTGCCAACACTCCAAGAGGAACTGCCAAATACAGCAGGCTCAATGTTGCGACCGACACTGACATGAGCGTCGACTGACGCCTATGAGACAACTCGACGAGAATAATTCCCGCTGTTGCCAGCATCAAAACAACTGGAAAAAAAGCGGGAACCAGTACAAAGGCCGCACAAGTAACCATCGCTGCACTGGCTGTCACCGCCGGAGAAAATGACGCGCCTATCCTGCGCCCTATTTCGGAATACTCCAGAACGGCGATAAGAAGAACCAGCTCCACGACTGCCAGTGTCCAGATCGGCACAAGAAACCAGATAACGCCGATAAAAACGGGAAGAAGAACAAGAGCGCTGAGCACACGGATCATACTTCTAACACGACGTCCCTAGTGTTCCATACCGGCAGCTTCAACCTTGATGCCACCATAACGGCGATTACGTTTCTGATAGGCAAGAATGCCTTCAAGAAGGTGGAGAGACCGAAAATCAGGCCACAAGGTTTCGGTGACCCATATCTCAGAATATGCGATTTGCCACAACAAAAAGTTGCTCACTCTCATTTCGCCACTCGTGCGGATGAGTAAATCAGGGTCGGGCTGTCCTGCTGTGTACATCAGTCTTTCGAATCGCACTTCATCAAGATCTTTTGAACTCACGCCTTGATCGATTGCCTGCCGAGCTGCATCAACGATTTCTGCTCGACCGCCGTAATTGAGTGCAATATTGAACACCATTCCTGTGTTGGATTTTGTCTTCTGCTGACCAAGTAGCAATTCGCTCCGCACATCGTCCGACAATTCCGTTTCACGGCCTATAACATTAAAACGAATATTATTATCGATCAGACTCGTAAGCTCGAGACGAAGATACCGCTTGAGGAGTCCCATAAGCATCGAAACTTCCGCAGCCGGACGCTTCCAGTTCTCAACAGAAAAGGCATAAAGCGTGAGCACCTTGATACCAAGTCGGGCCGACAATTCGACAACCTCTCGGACGGAGTCAATACCGGCCCGATGGCCCTCAATCCGAGGTAAGCGACGTTCAGCCGCCCAGCGACCATTACCGTCCATAATCACTGCGACGTGGGCAGGTAGACGGTCGAACTGGAGCTGGTGGGTTAGTTTGGCTTCCTTTGAGCCGGTCGGAACCCACGCCAGAACTTCTTCAAAACTCATGGCAGGAATCGAGCACCAAGACAGATTAAGTTATTATGATAAAAGGTGTTAATAAGGTATTCAAGTGTTTGAATAATCTACGGATAACAAACACAACCCTAGGCTAGGAGCAGTTGGCCCTGCTAGCTCACGCGACTCAGCCATAAGAACGCCTGGGATATCGTTGGCCTCTCTTCTACTTAAGCCAACCTCTACCAGAGTGCCAACAATAGTCCGCACCATATAGCGAAGAAAGCCATCACCAACTACGTCAATCGTCACAATCCGCTCCGGTGTCATACAAATTTCGATGGCGAAAATCGTGCGAACCGTCGTGGTAACCTCTGCGGCGGTCGTGGCCGTCTGAAATGATGCGAAATCGTGTCGGCCAATCAACGTAACGGCAGCCTGGCGCATTACGGCCAGGTCAAGAGCATCCACAATATGCCACGCAAACCGACACTCCATGGGGTTAGCTACCGTCGCGCAATTGATCCGATATTGATATGACTTGCGACGTGCGTTAAAACGGGCATGAAACGATCGTGAAACCGTTTCTACGTCTCGCACACGTATATCTTTTGGTAGCTTGGCGTTCAGAGCGCGCCTAAGCACCGTGGCGGTAATGCCATGCTCCATCTCAAAACTGGCAACCTGGCCCAACGCATGAACCCCTGAATCTGTACGACCTGCGCCATGAACCGTAACGTGACTGCCTTCAATCTCTGAAACAGCCGCTTCCAGACGGTCTTGAATCGTATCGACACCCAGTTGACGCTGCCATCCTGCGTAATCGGTGCCGTCGTAGGCGATGGTAAGTTTGAAAGTTCGCAAGATCCCAAGGCCCCCCCCGAAGTCACAAAACGGGTCGAGATCCAGGTTTCATAATGGGAATACCGCTAGCACACTGTGGACATTCAGTCGGCTGATGCGTGGGCCAGGATACTTCGGCAAGGGTCTCGAACCTAATGCCCAGATTCAAATCGGTACCACCTCTATTTATCACCGACGCGACACCTATAACCTCTGCACCAAGGTCACGGACAACGCCGATTGTTTCTCGAGTTGATTTACCGGTCGTGATGACATCTTCCACAACTAGCACTTGTTCTCCTGGACGAAGTTGAAACCCACGCCGCAACGACAGTTGCCTCTCACGTCGCTCGACAAAAATACCGGCCACTCCAAGTGCACGTGCAACCTCATGACCGATGAGCAGTCCGCCGAGGGCGGGAGACAGCACCACACTGGGTCTCCACTCCTTCACGCGATGGGCAACCGCCACACCAAGTCTTTCGGCCAATTGAGGATGTTGTAACACTAATGCACACTGGAGATACCCGGGACTGTGAAGTCCAGACGATAATTGAAAATGACCTTCCAATAGTGCGCCGCACTGCGTGAATAAGTCTAGGACCTGATTGGATTTCATAACTGGGAAGAACTCTGTCCAGTCTGATGTATTCGGCTCAGTATACAGGCTGACCGCGTGGAGAAGTACCGCAAGATCGGTGATAGACTCGGTCTCGTGGTAGACCTGTCGGTCGTCATCATTGCA
>CAZWIL010000027.1:0-18646 GCA_964634175.1 uncultured Vicinamibacteraceae bacterium
ACTATGCGACTGGCCATATGCGACAGCAGTCCAAAGACTAAGACTTAGAGTCAACGCAACACCCTGACTGGCCAGCAACCGCAGTCGGTGATTCACGCACCTATGCTACCTCAGATTGACACTGCATCTTTAATTCAGACAAACTAACGTCACTCTTAGATTTAGGGAGATCGGCACAGTATGTCGAGTCGTTCGTCTTCGCTCTTCGCAGTTGGTGTCGGTGTAAGTCTCGCACTGACACTCTCACCCACACCGCGCGCCACTAGCGCCGTAGAACAAGCGCCGGCCAGCCCTGAATCTCAACTTCTCAGTGAAACTCTGACTCGTTACTGTCTGTCCTGTCATAACGACCGACTACGCACTGCTGGACTCACACTAGAAGATGCCGATTTGTCTCAACTGGGCAGTCGCGCAGCAATTTGGGAACGGGTAGTTTCGAAACTACGATTGCAGGCAATGCCGCCAGTGGGTCAACCTCGGCCGGATTCCCTCGTGTATGACCAACTGGTATCTTGGCTCGAATCGGAACTCGACCGAGAAGCCATTACTCACCCAAATCCTGGCCGAACAGAGACGTTCCATCGACTGAACCGAGCAGAGTATGCGAACTCCGTCCGCGACTTGCTTTCGCTCGATGTCGATATCGAGACCTTGCTGCCCGCCGATGATTTCGACGAGTACGGCTTCGACAATATGGCCGACGTCCTAACGGTCTCACCGGTCCTGATGGAGCGATACCTCGCCACCGCAAGAAAAATTGCGCGACAGGCAGTCGGTGAAGTCCCACTAGGGCCGACAACCGATACCTACGAGATCCCGATCCTGCTTGTTCAGGCGAACCGGATGAGTGACCACCTGCCGTTCGGTTCACGTGGCGGCATTGCCATTCATCACCACTTTCCAGTCGATGGTGAATACGACTTAGAGGTGCGCCTCCATCGAAATTATGTCAATTACATTCGCGGTATGGGTTCTCGCCACGAACTTGAGGTGAGACTCGATGGCGTGCTGATTCAGACGTTCACCTTTGGTGGTGAAGAACCCGCTGGACTGCAAGCTCCAGCAAGTTACGCAGGCAACCAATTTGGAGATTCAGATTGGGAAGAGTACATGCTCTTTGCAGATGCGAACATGCGTATTCGTTTTCAAGCGGAATCCGGACCACATGTAGTTGGCGTGTCTTTTGTAAGAAAGCTGACTGAACCGGAAGGCATTCTTCAACCACGCCAAAGTGTATTCGCGGTGGCAATCAACGAAATGCGCGATGGCGATGCGGCTGTCGAACACGTGGCCATCGGTGGTCCCTACGTGAGTCACGGTCTTGGAGATACTCCAAGTCGCCAAGCTATCTTCGGTTGCAGACCGAAGACTATTGAACGAGACGAGGAAGAACTCTGCGCGCGCCAAATTCTCAGCACCCTTGCCCGTCGCGCGTATCGCCGCCCAGTTGACACGGTCGACCTTGACACCCTCATGAATTTCTATCAAGCCGGACGTGTTGGCGGAAACTTCGATGCAGGCATCCAACTGGCACTGGAACGCCTCCTGATTTCACCGGACTTTCTTTTTCGCCTGGAACGTGACCCGACGGACATCACGCCTGGAACAAATTACGTCCTGAACGATTTAGAGATCGCGTCGCGGCTGTCTTTTTTTCTTTGGTCAAGCGGTCCTGATGACCAACTCTTGGATTTGGCTGAACGCGGGGAATTGGATGACCCCAACGTCCTCAAAGCTCAAGTACTCCGAATGCTTGCGGACCCGCGCTCTATGGAGTTTGTGCGAAACTTTGCTGGTCAGTGGCTTTACCTTCGCAACCTTAATAGCGTTGTGCCAGATGCAATCGAATTTCCAGGATTTGACGAAAATCTTCGCCAAGCATTTCGAGAGGAAACGGAACTTTTTATCAATAGTCTGATTCGCGAGGATCAGAGTGTGCTTGATCTAATCGACAGTGACTATACCTTCGTCAACGAACGTCTTGCCAGACACTATGGCATCCCAAATGTGTATGGCAGTCACTTCCGTCGAGTGTCACTTAAAGGCGACCTTGCCGTGCACCGAGGAGGTATTTTCGGTCACGGAAGCGTACTTACGGTTACCTCTTATCCAAATCGGACATCTCCAGTGTTACGAGGCAAGTGGATTCTGACCAATATCTTGGGCACGCCGCCACCGCCGCCGCCGGCCGACGTACCAGATTTGCCAACTCGTGGCGAAAATGGGCGTCGAGCGACCGTTCGAGAACGATTACAACAACACCGCGAGAGCCCGGCCTGCTCGGTTTGTCACGCACCGATGGATCCATTGGGATTGGCGCTCGAACATTATGATGCGGTCGGCCAATGGCGTGTCGCTGGCGAAACAGGCCAGCCTATCGACGCGTCAGGGAGATTGCCTGATGGAACCGTCTTTGATGGCCCAACCGGTCTACGTCGTCTGCTTCTTGAACGGCAAGAGCAGTTTGTTGGAACCGTCACAGAAAAATTGCTTGCATACGCGCTAGGCCGAGGTCCGGAGTATTACGATCGTCCAACTATTCGTAGCATTCTTAATGATGCCTCTTCCAACAATTACCGGTGGTCGTCTGTTATTGTTGGGATTGTGCAAAGTACACCGTTCCGCATGCGGAGGTCGCAGCCATGATCATTACCAAGAAACTTTTGCCGCGCCGAACGATCCTTCGAGGACTCGGCGCTTCGGTGGCATTGCCCCTACTTGACGGGATGGTGCCGGCGTTTGCCGCAATTCGAAATACCGCGGCCGCTCCGGTAAAACGACTTGGGGTCGTGTATGTCCCGAATGGCATGATGATGAATCACTGGACTCCAACAGCTGTGGGGACGGGGTTCGAGTTACCCATGATCCTGCAGCCACTGGAGCCGTTCCGTCAGGACATCCAAGTTCTTTCTGGCATGCACGGCGTCGAGAGCGAAGGCCCTCACGCCAGGGCCTCAACTCGCTTTTTGACCGGTGTGCCTTCAAAACCTGATGACGGATCCGACCTGCAGGGCGGCGTGTCAATGGACCAAATTGCCGGTCGACTGCTCGGCCGCGAAACACAACTTGCCACGCTTGAACTGGCACTTGATGGTCGCGACTTCGCTGGTTCATGTGACGATGGATTCAGCTGCGCCTACACCAACACCATCGCCTGGGCGAACGACACAACACCTCTCCCGATGGAAAACAATCCCCGCATGGTGTTTGAACGACTTTTTGGCGATAGCGGTACCACAAACCCGGAGATACGAGCAGCCCGACTGAAGAAAGATGCCAGCTTACTTGACTCGGTAACCGAACGGGTAAGCAGTCTTTCACGAACTCTGGGTTCCGGAGACCAGACCAAGTTAAATCAGTATCTCGATGCCGTTCGTGATGTCGAGCGGCGAATCCAAATGGCCGAGACACAAAGTGATCGCGAGTTCCCAGATGTCGATCAACCAGCCGGCATTCCGAGCACCGTTGGTGAACACGCCAAACTGATGTTTGACTTACTCGCTTTAGCCTTTGAAACCGACCTAACTCGAGTTGCAACATTCATGATCGGCCGTGAGATTACCGGACGAACCTATTCTGAAATTGGTATACCAGATGCCCATCATCCGATTTCGCATCATCAAAAAGACCCAGAGAAACTGGTCAAGCTTGCCAAAATCAACCAGTACCATGTCCAGCTTTTTTCAGAGTTTCTCACGCGCCTGCGAACGACGAGCGACGGCGACGGAACACTCCTCGACCATTCAATGATCGTTTATGGCGCAGGTATGGCTGATAGCAATACGCACGGGTCAGAAAATCTACCTATCCTGTTGGCCGGTCGGGGTGCAGGAACGGGCGGTCGTCACGTCCAGTATCCAGCAGAAACACCGCTGGCTAATTTGCATTTGAGCCTCCTCGACAAAATGGGCGTACCCGTGGAATCGCTCGGGCACGCTACGGGACGTTTACCACTCGAAGACCCACTGAGTAGCATCTAACTCGTCTAAATCGTCGCCAGTAAAACTACGTGCGCTGCTGAACTGAGCACTGGAGGTTGAGATGAGAACTCGCGATATTGCGGCGACTGCTTTGATGTTCTACGCCCTAGCGTTATTGCCGTTGGTGGCATTTGGCCAAACGGACAGTGGTGCAGCGGACAAAGGAGAGGTCCCACGAACAGCTGACGGTCGCCCAGACATCCAAGGCGTCTGGGATTTTGGATCTGTCACCCCCCTGCAACGGCCCACGGAATTAGCCGACCGAGAATTTCTCAGTGAGGAAGATGTCTCTGCCTTGGAAGCACAAGCTGCGGCACGGGTCGACCGTCCACCTCGACAAGGTGACCCCGGTAGTTATAACCGGTTCTGGTTTGCAGGCGGGACAAAGGTCGTCGCCACCAGACGAACCTCACTGATTGTTGACCCTCCGAACGGCCGGCTACCGTCCTTCGCGGCCGAAGGTGAAGCGCGGATGGCAGCACGCGCGGCAGCCCGAGAGCGAAACGCTGGGCCTGAAGACCGCGACGTCGATGAACGATGCATCCTCGGATTCAACTCAGGGCCACCGATGATTCCAGGCGCCTACAACAATTTTGTCCAGTTGTTCCAAGTTCCTGGATATGTCGCAATCTTCAATGAGATGGTGCACGATGTGCGACTTGTCCCACTAGACGATCGGCCACCGCTCCCCTCGCAGATAGACCTCTGGTCTGGCAGTTCACGCGGACACTGGGAAAACGATACATTGGTCGTTGAAACTACAAATTTCAAAGACTTAGGGACGGCCCACCCAGCGCCTAACATGGAGCTGCTTGAAGCTTTGGGTCCGAATCTCCATCTCATTGAACGATTCAGCCGTATCGATGCAAATACATTGCTCTATCAATTCACGATTGACGATTCAACAGCGTGGACGGAACCCTGGAGCGCAGAGATGACCATGACGCGGAGCGATCAAGCGTTGTACGAGTACGCGTGCCACGAAGGCAATTACGGACTCTTCAACATCCTCGCGGGCGCGCAAGTCGAGGCACAACGGTAACTGTGGCACACGGCCTGCACTCGTCGGGAAAGAACGAACACCTGGCGAATGCCCCTTCCCCCACACGAGCCTCATACACAGCTTAGTCGACAGAAACGTTCTTTAACTGTGATGCGAAAGCAAAGCTTAGTGAAAATATTGTTGTAACACTCACGAGAACAATCAACTTCTGAATAGTCGCTTGCCTGACCATCTCATCTTGGCTATCGAGAGGACTACCGCTAATTAATTGGTAGACCACATAAGCAGAAGTGCATCCTAAATAGAACATGGTGACGAGTGCGTACTTGTTTGCAACCGGACTACGTAGCAAAACAATGAGGTAAGCGAAAGAACCTGGTATCAGAAACCTGAAAGCATTTACCGCAAGAAAGATGTGTATCTCTCGGTAGAGATCGTGTGGTGTCAAACCCACACCAGCAAAAAAAACAGTCCCGACCAAATAAAAGCCGGACCCGAGCATGGCGAATAGGTAAGTGATGCGATCGTCGCTAAATAATCGAGGCACAAACAAAAATGCGACTCCAACCGCGATAAACATAAACATTGATAAGTTAAAGAAAAATGCAGACAGAAAATTCACAGCGCCCGAGTGTGACTGGTAGCCACCGAGATCGCTTAAAAAATTATGGGTGATGGAATATCCCAGTTGCGCTGGATCGTGAATATTGCCACCTGGATAAAAATAAATCGCTGTGCTTACGGCAACGACAAAAAATAGCGCAACGAAACGAAGTACCGTAACCGTCCAAAAGTTGTACATGAAATACACAGTATTAATTATCGGTGATAGCGTTAGAACCTATCTCATGTGCTTGTCACTCGTGCAGCCAAACACGTGCAAGGATCCTGTCGCGTCATTAACAGACTTGTACTATAGCGACTTCCTGCCTTCGACTAACTCCCATGATTGACACAACTGCTTCCATCATTATTAGAGATGAGCGACCGACCGACGCGGATTCCGTCCAGCAGCTGTTAGAACACGCGTTCGGGCAAAAAGATGAGAGTCATCTCGTGGCACGCATGAGACACCTCAACATTGCTCCTATCTCGCTTGTCGCAGTCGACTGCTCCACCGAAAACCCTGATGCACCAGAGAGAATCGTCGGGCATATTATGTTCTCCCCCGTCACTGTCAACAATGTCGCGCCTCCGGTTCCCGCTCTCGGCCTGGCACCGGTCGCAGTCAGTCCTGAGCGACAGCGCCAAGGGATCGGAAGCATACTGATCGAGAATGGATTGGCGAAATGTCGCCACCAAGGCGTTGGTGTGGTGGTTGTACTTGGACACCACAACTACTACCCTCGGTTCGGATTTCGACCCGCTCATCCGAGGGGTTTAACATGCGAATACAAGTCTCCGCCTGAATCTTTCATGGTCATCGAATTGAGACCAAGTTCCCTCGATGTCTGCAAGGGATTAGTCCGCTATCATCCCACCTTCGACGATTAAATATAAATATGTCAGCGCAACGTGTTACATCGGAGTAGGCTAACAATCTCACTGTCGAGGTCATTAGCTTGAACTGGAAATACAGCATTTGGAACAGCATTTTGCGCAAGTGAGGAACCATGCGACGCCTGTCTTTAATTGTACTCGCGGTAATCGCCGTCTCAGTAAAAGCTGCGACCGCCCAACAAATTCCTGTCGGTGAGTGGTGGGCTTACGGTGCAGACGGACGCAATAACAAATATTCGCCGGTCGACCAGATTACGGTCGAGAACTTTCCTGACCTGGAAATCGCCTGGCGCTGGACTTCAATCTCCACTCAAGTAACCACTCGCAACGCGCGGATCACCCCCGGGCTCTTTAAGGCGACACCGTTAATGGTCGGTGGAGTGGTCTATGTCAGCACTGCGTTGGGTCAAGTGGCGGCGCTCGACGCCGGAACGGGACAGTCGGTCTGGACCTATGACCCTCAAACCTATGAACGGCTTGAAAAACCCGCGAACATAGGGTGGCAGCACCGCGGGGTTTCTTACTGGCGCGATAGTGAGAGCGGCGATGCTCGAATCTTCATTGCCACACATGACCAACGTTTAATTGCACTGAACGCTAAGACCGGCACACTGTATCCCGACTTCGGCAATGGCGGCATAGTCGATTTGACGGAAAGTCTTGGACGTGCGACCGACCGTGAACGCCTTACGCATTCCTCACCCGTGGCGGTCGTCCGTGACACGATCGTTGTAGGTAGTTCGTTGACCGACCAGACGACAACCAAAGAGGCTCCGCCGGGACATGTTCGTGCGTTTGACGCCAAGACTGGCGCGATGAAATGGATCTTCCACACGATTCCTCAAGGTGACGAGTTTGGTGTCGATTCGTGGCAAAACGACTCGTGGCGTTACACCGGCCACACGAACGTGTGGGGAAACATGGCCGTGGACGAGGACCTGGGTTACGTCTACCTGCCAATCAGTACCCCGACCAACGACTGGTACGGTGGTATGCGCCCTGGTGACAACTTGTTTGCCGAGAGTCTTGTCTGCGTCGATGCCGAAACCGGTCAACGGGTCTGGCATTTCCAAGCAGTCCATCACGGGCTGTGGGACTACGATTTTCCGACGGGCGGGAACCTTCTGGACATCACCGTCGATGGGCGCCTAATCAAGGCGATTGCGCAGACCAGTAAACAAGCGTTCACCTATGTCTTCGATCGAGCGACGGGTGAGCCAGTCTGGCCCATCGAGGAACGACCCGTTCCGGCTGGCAACGTTCCGGGTGAGTGGTACTCACCCACACCGCCATACCCAACCAAACCACCGCCGTTTGATTTACAGGGCATCACAGTCGACGACTTGATTGATTTCACCCCGGAGTTACGTGAGGAAGCAATTAAGATTGCTGCTCGAGCTCAACTGGTGCCAATGTTCACACCTCCACCGGTCAGAGGTGAGGCTAAGCCAATTATCCAATCGCCAGGACCAGGGGGTGGGGTCAACTGGCCTGGAGCCGCAGCCGACCCAGAAACTGGCCGGCTGTTTGTGCCATCACAAACCCGTCTCCGGGCGGTCGAACTCGTTCAGTACCCGGCCCCGGCCACCGTGGGCTATTTCACCGATCCGTGGGCGGTCCCCGTTCCTGGTCCACAAGGTCTCCCACTGGTGAAGCCCCCCTACAAGCGCGTCACCGCCATTGACCTTAACACCGGTGAACATTCCTGGATGAGTCCCCACGGAGACGGCCCGAGAAACCATCCGGCATTACGTGAACTAAATCTCCCGGCGCTCGGAGGCCATATAGCCATCAACGCGGGTGGCGCATTGGTGACAAAAACCCTATTGATTGTTAATTCGGGCGGCCGTTACGTTACTGACGAAGACACTGGCGCCCGCACCATATCTGCCTATCACAAGGATAACGGTGAGTATCTCGGCTCGGTACCCCTTCCAGCCGTACCCTACGGAAATCCAATGACCTATTTACACGAAGGTAAGCAATATATCGTCGTAGCCACTGGTGGCGGTGGGGGCCGGGTTTCACCTGAGTTGATTGCATTAGCATTACCATGACTCGTCCCCTTACCGTGAAGACTCACAAGTCCGTCGTGACAGCGTCAAACGGGACTGTTCCATTTCGTTGAGAGGTATTTCATGAAACAGCTCCAAGCATTAACACTTTGTTTGGTTTTAATTCTGGCTGGTTGTGGAGACAGCCCTCCTCCTGTAGTTGAATCGACGAGCCTTGCACTCATCGGGGGACAATTGATCGATGGCACCGGTTCCACACCCGTTGCAGATTCTATTGTAGTGATTCAGGATGGGCGAATAGAGAGTGCTGGACCGCGAGCAACTACTGCTGTTCCGGCCGGCGCGGAAGTGATCGACCTAACTGACAAAACAATCATTCCCGGCCTCGTAAATCTCCACGTTCACTATCGAGGCGGCCCCGAAAACATCGCACGGCAGTTCCGGTCCCAACTCTACTACGGCGTCACCACCGGGCGAAGTATTGGCAGTGACTCATCTGACGTAGTTCCGTTCTTGCTTGAAACTCATACTGGACAAACCGCCTTTCCCCGTGCGTTCACGGCTGGCCTCGGCTTTTCGCATCCCAACGGATTCAACGCGTCCGGTCGCAATGCCCCGACTACGGAAGACGAAGCGCGAGCCTTGGTCAGAGCCCAAGTTGCACTTGGCGTGCATTTCATCAAGATGTGGGTCAACGAGGTGGCAGAGCCAGGATTGAAGATCGCTCCTGAAATCCGGACGGCCATCATTGACGAAGCCATACGGAACGACGTTGTGCCAGTCGCGCATATCGACGACGAAATTGACGGTCGACAATTGGTGGAAGCCGGTTTACGGGACTTCTTGCACAGTACCGTCTTGACCTTCGGCCCAGGAGCCGGAACCCCTGTAGAGGACCCAACGCCTTCTCAAGAGTTCCTACAGATGTGCCTCGACAATGACGTATCTTTCACTCCCACGCTGTCAATTATCCAGAACAACTGGCATTTCGCAGAACATCCTGAACTACTTGAAGATCCAACATTACGTGCGGCATTCAATCCGGATGCCCTCGAAAGATGGGACGACCCACAACAAAGGACTGAGGTCATTGAGGCTCCTGAGTTTGAAAACCGCAAGGCCGCGTTTCAGCAGGTACTAGATTTTGTCAAGACGATCCATGACGCGGGCATCAAGGTCGCGCTTGGAAACGACGCTGGTACAGCCAATGTGCCTTTTGGGTGGGGGATGCATCACGAAATGGAACTGTACGTAGAAGCAGGCCTCACCCCGATGCAGGCAATCGTCGCAGCGACGGCAACTGGAGCCAGCCGAATGCCTCCGGTCGGTGAGGCTGAGTTCGGCACCCTTCAACCTGGAAAAATTGCCGACCTGGTTATTCTCGATGCTGACCCACTGGTCGATATTCGGAACACGCTAGAAATCGCTCAAGTCATGCGACGCGGAAAATGGGTAGACCGTGCGAGTCTGCTGGGTACTCCTTAAATATATGGAGTGAAAACTGTTCAATCACAAGCAACTAATTGATAACATCTAAAAAATTCGGCAACATTCACAGATGCTAGATTAAGAACCCGAACAACACCCGCTTCCGGAGGGAACAATGAGTGCCCCCACTCGCCGTAATTTCCTCAGATTAGGATTTATATTAAGCGCAACGATCAGTGCACTTAGACCCTCATCTCTCCTCGCGCAGGCGCAAACTGCCGTGCGAGCTCTCGGCCGCGGTGTGAGTGGCTACGGCGCGCGCTCCCAGTTTGAAACAGCGAATCGACTCACGCGGAATAGTCGACACCCCGAAGCATCCAGCAGTCGGACGCCACTCCAGAACCTACACGGCACGCTCACTCCATCAGCGCTCCATTTCGAACGGCATCATGCCGGTATCCCCGAAATCGACCCGTCGGCGCATCACCTCTTAATTCACGGGCTAGTCGACCGACCACTCGAGTATTCATTAGCCGACCTACGCCGCCTACCAGCGGAATCGAGGACCTATTTTCTCGAATGCTCTGGAAATAGCGGCAGTCTCTGGCGAGAACTGAGCACTGCTGACGCGCATACTACGACCGGCACCGCGCAGAGTACACACGGATTGGTAAGCTGCAGCGAGTGGGTGGGCGTCCCACTCTCAGTCTTATTGCGGGAAAGCGGTGTACAACCAACCGGAACATGGTTAGTGGCCGAAGGAGCTGATGCCTGCCGTTTAACTCGAAGTATCCCACTGGCCAAGGCACTCTCCGACACACTCGTCGCCTACGGCCAAAACGGCGAGGCGCTCCGACCTGGTCAAGGTTATCCGTTGCGGCTGTTTGTCCCAGGCTGGGAAGGCAATATCAGCGTGAAATGGCTGCGCCGAATCGAGGTCGTCGACGAGCCATACATGACGCGGGAAGAGACATCGAAGTATACGGACCTGCTACCCGACGGCCGCGCACGGCGATTCACCTTCATGATGGAAGCCAAGTCGGTGATAACCCAGCCGTCAGGCGGGCAACGTCTGGCCGGTCCTGGCTACCACCAGATCAGTGGAATCGCCTGGTCGGGTCGCGGTCGTGTAGAACGAGTCGAGGTGTCCGTCGATGGTGGGCAGTCTTGGCGTCACGCTGAACTCCAAGGACCTGTGCTCCCGCTTGCTCACACGCGATTCCAACTAGACTGGCTCTGGGAGGGCAGCGAGGCAATCCTGCAATCGCGCTGCGTCGACGAGACTGGCTATACCCAACCGACAAGAGACGACCTGATTGCGGCCAGAGGCCTGCAGTCCTTTTACCACAACAACGCAATCCAAAGTTGGAAAGTTGCAACAGACGGAACAGTGGAGAACGTCTATGTGTAGCATCCATCGAGGCTGCTTGGCACTTGTCCTCACACTCGCTGTATCGAGCTTACACGTCGTGGTCGCCCAAACACCCTCGGAAACGCCCTATAACATTGGGCGGTCTGTACCACCGCTAGAAATTCACGATTGGGGATCGAACATCGGCCCGAATGGTGATGGTCTACCATCCGGAGGCGCAACGGCCGCTGAAGGCCGACGTAGCTATCAGCGGTGGTGTGCCAGGTGTCATGGAATCAGCGGAACCGAAGGACCTGATTCTCCTCTTGTCGGAGGCAAAGGTAGCCTCGCAAGCGAATCCCCGGTTAAGACGGTAGGCAGCTATTGGCCCTTTGCGACTACACTCTGGGACTACATCAATCGTGCAATGCCATTCGACCAACCCGGGAGCTTGACGCCGGACGAGGTCTATGGCTCACTCGCATACGTGTTGTTTCTGAACGAGATCATTGGAGAAGACCACCGAATGGACGCATCCAGCGTGCCAGAAGTACAGATGCCGAATCATGACGGATTCGTTTCCGACACGAGGCCTGACGTCCCCTAGATATCACTCGGAGGTGTCGTTAGGACTCTGACGGGGCCTCAATCCTGAGATCTTCCAGTCAGAGAGCGGAAACGCGCTCTCCGTGTTCACGCTGCCGGAGTAACAAAGACAGTACGGTCTTCCATAAGATAGTAATATCCAGTCACATTACAGTAGGCTTGAACGGTCGTGGTCTACGAAACACCGGCTAAATCCGTTGCCGTAAGACTACATGAGCTCTGGTGAGTTCACGTATCAAGACCGTGGCACACATAGGAGATTGCAGATGATTAAACGAGGTCGCGCCGCGTTGTTCATGATAACTATGGTTCTCTTGCTCACTCCTCCGCCGGCTACTGCTCAGTCCGCAGACGACACGATGCCGATGCGGACACCGGACGGTCAACCCGACGTCTCTGGAATCTTTACCTTTCGGACAATTACGCCATTCCAGCGGCCTGAACAGTTCGCAGGACAAGAAACCCTCAACCAAGAAGAAGCGGCTGCCTTCGAATCCTCTGAACGAACCCGGCAAAATCGGGACCTCTTCGACCCGGAGAAGGGTTCAGGCGGTTACGCGCCCCGTGCAGAAGGCGGGGTTCTGTCCTACAACGAGTTCTGGTACGAGCGTGGCATCGAGTTAACTTCCGATAAACGAACTGCATTGGTCATTGACCCAGTTGATGGGCGACTGCCCCCACGTACCGAAACAGCCATCGAAGCGGCAGCGGTCCGCCGAGCCTACGTTGAAGAACACCGCTACGATTCATATGAGAACCGAAGCACGGGCGACCGGTGCATCATGGGCTTCAACGCAGGTCCACCAATGCGGTCCAGTGCTTACAACAACAATGTAATGATCTTTCAGTCTCCAGGGTATGTAGTCATCCTCAACGAGATGGTGCACAACGCACGAATAATTCCGATAGGCGACACGGTCCATCCTCCTCTTTTGCAGTACAGCGGCGTATCCCGCGGTCACTGGGAGGGGGAGACGTTGGTTATCGAGACCGACCAATTTCTCGGCGGAAGCAGCGGTCTCACCTCAACAAACATGAACCTGGTCGAGCGCCTTACTCGACTCGACCCTGATACTGTCGCTTACGAGTACACCGTCACGGATCCTACGGTCTATACTGCTCCGTATAGCGTGATGATGCCATTGCGGCGCACCGATGGCCCGCTGTTTGAATATGCATGCCACGAAGGCAATATCGGTCTGCATGGCATTCTTGCTGGTGCTCGGATTCAGGAAATGAGGGGTATCCCACTTCGGCCGTAAGAGGATAACCACCCACAGAAAAAATGGAGGCGCCGCCCGGATTTGAACCGGGGATGGAGGTTTTGCAGACCTCTGCCTTACCACTTGGCGACGGCGCCTTAACTTCGAAATTCGGTGGGCCAGGATAGAAATTATGGAGCGGGAAACGGGATTCGAACCCGCGACTTCGACCTTGGCAAGGTCGCACTCTACCACTGAGTTATTCCCGCTTGCCCGACTACAAAACTTAGCGTACCACGCGAACATGGTCCCATCAAGCGTGGCACTTTCCTCTGACCCGAAATAATCTCCGCAATCAACTGCAGTCCAAGCATCTCGACGTGCCTGCCATGACGCTTCAACAATTCTTCTATTTCCTCTTCCAGCGGGTACCATTGGTCGAGTCTTCAAGAACAATGCCACGGTCCTCTAGTTTCTGCCGAATCTCGTCTGCTGTAGAAAACTTTCGGCTAGCCCGGGCTATTCGTCGGTCTTCGATTAGACGTTCAATCTCTTCAACTGGCAACGGCGGCGTCGCTTCTTCCAACCGTCGCAGGCGGATCACCCCGAGCACCTGGTCAAACCAGTCGAACGTGGTCAGCACCTCACTCGCATCCTCTGCCCCCATCAATCCCGCGTCAATTGCTGAATTGACGTCTCGCACGAATTCAAAAACCACGCCAACCGCGCCAGGGGTATTAAGGTCGTTACACAATAACTTGGTAAAATTGGTCCGCGCGGCGTCAATCCGGTCACGAAATGACGTTTTACTCACTGAATCCTTTGGCACTAGCTCAACGCGTCCTAAACAATCCA
This sequence comes from uncultured Vicinamibacteraceae bacterium, assembly GCA_964634175.1. Taxonomy (GTDB): domain Bacteria; phylum Acidobacteriota; class Vicinamibacteria; order Vicinamibacterales; family UBA8438; genus CAUZIB01. The sequence continues at coordinate 13,941 of CAZWIL010000027.1, forward strand.
TCAGTCGAGTGAGCGCTTCCTCGGCCTGCTTCAAGCTCTCCCAAGTAAACCGCAACTGTTTCCGGTAGTGTGTCGACATTAGTACATATCGAAGTGCTGACGCACGATGCCCCTGATCAAGAACGTCCTTTACCGTAAATACATTGCCAACCGATTTCGACATCTTGCCGCTGCGGTCAAGTAATAGATGCTCGACGTGAACCCAAAACCTCGCAAACGGCTTACCAGTTGCACCTTCCGCTTGCGCAATTTCATTCTCGTGGTGCGGAAAAATAAGATCGACACCACCCGCGTGGATATCTATCGGCCCCTCTCCAAGAAGTCGTAACGCCATACTGGAGCATTCAATATGCCATCCTGGACGGCCGGGACCGATCCCGAAATCCCAAGAAGGTTCCCCAGGTGCCGATGCCTTCCATAGAACGAAGTCCCTGGCATCTTGTTTCGCATACTGGTCGCTGTCGATCCGAGCACCGGACTGGATCCCTTCATGATCGAGACGAGCTAATTTTCCGTATTCCGATAAGGTATTGATCTTGTAGTAGATCGACCCACCGCTCTCGTACGTGTGCCCTCGAGACTCAAGTGTCTTCACGGCGTCGACCATAGACCGAAGATTTACCTCGTCTGTGGCACGCGGGTACTCTTCAGCTGCTTCCAGACCGAGTGACTCTGAATCTTCGTGAAATGCGGCAATATAACGGTCGGTGTACTCGCGAAGCGATACCCCTGCGTCGTTTGACGCTGCAATTGTCTTATCGTCAACATCCGTAAAATTAATCACCTGATGCAAGCGAAACCCAGCTACATACTTGAGCGTTCGACGTAAGACATCCAAACAAACGAACGTCCGAAAGTTGCCAATATGCCCACGGGCGTACACCGTTAGTCCGCACGCGTACATACGGACGACGTCATCCCGTACGGGGGCGAATGCTTCCTCTTGACGGCTGAGAGTATTGTAAAGACGGATTTCAACCTCCTGTGCACTACACTTGATCTGTCACCAAAATCGTTAATTTTACAGCGACATCCTACTAAACAGTCCCCGTGCATTCGCGCAATCAATTTCAATCTGTCGCCGTAACGCCATGGCATCAGGAAAAGTCTGTTCGTCGCGAAGTCTCTGCACAAAGGCCACTCTGACATCCATACCGTAGAGGTCATCGTTGTAGTCGAGTAAATGTGCTTCAACCAGTCGTTCACCTTGATCTTCAAACGTTGGCCGAACACCGATATTGGTCACCGACGGATAAATCATCCCATCTACAGTGACCGTTGTTGCATAGACGCCATCGGACGGAAGCACTTCGTTTGCAGTCAGAACATTAGCCGTCGGGAAACCTTGTTCCTGCCCACGTCTCGCCCCCGGAACCACTTCACCATCGATGACGTAGTGATGGCCAAGAAGTACACCAGCTTCGTCAACGTATCCATCGGCCACCAAACGTCTGATTCTCGTACTGCTCACGACAAATTCCTTATATCGAACTGGGTCGATTTTCTCAGCTCGGAAACCATGCCGAACACCCAGTTCACGTAACAACGTAAAATTACCACTCCGGTCGTGTCCAAAAAGAAAGTTTGCGCCCACCCACACTTCTGACACGTGAAGCCAGTCAGCCAAGACCGTTGCCACAAATTCGTTCGGCGCCCACTCCGATATCTCCGGCGTAAATCGCACCACCGCCGCCCAATCAATACCAGCTTCCGCCACCTTGTTCATCTTTTGCTGGTGTGTCATAAGCAATCGTGGCGCCTTGTCAGGTCGAACGATACGTGGTGGATGAGGATCAAAAGTCAAAATCGCGGACGTGTTCCCGCTTTCTGTCGCCCGCGTTACAACTTGATCAATGATTCTTGCGTGTCCACGATGGACACCATCGAAATTCCCTAGTGCAAGCACTGTTCCGTGCCAGCGCGAAGGTATCGGGTCATCTGGATAATGAAGGGTTTGCATTGCGGTCAAGCGTCTACAAAAACGTTAAGCCTACGCTAATTTACAACATAGCTGCCGTGTGATGTGCTGCGACGTTCAACACTTCCACCGGTGTTTCATCATCCACCTCAACAACCAGTCCGTCGTAGGCCAAAGTAATATCAGAAGGAAGGCTCTTGCAGGTGTCAGCATGTAGCAGGTCATGTGTCATATGAGTGAAATACGTCTGTCTAGCTCCAATTCTGACTGCCATTTGAATTGCTTCGTCGAGACTGAAATGGGTTGAATGTGGGCGATGCCGAAGCGCATCCAATACCAGCACGTCAAGCTGATTAAGTTGCGCCAAAGATGATTCTGGAATTTCGTTGCAGTCTGTCAAATATGCAAACGCTCCTACCCGATATCCAAGAATAGGCAAGGTGCCGTGTTTTAACGGCACAGGAATAAAGGTTCGTTGAGAAAATGAGAACGGACCAGTTACTGGAAACAGATTCAGCTGCGGAATGCCGCCACCCTTTGGGGTCTCTGGATCAAAGACATATGCAAACATCCTGCGTACGTCACGAAGCGTCCGTTTGTCTCCCTGACACGGAATCGAACCTCGCTGCCTAAAATTGTAAATCCTAACGTCATCAAGACCTAACACATGGTCAGCATGGCTATGCGTGAGAAGTATAAGATCAACACGTTCAATCCGGTATTGAAGAGCCTGGTCTCGAAGATCAGGCGATGCATCAACTAACACCGAAGGACCCTCGTCAAATTGAATATAAATCGACGGTCGCCGCCGTTTATCTTTCAAGTCCGTCGAGCGACAGGTTTTGCAAGTACAGCCAATAACTGGAATGCCTGTCGACGTACCGGTTCCAAGGAAAGTTACACGCACAAGACTCAAATGTGAGACAAATCAGATTCGAGATTACCTGAATAATTCACGGTGAATCAGAATTTCGTGTGAGCTCCGTATAACGCGCCCTCAGCTCGTAGAGCACTTGAGCCAGAAACGACTTTTCGTCTTCCGTCAAATTACCACGCGTCTTCTGCTCTAGTAAAACCAACATCTCAATAGCATGGCCTGCAGCTTCAATGTTGACACTAGCGGGTTCACCAGACGACGGATCGCTTACATCACCAAAATGAACTGCTGCAGTCGTAGCCAGCGACACCACAAAAGCATTAAACGTAACCGGCGTGGACATCTCTATGTCGAATGCTAGCATAGGACATCATGGTGAAAGCTCCCGAGCTCGTCGATTCTTCTAGCCCTGGCGCACAATTGAATCGGCTTGTTGAGATCATGCGAATTCTAAGATCGCCAGATGGATGCCCGTGGGACCGCGAGCAAACATTGAAATCACTTCGATCATTCCTTATCGAAGAAACCTATGAAGTGATTGACGCGATAAACCAAAACGACGCCAAAGCCCTACGGGACGAACTTGGAGATTATGTGTTTGAAGCGGTCTTTCTTGCTCAAATATGCGCCGAGGAGGGCCGCTTCACACTCTCAGATTCCTTAGGATCGGTAGCTAGAAAACTGGTCCGCCGCCACCCGCATGTATTTAACATCCCCGGCAAGACCGAACCAGAAAAACATCTCAAGTCAGCTGACGACGTCAAACGACGCTGGGAAGAAATAAAGGCCGAGGAACAGAAGAGTCCAGGTCAGAAACCAAGTGTGCTGGGTGAAATTCCGCGTGGCTTACCTGGACTACTGCGAGCTTACCGTATGGGTCGTCGCGCTGCCACGGTCGGCTTTGATTGGAAACAACCGGCCGGCGCAGTTAAAAAGATCGAAGAAGAATTACAGGAGCTTAAAGACGCGATCGCAGAGGGAGACAAGGATCAGGTCGAAGAAGAACTCGGCGACCTTCTCTTCTCTTTGACAAATCTGTCACGCCACTTTGACATCGATCCTGAAGGGGCCCTCCAGAGTGCCAATGATAAATTTGCTGACCGATTTTTAAAACTGGAACAGCACTTTGAAACGCTAGGCCGCTCACTTCGAGACGCCACCCTCCAAGAAATGAATTTAGAATGGCAGCAGGTAAAACGTGCCGAAACGAAACAAAAATAGTAACCCTTACAGAACCAAAAGAAGTATCACTAAAGACTATTCACGACTTAGCGACCAAATCAGCATGATAGGCCTGTAGTGGACGGACCGCCAGTGTATTTTTTCGAAGAGCTTGGATCGCACTGACGGTTGCCGCAGCGCCTGTCAACGTCGTTACACATGGAACTGACAACATCATAGCGATACGACGAACGGTCATATCATCAAAAAACGATTCGCGGCCTAGCGGAGTATTCACCACGAGATCAATCTCTCGATTGAGCAATTTATCCCCAATATGCGGTCGTCCCTCATTAATCTTGAAAACAACTTCCGTGTCCAGACCGTGCGCCCGAAGATACGCTGCCGTACCGCGTGAAGCGACTAAAACAAACCCCAGTTCGGCCAAATCTCGAGCTATGTGAACGACATTCTCCTTGTCCTCATCATTAACACTAATAAACGCTTTCCCTGAATCGGGCAGACGCTGGCCCGCTGCCAGTTGCGCTTTGGCATAAGCCGTTCCAAAATTGGACGCACCGCCCATCACTTCGCCAGTCGACTTCATCTCTGGTCCGAGAATGGTATCGACTCCGGGGAAACGGACAAATGGAAACACAGGCGTTTTGACAAATACTCCTGACACCTCGAGATCGTCAACCAATCCAAGCTCAGCCAACTTTTTCCCTACCATCACTTGTGCTGCCACCT
>CAZWIL010000028.1:0-18453 GCA_964634175.1 uncultured Vicinamibacteraceae bacterium
TGTGGGTTCTGGAACGATTACCGAGATTATCGAGTAGTTGGTCGAATGGCGACCTGACGAATTAAGACACTGGAGAATTCGGAGACAGCATGGCGACGTTCAGCGACAAGATACGTATCCGCCTAAAGGCATACGACTATCGCATATTGGACCAGTCGACAACAGAGATTGTTGAGACTGCACGAAGGACTGGGGCTCGACTTGCTGGACCAATTCCGCTGCCGACTGAGAAGAATAAATGGACTGTATTGCGGTCGCCACACGTTGACAAAAAGTCTCGTGAGCAGTTTGAAATCAGGACGCACAAGCGGTTGATTGACATTTTTGAACCAACGCCTCAAACGGTAGACGCACTTATGAAGCTCGATCTTCCGGCTGGGGTAGACGTTGAGATTAAGGCGTTTGGGAAAGAACATCAGTAGTCTTTAGGATTTCGTTTTCTAGTGGGTACGGCTATTTACTATTTTTTGAGAGATTGTTCGTGGTAACAGGGATCATCGGAAAAAAAATCGGGATGACACAAATCTTTGCTGAAGATGGCACAGTTTTATCAGGAACTGTCATTAAAGCAGGGCCGTGTGTTGTTATTCAACAGAAGACTGTTGAGCGCGATGGGTATCAAGCAGTGCAGCTAGGTTTTGTAGAGGAGAAGCCGGCACGGGCGAACAAGGCGTTGGCTGGGCACTATAAACATGCCAAGGTTCCTCCGACACGAGTTCTCCGTGAAGTGGCGCTAGATGACGAAGATGGAAGTTTGCCAAATGAAGGCGAGCAGGTCCTGGTTTCGCTTTTTGAGACTGGGGAGCAAGTGGATGTGATTGGGGTTAGTCGTGGGCGAGGATTTCAGGGTGTTATGAAACGCCATGGTTTTAGTGGTGGGGGTGCGACACATGGCTCAATGTTTCATCGGGCACCGGGTTCCATAGGGCAGTCTTCGTATCCGTCTCGAGTGTTTAAGGGGATGCGAGGGCCTGGGCGTATGGGGGGCGACCGGATAACAACGCGAAATCTAAGTGTGATTCATGTTGACCTTGAAAATCATCAGCTTGTAGTCCGGGGTTCTGTGCCGGGTGCTCCAGGCGGCTATTTGGTGATTCGGAAGGCAGTCGCTCCGCGAAAGCGATCAGCGCCTGAACCTACCGATGAACCGAAGAAGAAAAGTAAATAAGAAAGAACATTGAGTAAGTCATGAATCTTGACGTTGTTAATGCGAAGAATGAAAAGGTCGACTCGGTGGACCTGAGTGACGACGTGTTTGGTGACGACGTCAACGCGTTAAAAAGAAATAAATTGACGGCTCTTGTGTGGGAAGCGGTCGTGCACGAGAACGCAGCGGATCGACGCGGAACTCATTCAACGAAGACGCGCGGCCGTGTTCGAGGCTCTGGACGAAAAATGTGGCGCCAAAAAGGTACGGGACGGGCACGGGTAGGTGACGCACAGACCCCTTTATGGCGGTCTGGTGGAACTGTGTTCGGTCCCCAGCCTCGGAGTTATGATTATCGGTTGCCGAAGCGAATGGTTCGCGGCGCATTGAGGGTTGCATTGGCCCAGAAGATCAAGGATGGCGCTCTGATGGTGGTGGACGGTCCGTCGGTGCTAGCACTAGATGAGCCCCGAACAAAACTCGGGGTAAAACGTCTCGAAGAGTTGGGACTGACCGGGAGAACTGTGCTGGTTGATGATACATCCGACCTGAATTTAGGGTTGGCGGTAAGGAATCTTCAGGATGTGCGGGTCGTCGAGACGTCTCAGTTGACAGCGCGCGACGTTGTTTCAGCTGACACTGTTGTAGTGAGCAAGGTTGCGATTGAGCATCTGGGACAGGTTGTGAGCTCATGAAAGAGACTGATGTTATTCGACGTCCGATTGTCACGGAGAAGTCGCAGCTCCTTCGTGAGGACGACCACATTCTTGTATTTGAGGTCGCTAAGGCTGCCACAAAGGTCGATATCAAAAGGGCTGTGGAACGCTTGCTCGATACAAAGGTCGCTAAGGTTAGGACGGCGATTAGTCATGGCAAAGTCAAGCGCCAAGGCCAATACTTTGGCCAGAGACCTGATTGGAAAAAGGCATACGTCAAGCTTAAGCCGGGTGAAAAGACTCCCGAATTCCTTGAGGGCACATAGGTTGTTAGGTGTTGGCAGCGATGCCGGCTCCGCGGTTAATGGAATGACATGATGGCCATACGCAAGCATAAGCCGACTTCGCCGGGTCGACGGTTTCAAACGGTTCAGATTCGTGATGAACTCACGACTGACCGGCCGTATCGACCATTGACGAAGCCTTTAAAGAAGTCTGGTGGCCGCAATAACCTTGGTGAGACAACTGTTTGGTGGCGTGGTGGCGGCCACAAGCGAGCATATCGAGTTATTGATTTTAAGCGGGATAAACACAATATTCCGGCGAAGGTTCAGACGATAGAGTACGACCCAAATCGGTCAGCTCGAATCGTGCTTCTAAGTTACGCGGATGGAGAAAAGCGATACATGTTGCATCCGTTGGGCATCAAGGTAGGCGACACAGTTGTCTCTGGAGAAAAAGTGGACATCCTGCCGGGTAATGCTTTACCACTTAAAAGCATTCCGCTTGGCACCCTTGTCCACAACGTAGAGTTGCGTCCTGGAAAGGGAGGCCAATTGGCCCGTGGGGCGGGAGCGTCGGTCCAGCTCGTGGCGAAGGAAGGGAAGTACGCAACAGTAAAGTTGCCGTCGGGTGAGACCCGCTTGTTGTTGCCAGAATGTCTTGCAACCATCGGTCAAGTAGGCAATACCGACCACGCCAATATTTCGATTGGCAAGGCGGGGCGAAATAGATGGTTAGGGCGTCGGCCTCATGTTCGCGGTATCGCTATGAATCCGGTTGACCATCCACTCGGTGGTGGAGAAGGTTCCTCTGCAGGTGGCCGGCATCCAGTGTCGCCATGGGGACAACCGGCTAAGGGGTTCAAGACGCGTCACAAGAAGCCGTCTGACCGTTTCATTTTGCAGCGCAAACGAAAGCGTGGGAAGAAGTAGGTTTATGTACGGTCACGAGGACATTGTGCAATGAGTCGATCGCTTAAGAAGGGCCCGTTCGTTGACCTTCCATTGCTTGAGAAGATCGAAGTGATGAATCGCAGCGGTGAGAAGAAGGTCATCAAGTCGTGGTCTCGAAGGTCAACGGTGATTCCAGAAATGGTGGGCCATACGATTGCTGTACACAACGGAAAGAAATTCATTCCAGTGTATGTAACTGAAAATATGGTCGGGCACAAATTTGGTGAGTTTTCACCCACCCGCTTGTTTAGAGGTCACACGGGTAAGGGGGACAAGGTTGCTTCAGTGACTAGGGGAGGCGCCCGGTGATTGAAGGTCGTGCTACGGCGCGGAATGTACGAGGTTCTGCTCAAAAGGCGAAGCTTGTCCTGGATCTGATTCGTGGTCAGGACGTCAACACCGCGCTTGCGACGCTCAGATTTTGTCAGAAACGAGCGGCCCGTCATGTTTCTAAAGTGCTTCGGTCAGCGGTTGCAAATGTTCAACAGCAGGAAGGTGCAGGTAGTGACATCGACCACTTGTATGTTGGTAGCTGTTATGCGAATCAGGGCCCGTCAATGAAGAGAATTCGGGCGGCGCCGATGGGGCGAGCGTTCCGAATTATTAAAAGGACCGTGCATTTGACGGTGACGGTAAGAGAGCGGGAAGGAAGTTTGGTCTCGACCGTGACACCAGGGGGGCCTCAGACCGAGAACGATGAGAAAGCGACAGCTGGGGGTTCCGCAAGACCCCGCCGTCGCGTAAAACGCAAGGGTGGTCGGAAAAGGATGATAAGGCCGGGTAAAAACTCGGAGAAAGCAACGTCGGCTACCAAGGGCGACGACTAGAAGAGATAAAACATGGGTCAGAAGGTTCATCCGTACGGATTTCGGCTCGGATTCAATAAGACATGGCGGTCTAGATGGTATGCGGATCGCGATTACGCGAAGTTGCTTCATGAAGATTTGGGCCTGAAATCAGATCTGAAAAAGAGATTCGCTCACGCCGGGGTGTCGAAGATTGAGATTGAGCGCGCTGCAAACAAACTCAAACTTGACATACACACGTCTCGGCCGGGCATCATTATTGGGCGAAAAGGCACGGAAGTTGACAAGCTTAAAACTGAGATCCAGAAACGCACAAACCGTGAAGTGTTCATCAATATTCAAGAGATTCAGAAGCCAGAACTCGATGCTCAATTGATCAGTGAGTCAGTGGCATTGCAACTTGAAAAGCGGGTCGCTTTTCGGCGGGCGATGCGCAAGGCGGTTGAATCGGCACTACGATTTGGAGCGCGAGGTATCAAAGTTCGGGTCGGCGGACGATTGAACGGCGCAGAGATCGCCAGGACTGAGTGGTATCTCCATGGGCAGCTTCCGCTGCAAACTCTTCGGGCGGATATAGATTATGGATTCGGTGAAGCACGAACGACCTATGGCGTTATAGGAGTTAAGGTCTGGTTGTACAAAGGTGAACGGACTGAGCCGCAAACGGGTCGTGAGGAAGATTACAGGACGCCTCGTCGGCGTCGGATCTAGTTCGTGCGTAGAGTGCGAGTGGAGTAATAGATATTTGTCATGTTGATGCCAAAGAAGGTCAAGCATCGGAAGCAGCATCGAGGTCGTATGACCGGGAAGGCATGGCGTGGGTCAACCGTGTCGTTTGGGGATTACGGTATGAAGGCGATGGAGCCATGCTGGTTGACCGCCCGGCAGATTGAAGCTGCTCGAGTTGCTATGACTCGATTCATTAAACGTGGTGGAAAAATTTGGGTCAGGGTATTTCCTGATAAACCGATTACAAAAAAACCGCAAGAGGTTCGAATGGGTAAGGGTAAAGGGGCTCCCGATCAATGGGTTGCCGTTATTCGACCTGGTCGGATCTTGTTTGAAATGGAAGGCGTTAGCGTAGTCGATGCCCAAAGAGCGATGCAGCTGGCTGCAGCGAAATTGCCTATCCACACGCAGTTTGCAACTCGTTTTGGTGAGGCACGACTATGACGAATATAGCCGAGCTTAGAGAATTGGCCGCAGAGGATCTCGCCAAACGGGTCCTTGACCTTGATGACCGGGTGTTTCGTCTTAGGATGCAACAGGGGACAGGTGAGGGCGACGCGCCAAATAAAATGCGGGAACTCCGGCGCGACCGTGCGCGGGTTAAGACCCTGCTTCGTGAATTGGAATTGGCAGCGGAGGACCAGCACTAATGGCTGGAAAGAGAGAAGTAGTTGGCGTGGTCCGGCGTGACAAGTTGGACAAGGGTGTGGTTGTGGCGGTTGAACGGCGGGTGCGGAATGTTGCGTATGGAAAGATTCAGCGCCGCACGTCGCTGTTTATGGCCCATGACGAAAATAACAGTGCCAAGGTTGGAGATCGAGTAGCGATTGTCGAAACTCGTCCGCTCAGTCGACGAAAACGCTTTGTAGTCGTCCGAGTTGTCGAACGAGCTAAGACTGTATAGGTGAGGCAAGTTAACGATGATTCAGATGCAGTCCGTGCTCGACGTCGCTGATAATTCTGGTGCACGAAAAATCGCTGTGATTAACCCATTGGGTGGTTCGACAGGTCGGTATGCACGACTTGGGGACTTGGTAACCGCGTCCGTAAAGGAGGCGGTTCCTGCGTCACAGGTTAAGAAGGGCCAGGTAGTGAGGGCGGTTATTGTTCGAACCAAGAAGGAACAGCGTCGCCGCGACGGTAGTTATGTTCGGTTCGATCGAAACGCCGCTGTATTGGTTGATGAGCAGAATGAACCGGTAGGGACTCGTGTGTTCGGGCCTGTCGCGCGTGAACTGCGTGAGCGAAAGTTTATGAAGATTGTCTCACTTGCCCCAGAGGTGTTGTAGGACGTTACGTGCAGTTGGAATTGAGGATTTGAAGTTGCAATTTGAAAGTTATCTTCGCGTAGTAAGTTCAAGGGGCGTCTTTGTCCGTTCCGTGTGCTGTGATCTGAGTGTTGCGTAATGTCGAGACTTCAAACCCCAGTAAGGAAAAACGACACCGTCGTAGTGGTGGGTGGAAAAGACAGAGGTAAGCGTGGTCGTGTACTGCGAGTGCTGCCTGGGCGCAATCGCATCATTGTCGAGGGTGTGAATTTTATTAAGCGCCACACACGGCCGAATCCTCAGAAGAATGTGAAAGGTGGCGTAGTGGAACGGGAAGCTTCGTTGCATGCTTCTAATGTTCAGATTGTTTGCCCGGAATGCGCTGCACCTACACGAATCGGGCATTCTTTGCTGGGGGATGGTCGTAAGGTTCGGGTGTGTCGAAAATGCGATGGAGCCGTTGATAAATGAGTAGGTTGCAGGTGCGGTATCGGGATGATGTGATTCCAGCGCTTCGGAAGGAGTTCAGCTACTCGAATGTGATGGCTGTGCCAAAGATTGACCGCATCGTCGTGAACATGGGATTGGGAGATGCGACTCAGAATCCGAAACTGATTGAAGTTGGTACGGCTGAATTAACGCTGATTACGGGGCAAAAGCCTGTAACCCGGAGGGCTAAAAAATCTATTGCCCAGTTCAAGCTACGCGAGGGAGTTCCCATAGGAACAATGGTGACCCTGCGTGGTGATCGGATGTATGAATTTCTTGATCGATTAATTGCTATCGCCTTACCGCGTGTTCGAGATTTTCGTGGTGTTTCGCCAAAGGGATTTGATGGTCGTGGAAACTACACGATGGGCTTGAAGGACCAACTGATCTTCCTTGAGATTGATTATATGAAGGTCGATCAGGCTCGTGGAATGAATATTTCGGTTGTTACGACAGCGAATTCAGATGAGGAAGGGCGAAGACTGTTGCAGTTGATGGGGATGCCATTTAGGACTAATTGAGAGCATATGTCAACCATAGCGAAGAAAGTTAAAGAACTGAGATTGCCCAAGTTTCGGGTTCGTTTGCGCAACCGCTGTCGGTTGTGTGGGCGTCCGCGAGGGTATCTTCGAAAGTTTGCATTGTGCCGTTTGTGTTTCCGCAAACTTGCCCTTGAGGGTGAGATCGCGGGCGTGACCAAGAGTAGTTGGTAGCCCTTCGTTGGTTGGGTAGTAGAGGGCTGTGCCACGTAATTGACAAGGACGAGTAAAGACGGAGAACTATGCCAGACCAGATTGCCGACATGTTGACGCGGATTCGTAATGCGACGTCGGGCCAGCGGCCTCGTGTAGATGTGCCGCAGTCAAAACTGAAGGCCGAGATCGCAAAAATTTTGCAGAACGAAGGGTACATTCAAGGTTTCAAGTTCGTAGAACTCCAAGTTGACCGCCGGGGATATCCCGACAAGATGATCCGTATTTTTCTGAAGTACGGACCGCGCGGAGAACGGGTTCTTTCGGGACTTGAGCGAGTGAGTCGGCCTGGTAGAAGGGTGTATTGTGCTAAAGACAAACCGCCCTCGGTGTTAGCTGGCCTCGGGACAAGTATTGTTACCACCTCACATGGTGTTATGACGGGGCGCCAAGCCGCCGAAGCCGGCGTGGGAGGCGAGGTTCTTTGTAATGTTTGGTGAATTAGATTGCGAGTAATTATCAATGTCGCGTGTAGGTAAGAAGCCAATTCCTGTGCCGGATGGTGTCAAAGTGACTGTCCATGTAGACAGTGTTGACGTTGAAGGGCCAAAGGGAAAGCTGAAACAGATGTTTCCGTCTGTCGTTCGTTTCGAATTAAACGATGGTCGACTGCATGCTCAACTCGTCAATGAGGGAGACAAAACACACGGAAAGTTTCATGGCTTGGCGCGTAGTCTTGTGGCAAATGCGGTTCACGGTGTCACAGAGGGATTTAAGAAAGAATTGGATATCGTTGGTATTGGGTACCGGGCGGAAGTCAAAGGCAAGACAGTGGTTTTCGCACTGGGGTACTCACATCCTGTAGTGTTCGATATTCCATCTGGTATCGACATCACTGTTGATAAACAAACTCATATCGTCGTGCGTGGCATTGACCGACAGCAAGTCGGTCAGGTAGCTGCTGATATTCGTTCATTCCGTAAACCCGATCCATATAAGCAGAAAGGCGTTCGGTACACGGGTGAAGTGCTTAAGAAGAAGGTTGGTAAGACCGGAGCCTAGTGAATGAAGGTCAAAACTAAGAAGGCCCGTCGGACTCGTATTCGACTACGGCAGCGACAACGGATTCATGGAACTGCTACGAGGCCTAGACTTTCGGTATCTCGTAGCTTGGTGCACATCTCGGCGCAGGTGATTAATGACGAGACCGGTTGCACGCTAGTTGCAGCATCGAGTTCTCAGGCGGAAGTGAAGGCGCTCTTCGACAACGGTGCCTGTGGCGGTAATAAAGCAGGAGCGAGGGTGATCGGTAAGACCGTTGCGGAGCGACTGATTAAACAAGGTGTCAAACAGGTTGTTTTTGATCGTGGTGGTTTTCTTTATCACGGCCGAGTCCGCAGCGTAGCGGAGGCGGCACGTGAAGCAGGACTGGAGTTCTGAGTATGCGCAATGGACCAGTCAAGATCGATCCGACGAATTTAGACCTCAAAGATACGGTTGTTTCGATCAACCGTGTCACAAAGGTCGTCAAGGGCGGCAAGAACCTCAGTTTTAGTGCTCTAGTGGTCGTAGGGGATGGACTGGGGCATGTTGGCTATGCGGTAGGAAAAGCGAAAGAGGTCCCGTCGGCTATAAAAAAGGGGATTGAAGCGGCCAAGAAGGAGCTAATTCGGGTTCCGCTCCAAAACACTACGATTCCTCATACCATCGTCGGCAGGTTTGGTGCCGGGCGGGTGTTGTTGAAGCCGGCGCCGGAAGGAACTGGGATTATTGCTGGTGGAGCTGTAAGGGCTGTTGTTGAAGCGGCCGGTATTCACCACATCTTAACCAAGTCAATAGGTTCGGATAATCCACAGAATGTGGTTCGTGCGACCTTTTCTGGTTTGGCTGAGTTGAAAGACCCAGTGCAAGTCGCGCGGTTGCGAGGAATAGGTATTGAGCAAATGGACCGGCCTGCGGCCACAATAAGTCCACCCTCAACTATCGGGGATGCAGTAATCACATGACTAGGCGAGCGCAGCGGAATGAACAAGCTTCTCGTGTCAAAGTGACATTAGTGCGAAGCCCAATCGGTTTTGATAAACGGCAAGCTCTTGTGGTTAAAGGGCTCGGACTGCGGCGGATTGGTCACTCAGTTGACGTGGTAGACAACTCATCAGTGCGAGGCATGATTCACAAGGTCAGACATCTTGTGAGGGTAGGTTAATGTCGATGAATCTTAATAATCTCCGTCCTGCCAAAGGAGCTCGAAATAAAAGGAAGCGAATTGGGCGCGGGGAAGGTTCCGGGACGGGCGTTACCGCTGGACGAGGCCACAAGGGTCAGAAGTCTCGCTCTGGCTACAAAAGTAAGCGTGGCTTTGAAGGCGGTCAGATGCCTATACAGCGTCAGTTGCCGAAGCGAGGATTTCACAATCCTTTCCGTATCGAGTACGCGGTCGTCAATCTTGACACTCTTGCTGAGAGGTTTGATGACGGAGCGGAAGTTACGCCAGAAATACTCCGAGAGCGAAAGATCGTCAGAAAATCTCGTGCTCCAATTAAAGTGTTGGCACGTGGCGACATATCAAAGAAGCTGACAGTCAAAGCCCATCGTTTTAGTGTCAAAGCAAGCTCGGCGATTACCGCTGCGGGCGGAGTAGCCAGTGTTCTATCGGTGCAGGCTGGGAGTCGAGTTTCTGGATGATTGACAGTCTCAAGAGTATTTTTTCGATTTCGGATCTTCGAAACCGAGTGTTGTTTACACTCACTATTCTGGCCGTGTATCGGATTGGGAGTCATATACCTACTCCGGGTGTGAATACCGAGGCACTGGCGATTCTCGCTGAACAAGCGGCAGGTACGATGTTTGGTTTGTACGACATGTTTTCTGGTGGGAATCTATCCCAAGTCACGATTTTCGCTCTTGGGATCATGCCGTATATTAGTGCTTCAATTATTATCCAGTTACTGACCGTTGTCTGGCCGTATTTGGAGAGGTTATCGAAGGAGGGAGAGCTCGGCCGAAGGAAAATAACGCAATACACGAGGTACGGCACAATCTTGTTGTGTGTGGTTCAAGCGATGGCGATTGCTCTTTTTCTGGAAAGGCAAACAAACATCGCTGGTGGACTTCCACTTGTCTACAGTCCTGGCTGGGCATTTCGACTTATGACCGTGCTGACTCTAACAACCGGAACGGGATTTATTATGTGGTTGGGAGAGCAGATTACCGAACGTGGTATCGGCAACGGGATGTCATTAATAATTTTTGCGGGGATAGTCGTAAATTTGCCCGCGGCAGTACTCACCACCTTTGACCAATTGAGAACTGGCCAGATCGGCTTGATTCGTCTCTTGTTATTACTTCTCTTGATGATTGCGGTGATAGCGGCCGTTGTATTTATAGAACGTGGGCAGCGTCGTGTCACGGTTCAATACGCTAAACGTGTTGTCGGCCGTCGAATGTATGGCGGTACTAGTACTCATATTCCGCTCAAGGTAAACACCGGAGGCGTGATACCAGTAATCTTCGCTTCGTCTATTATCGCGTTTCCAGCCACGATTGCGACGGCGTTACCAACTGGCGGATGGGCTCAAGCTGTTACCGATCAGCTCAGGAATGGCATGCCCTTGTATTACCTTTTGTATATGTCTGGAATTGTGTTCTTTGCCTACTTTTATACCGCAATTATCTTCAATCCAGACGATGTCGCCGAGAATATGAGGAAGCATGGTGGCTTTGTACCTGGAATACGCCCAGGTAAACGAACAGCTGAGCATATCGATACGATTTTGACTCGGATTACCGTAGTTGGTTCGGTCTATTTAGCGTTGGTTGCCGTGCTTCCAGATTTGATGATTGTCGGATTTCGCGCAGATGCAGTCCCGTTTTTGGGCGACCAACTTGACATGTTCTTGCCAGGGTTCATTACCGATGGACTGGGGGTTACTTTTTATTTTGGTGGTACGTCGTTGCTGATTATTGTCGGTGTTTCGATGGACACCGTACAGCAGATTGAATCGCAGTTGATTATGCGTCACTACGATGGTTTTATGAAAAAAACACGCATCAAGGGAAGACGAGGGTAAGACTGTGCAACTGAGGAGGAACAGTCATGGCCTTTAATCTCGTGATGTTCGGTCCGCCCGGGGCTGGCAAGGGTACTCAGGCCAGTCGGTTGGCTGTTGAACTCGGTATTCCACAGATCTCGACAGGCGATATTCTACGAGAGGCTGTGCAGACTGGGACTGAACTTGGACGACAAGCCAAAGCTATTATGGATTCTGGTGAACTCGTAAGTGATCAGGTTGTGGTTGGTATTATTAGAGAACGGCTCGCCAAGAAAGATGCGGCGGCTGGCTTTATTTTAGATGGCTTTCCTCGAACAGTGTCACAGGCATCAGAGTTGGACGTCATTCTGCAGGGACGAGACGCTCTGGTAGTCATAGAGCTTTCAGTTCCAGACGAAGCGCTTATCAGTCGGTTGTCCAAACGTCGGGTATGCGCAGATTGCGGATCGATTGTTGGTTCGCAAGCTGATGGTTCTAATTTAACGTCATTGACATGCAGTACGTGCGGCGGTGACCTTGTCCAACGTAGCGATGATCGAGAAGAGGTGGTACGCGAACGTCTTCGCGTCTATCACCAGCAGACATCGCCACTCGTTGAGTTTTATAGACTGAGACCGAGTTTTCGTAGCCTAGATGGGAACCAACCAGTTGATCTTGTGACTACAGCTGTTAGAGAGGCAGTTGATACAGCGATAGGGGTCAGTGAATGATTGTCTGCAAATCGTCTGGTGAGGTGGATCGAATGCGAACCGCCAATCAATTAGTAGCAGACGTTTTGTGTGAATTGAAGACGATGGTTGAGCCTGGAGTGACGACCAATCAGTTGGATGCTGTTGCTGAAACACGAATTCGTGCCGTGGGAGCTAAACCTGCGTTTAAGGGTTATCAAGGATATCCTTCTACAATTTGTGCATCCGTTAATGATGCTGTTGTTCACGGTATTCCGTCCGACGCATTGCTAAGAGATGGTGACATTATTTCGATTGATATCGGTGTTGTCCTTGACGGTTACTATGGCGACTCGGCTCTGACGATTGGTGTCGGAAATGTGTCCGACCGGGCAGCAAAGCTCATGACGGTGACGAGGGAGGCTCTTGAGAGAGCAATTACGAAGGTGCAGGTTGATGGCCGACTGTCTGATATAGGCCATGCTGTTCAACAGCATGTCGAGGCCTTTGGATTTTCAGTGGTTAGAGAGTTCGTGGGCCATGGGATCGGCACCGAACTTCACGAGGAACCTCAGATACCCAATTATGGCGAACCCGGTCGTGGACCACGATTGTTGGAAGGTATGGTGCTGGCTATCGAACCAATGGTAAACGAAGGTGAGGCTGGTGTTCGCGTGTTAGACGATGGATGGACGGCCGTCACACGTGACGGTAATTTATCAGCACACTTTGAGCATTCAGTAGCTGTTACGGCAGCCGGTCCTGAGATCTTAAGCCGGCGTCTGGAGGACGCTACAATTGTTGTAGATGAAGAGAATTTAGGTTGCTCGGTTTCTTCGACTACCGCTAAAGAAGGCTAGATCATGCTCGATAAGGTCGACTGGATGGGTCAATGATATGTGCACCGGCTGGGTATTGGCGTGTTAGGAGAGGTAAGAGATGAAAGTTAGAGCGTCGGTTCGTAAATTATGTGATAAGTGCAAGGTCATTCGTCGGCGCGGAGTGTTGAGGGTGCTGTGTAGCAATCCAAAACATAAGCAGCGGCAAGGTTGAGAATACCGCAATAGGTAAAGGTTATGGCACGTATAGCAGGAGTTGATCTTCCTCGAACGAAACGCATAGAAGTGGGTTTGACCTACATCTTTGGGATTGGGCCCGCACGTGCAACCGGTGTGCTTGAAGCTTCAGGAGTCAATCCAGACACGCGCGTCAAGGATTTGACTGAAGACGATGTCCGCCAGATTAGTCGTGTGATAGAAGAACAGGGGCGGGTAGAAGGTGACCTTCGTAAAGAGATTTCTCTGAATGTGAAGAGGCTGATAGAGATTGGTTGCTATCGCGGTCTTAGACACCGCCGTAATCTTCCGGTTCGAGGCCAACGAACTATTACAAACGCGCGAACGCGCAAGGGGCCACGAAAAGGTGCGGTCGCCAAGAAAAAGACAACTTAACATCTAGAAATTCTGAAGAATAGAAGGTAGAACATGGCCAAGCTTGAGACCGTCGATGCCAGTCTTCCGACACCTGCGAAGCGGGGTAAGAAGAAAAGAAAGTCGTTTAAGAAACGCGGTGAGAAACGCGTAGTTCCGCACGGTGTGGTTCATATTCAAGCATCGTTTAACAATACGATCATCACAGTTACGGATATTGAGGGTAGTGTGTTGTCTTGGTCGAGTGCAGGAGGAATCGGGTTTAAGGGATCTCGAAAAGGTACTCCCTTCGCCGCGACTCAAGCAGCGATTAACGCGGGGCAGAGCGCGCGCACGTTCGGTGTTAGATCCGTTGATGTTCGTGTTAAAGGTCCCGGGGCTGGCCGAGAATCCGCAATTAGAGCCCTACAGACATCTGTGGGTTTCACGGTTAAATCGATCAGAGATGTAACGCCCATTCCGCACAATGGTTGCCGCCCTCCGAAGCGGCGGAGGGTTTGAGATGGCTCGATATGTAGGTCCTGCCTGTCGGCTGTGTCGCCGAGAGGGCATGAAATTGTTTCTCAAGGGTGAGCGTTGCTATGGTGAGAAATGCGCCATAGAGAGGCGAAACGTTCCTCCTGGCCAGCATGGAAAGGGCCGACGAGCCAGAATGGCTGGGTATGGTCTCCAGCTTCGTGAGAAACAACGTGTGAAACGAATGTACGGAGTACTCGAAAGTCAATTTCGGCGATACTTCAAGGAGGCGGACCGGCGAAAAGGTGTTACTGGCGAGACATTGCTTCAACTGCTCGAAGGGCGGTTAGATAATGTTGTCTATCGTCTTGGGTTTGCCACATCGCGGCCACAGGCTCGCCAGCTGGTTCGCCACGGACATTTTTCTGTCAACGGCCGCCGCGCGGACATACCCTCTTACTCGATCCGGGCTGGCGATGAGGTGGCCGTTCACAAGAACAGCATTAAGAACCCGGCGATAATTTATGCAATGGAAGAAGTGAAGGGACGGGGGATCCCAGAGTGGTTGCAGCTTGACCCTGAGAATTTGGCTGGTCGATTGACGTCAGTACCAACACGTGACCAACTAAATCTTCCGGTCCAAGAACAACTGATCGTCGAACTATATTCGAAATGATCGGGCGTTCTCACGACCCTGAAAGGAAAGAACTCGATGTTGTGGAAAGGTTTTCAGCGGCCCAAGCGGCTAGATTACGAGCGTGACACACTAACGGATCGCTTCGGGCGCTTTCACGCGCAACCCTTTGAACGAGGGTTTGGAACTACGGTGGGTAACGCTCTTCGTCGCGTCCTCCTGTCTTCCATCGAAGGTGCGGCTGTCACGGCGGTAAAGATTGAAGGCGTACTACATGAATTCTCGCCAATCCAAGGAGTTGTCGAGGATGCTACGGACATCATCTTGAACCTTAAACAGGTTCCGATGAGGCTGCACGTCGATCACACGAAGACGCTTCGGCTTAAAGCCAATACAGCGGGAGAGGTGACAGCCGGAGACATCGAGACTGACGCAGATGTCGAAATTCTCGAACCCGAAATCCATATTGCGACGATTGGCGAGGGTGGGTCACTCGATCTGGAACTTCGTGTTAACAGCGGCCGTGGGTATGTTTCTGCGGATCGCAATTTCGATGAAGACTTAGGTGTTGGTTGGATTCCTATTGACTCGGTTCATTCACCGATCAAGAAGGTTAACTATTTGGTTGAGGCGGCTCGTTTGGGTCAGACCACCGACTACGACAAGTTAACAGTCGACGTTTGGACCGATGGCGCTGTGACTGCTCGCGATGCGGTATCACTTGGTGCTAAATTGCTTCGAGATCATCTTAATATCTTTATAAATATGGATGATCCGGTTGAACCGGAACAGGAACCAACGGAAGAGGAACCACCGGTGCTGGCGAATGAGCACCTTGACAAGAGTGTTGAAGAGCTGGAGTTGTCTGTTCGCTCTTACAATTGTCTGAAGAATGCTGAAATTCGGACGATCCGAGAACTGGTACAAAAGACCGAACCTGAGATGTTACGAACAAAGAACTTCGGTCGAAAATCCCTTAATGAGATCAAAGAAATTTTGGTAGAGATGGGCTTACATCTGGGGATGCGGTTCGACGAACCTTCTGGTTCTGCACCGGTACAGGCTGAGTAAAAGACCATGCGCCATCGAATAGCACACCGGAAGTTGGGGCGGGTAACTGAACACCGCATAGCACTTCTGCGTAACCAAGCGCAGGAACTGTTTCGCCATGAACGGATTAAAACCACACTGGCAAAGGCAAAAGAATTGCGCCCGTTTGTCGAACGACTCATTACTGTGGCGAAGCGAGGAACGGCTGAAGGTGCTGAGGGGGTTCGTGCGCTTAATGCCCGGCGACGGGTGTCGCGGGACTTAGCGGACCGGGTGGTGGCGCGCAAACTATTTGACACCATTGCACCCAGGTTCGCCGATCGGCCAGGCGGGTATACGAGAATCCTAAGAGTTGGTCATCGTCAAGGTGATGCTGTAGAAGTTGCTCAGCTTGAACTGGTTGGTAGTGAGTATTCACCGGATGTTGACACTGTTGCTCAGTCTGAGACAGACGAGGACAGTGGCAACCAAGGTGTAGGGAGTCGCCTAAGACGGGCGGCCAAGCGTATTCGAGGCGGGGCGTCTGAGAGTGACGTCTCAGAGACTGAATCAAAATAGTGGTTTCGAATTACTAATCTGACTCCTCGTCCTGTACCTCTCCTCGTTCTGCCTTTATGTCAGCGATGATTTTTGTTTGTAAGTGTGACGGAACCTCTTCGTAGTGTGAGAACTCCATGTGGTATGAACCCCGCGCGCTCGTCGAGGACGTGAGTTGTTGCTCGTAGGTCAACATTTCTGCCATAGGCACTTGAGCCTTGATAATAGTTGAGGCTCCACGTGTCTCCATGCCACCTATACGCCCTCGGCGACTGTTCAAGTCTCCCATTAAATCACCCGCAAAGTCACTGGGGGCTCGAATCTCTACGTCCATCACTGGCTCCAGTATGGTTGGTTTCGCTCTCGACATCGCATCACGGAACGCTAGGCGACCGGCCATCTTGAAAGACATCTCGTTTGAATCCACGGCGTGGAATTGACCATCGTAAAGGGCGACCTCGAAGTCCACCATCGGGTATCCGGCCAAGTAGCCTTTTACCCGGGCCTCCTGAATACCCTTTTCGACGGCTGGAATAAACCCTCGTGGGATCGATCCACCGTGAATATCGTCGACAAAGTTAAAATCTTCGCCTCTGGCGAGAGGTTTCACGCGGATCCGGCAATCGCCGAATTGGCCGTGTCCGCCAGACTGTTTCTTGTGTCGGCCATGCGCTTCTGTCGCTGCTGTGACAGTTTCACGATAAGGAATCCTTGGGAGATCGAGATTGACCTCGACGCCAAATCTCCGCTTTAGCTTGGCGACGGTGACCTCAATGTGTAATTGACCTTGCCCTGAGAGTAGAAGCTGACCCGTTTGTGGATCACGAGCATAACGAATTGTAGGGTCTTCTTCTTCAAGGCGATGGACGGACCCGCCAATCTTCTCTTCGTCGCCTCTGTTCTTGGGCTCGATCGCGTACGACAATACCGGTTCAGCAAACTTGATTGCGGCAAACGCGTGCAGACTACCCTTTGGCGCCAAGGTATCCGCTGTTTGGGTTTCTTTAAGTTTCGCAATAGCGCCTAGGTCACCGCATCTAATCTCATCGACCGTTGTCTGTGTCTTGCCTTGAAGTATTGCGAGACTCCCAAGCCGTTCCGTCGTTTCTCTATTTATGTTGTATACCGATGTGTCAGATGCAAGCGTGCCTGAGGCAACACGAAACAGGTTGATTCGACCAGCAAATGGGTCTGCGATGGTCTTCCAGACAAACGCTGTTGCTGGTGCATCATCCCCAACGTCGTAACTTACGGGTTCACCACTCTCGGGGCTTACGGCCGGTAGAGGATGTTCATCGGGAGAGGGTACATATGCTCTGATCGCATCGAGTACAGGATGTACGGCAATATTGGTAACAGCCGATGAGCAGACCAGGGGAAATATTCGGCGATTGACGACGGCAGTCCGCAAGCCTTGTTCAAGTTCTGACTGCGTCAATGTTCCGGCTTCAAAGAAACGCTCCATTAAGGCATCATCAGCTTCGGCGACCATCTCGACAAGCGATTCCCTTGCACTGTTTACAGCGTCAGCCATGTTTTCAGGGATTTCACTGTCCGAAGGTTTTCCGTTTCCATCGGCTGAGAAGGTCATGGCTTTCATTGAGACCAAGTCGACCACACCAGTAAATGACTGTTCTTCTCCGATGGGTAGTTGAATTGGAACAATTTCCCGACCACAGACCTCATGTAGTGAGTTGAGTGATCGGTCTAGACTGGCACGTTCGCGGTCGAGCCGGTTAAGTACGACAACGAGAGGTAAGTTCAGTTCTTCCGCGATGCTCCATACCTTTTCAGTCTGAACCTCGACTCCGGCCACCGCATCGACTACAAGGACTGCTGCATCCGCCACACGCATGGCTGCTCGCGTGTCACTCATGAAATTTGCAATTCCTGGTGTGTCGATCAGGTTGATCTTAACTTTGTCCCATTCTGCGAAGGCGAGGCTAGATGCGAGGGTGTGTTTTCGCTCGATCTCTTCTTCGTCGAAGTCGGTGACAGTCGTACCGTCATCAACCAGGCCCAGACGAGTGATCGAACCTGCATCGAACAGCATCGCCGAGGCTAGCTGTGTTTTACCAGACCCGCTGTGGCCGACCAGTGCAACATTTCTGATGTTCGCCCCGGTATACACCTTCATGAGTCGACTCCCTTCAGCTACGCGAATCGTAATCGTAGTCGACCGGTACGGTTGACTCAAGTCCCGTGCACACTTTGGCGACTATTCGTAACGAAGGGCGTCAATCGGGTCCAGGCCTGAAGCGCGAACGGCCGGAAAGAGTCCGAAGATTATTCCGACTGACGCCGAAAAACCGATGCCGATCGCAAAGGACCACCACGGAAGTGACAATGGAAAGCCAGTTGCAAAGTGGACAGCTACGCCTATACCACTGCCTAGTAAGACGCCAATTACGCCGCCAACGGCAGTTAAGAACACGGCTTCGAGCAAGAATTGCCAGAGAATCTCTCGTCGTCTTGCCCCGAGTGCGCGGCGCGTTCCTATTTCTCTCGTTCTTTCTTTGACGGAGATGGTCATGATCGCCATGACACCGATTCCACCTACCATCAGCGCGATCGAAGAAATGGACACGAGGGCGAGATAGGTTG
>CAZWIL010000029.1:0-18312 GCA_964634175.1 uncultured Vicinamibacteraceae bacterium
CTGTTTTTGCGGATATGATTGGGTGATGTTGATTTCATTGCGTGACGAGATTCAGAGTCCACCTTGGTCTAGGGTGAGGTCGGTGTCTTTAAGTTTAAGAACGATTGAGGTGATCGGAGACGACAACTGATGAGCGACGAGCTTTCCCAGTTTACGACGGACGAAACCACGGCGGAGGATTCGCCTGTTTCGGTGCCGCCAGAGTTGCCGATTCTTCCGCTTCGGGACACGGTATTGTTTCCCAATTCTTTTATGCCGCTGGCCGTCGCCCGTGAGAGTTCAATTCGCTTGATTGATCAAGCAGTCGCAGATTCACTTCCGGTAGGGGTGTTCACTCAGCGTGACGCGTCAGTTGAAGAACCAACTGCTGGAGATTTGTATCCAATTGGCACTCTGACTCACATCCATAAGATGTTTAAATTGGCCGACGGAAGCCTGCGATTGATTGTGCAAGGTCTTACAAGGGTTCACTTAGATGAGATTGTTAACACCGATCCTTACATCACTGGTGAGGTTCACGCGGCTGAGGAAATACTACCTGATGACGATGAGCTTGAAGCTGACGCGCTCCAGCGCAATATCAAGAACAACTTTCAAGAAGTGGTTTCTCTTTCTCCTTTACTGTCTGATGATCTTCAATCCTTGGCGACAAACATTGATGAACCCGGGAAACTGGGCGATTTCATCGCTTCCAGCCTGACAACAATTCCGACAACAACAAAACAGGAAGTACTGGCTACATTAGAGATTCGCGAGCGTCTTTCGAATCTAAACAGGATTCTTATTAACGAACTTGAGGTACTTGAACTGGGATCCAAGATCCAGTCTGAGGTTCAGTCTGAAGTTGGTAAGAACCAGCGGGAGTATCTACTTCGTGAGCAGCTCAAGGCTATCCAGAAGGAATTAGGTGAGACGGACGACCAAACTAAAGAAGCTGAAGAACTTCGGGAGAAGATTAACGCTGCTGGTATGCCCGAAGCCGTCACTAAAGAGGCACTCCGCGAACTTGATCGACTATCGCGGATGCCTGTTGCTGCAGCAGAGTACACAGTGTCGCGAACCTATTTGGATTGGATGGTAGCGTTACCTTGGAATGTGCGAACCAAAGAACTCATTGACCTCAAGCGCACTAAAGAGGTTCTTGATGCTGATCATTCTGACCTCAAGAAAGCGAAAGACCGCATAATTGAATATCTTGCCGTGAGGAAATTAAATCCTGACGTCAAGGGTCCCATCCTGTGTTTTGTGGGCCCCCCTGGCGTCGGGAAAACTTCGTTGGCGAAATCAATTGCCTCGTCGATCGATCGGAAGTATGTCCGTGTCTCGTTGGGAGGTATGCGTGACGAAGCTGAGATTCGTGGGCACCGGCGTACCTATATAGGCGCCTTGCCTGGCCAGATCATTCAAGGGCTTCGACGAGCGGAGTCGAGGAATCCAGTTTTTATTTTGGATGAAATAGACAAGCTGGGAATGGATTTTCGTGGTGATCCGGCCTCGGCTCTTCTCGAGGTGCTGGATCCTGAGCAAAATAACGCATTCCGAGACCATTATCTGGACGTTCCATTTGATCTGTCAGAAGTTCTATTTATTACGACGGCCAATATCCTAGACCCGATTCCTCCTGCCCTTCGTGATCGGATGGAGGTACTTGAATTACCAGGATATACGGAAGATGAAAAACTGATGATTGCGACGGATCATCTCGTGGACCGCCAGATACCAAATCACGGTCTCACGAAGGAACAACTTCAATTCAGCGAAGCGGCATTGAGGGCAATTGTCCGCGGATACACGCGGGAAGCAGGGGTGAGAAATCTAGAGCGAGAGATTGGAGCTATTTGTAGGAAGGTTGCTCGAAAAAGAGCTGAGGGTGCCGATGAATCAGTCGAAGTGACAACTGATTTAGTAGTGCAGATGCTGGGCGCTCCGAAATTCCTTGACGAGGAAGTTCTCGAGCGAACTAAGAATCCAGGCGTGGCACTTGGACTAGCCTGGACCCCTGTTGGCGGTGAAGTTCTATTTGTTGAGGCCACGAGAATGTCCGGTTCTGGCTCGTTAACACTAACAGGCCATTTGGGAGAGGTAATGAAAGAATCGGCCAAGGCCGCCTTGTCTTGGTTCAGAGCGAACGTTTCAACCTACGGCGTTGAGCCGTCTTTCTATGAGGATTCAGAAATTCACCTCCACGTTCCGTCGGGGGCTATTCCTAAGGATGGGCCTTCGGCTGGCGTCACAATGGTGACTGCTCTTGTTTCGGCTTTGACGGCGCGGCCAGTTAGGTCAGATTTGGCGATGACTGGCGAGATTACTTTGTCTGGACACGTACTGCCAGTTGGTGGGATAAAAGAGAAAATACTGGCGGCGCGCCGACTCGGAGTATTCAATGTCGCCGTACCGAAACAGAACGAGAAGGATGTTAACGAAGACCTAAGTCCAGAACTCAAGCGCGAGATTAACGTTCACTATATTTCGACGATTAGTGAAGCGTTAGAATTGGCGCTCCTTGCTGTTGCAGGACCACGACGACCTGATGAGACGCCAGCAGACAGTTCGCAGGTTCACGGGACAGTGCAATAGTTGTGATGTGTCGTGTAGTAAGTAGAGTGTATGAAGTTGGATCGGTTACTTTATTTACGAAACGAAGAGCATTTTGATACCTAATGCTGTTTTCAAGTCGACAATTTCTCCTTGATCGAATAAACGTTTCACGTCGGTAAGAGTGAAAGCCTGAGGTTCAAGTATTTCGTCCTCGTCACGGTCTGCGACTTGCGACGGCATTGCAAGTCCAACCAGACGAAAAAACACCATCAACTCATCTGAATAACCTGGCGCTGGATAGAGGTCCGCGATATGTTCAATATGTTCCGGAATTTGACCGATTTCCTCGTGACATTCGCGTCTTGCTGCAGTTTCCAAATTTTCACCTGGTTCAACATTTCCGGCAGGTAATTCCCAGATCCATCGGTCAATGGCGTAGCGATATTGCCGAACTAACACTAAATGAGCGTTGTCTGGCATAGGTAGGAGAATTACCGAAGCTGGATGACGCACGATATCCAGCGTGGCTTGTTTGCCATTTGGCAGTGCTATCTGGTCTCGTACCGTGGTGAAGACTCGACCTGTGTGAACTACTTCGCTTCTAAGAAGCTTAGCTGAGAATTCTTGCATTTACGGTTCTCCTAGATTTCGATCGACGCTTATAAGGAGTGATCTGGGTGAAGGTGACGACGCGCAGCAGCACTTCGCAAATCCTCTAGAACACTCTGAAGGTCAGACGGCAAGTGACTGTGAAAGGCGACCGGTTGTCCATCCTTGGGATGTTGAAACGCGAGTTGCGCGGCATGTAGAAACGGTCTGTCAAGACGTTGAATTGCGCGAAGATGTGGAGAGATATGGCGACGTTTTCCGCCATACAAGGGGTCTCCTACTACAGGGTGGCCGATTGCCTTCAAGTGGACACGAATCTGGTGGGTCCGGCCCGTTGCAATGGAGACCTCAAGAAAGGAAACACCGTCAAGATGTTCGGCTTTTGTCACGCGAGTCTCGGCGTCCCGACTGCGTCGTGAACGAGTCGAAATCTTTTTTCGGTCGACGGTATCACGACCAATGGGGAGATCGATTCGACGGCCGGCTTGGACCATGCCCCATACCATTACGAGATAACGCTTGCGGACTTGTCGTTCTTGAAATTGGCGAGAAAGTTCAGAATGTGAATGGTCATTTTTGGCTACCACTATCAGGCCGGATGTACCTCGGTCTAGTCGATGAACAATGCCAGGTCGTCGTTCGCCACCGATGCCACTAAGGTCTTTAATGTGATGTAGCAGTGCGTTGACGAGTGTTCCTCGACGATGACCGGCTGCCGGATGTACAACCATCCCTGTGGGTTTGTCGATAACCGCAATATCCGTATCGTCGTACACTATCGTGAGTGGAAGATCTTCGGGACTTGGGGTTGCTGGTTCAGGAGGAGGAATTTTTAAGGTAACGCGGTCACCCTCACGAACCACCGTGCTGACGGCTGCGACCTTGTCGCCCACATGAACCAACCCTTGTTTGATGAGGCGTTGGATTTGAGATCGTGTCCGGTCGGCGATCTCTGCGGTCAGAACATGATCGAGGCGTCGTCCGGCGTATTCCGCGGTGATTTGTATGCGAACGATGTTAATAGAGGCCACTAGGCCGCTCGCAGGTTTGCGTCTGTGTGAGTCGGATTAGGCCTGCTAGTTCGTCCTAGTAGGATCAGCATGACGATACTGGTTGGGATGAGCAGTAATGAGACGAACTGAGATGTTGATAGCAGGTCAAATACGGTTCCCCTTGGGTCGCCTCGATAGAACTCGATCACGAACCTGGCAGTAGGGTATAAGAGTAAATAGGTCCAGAAGGTTCGCCCCATAAAACCCCTTCCTGTCCGTTCAGCTAAGAGCAGACTTCCAAGAATAAATAATGCTGCTACAGATTCATACAACTGGGTTGGGTGCAGGCTCACACCGAGGGGCGTACCGACATTTGCTGCAGCAAGAGTGTGACTGAATGTGATCCCTAAGAAGGATTCAGTTGGTTCGCCGTAGCAGCAACCTGCCATCAGACACCCAAGCCGGCCCACAGCTTGTCCGAGGATGATTCCTGGAGCGAACGCATCGCAGGTAGTCCAAAATGGAAGATTGTGGCGCCGAATGAACCAGAAGGCGACAGCAACAGACAAGAGTAAACCACCATAAAACACTCCGCCAGAGCGGAGGATTGTCCAAATCTCACTAGGGTTTTGACGAAAATGGTCAAATTCAACGACAACCAGTAAGAGTTTTGCACCGACCAGTGCGCTAACAATGATGTAGATACCTAGGTCCATGACCAGGTCTCGATTGAGTCCCCTCGCTTCTCCTCTGATCGTTGCGTACCAGAGGCCGGTAAGGTAGGCCGCCGCGAGCAGTACACCGTATGTGTAGATACTGATCGGTCCGAGATCAAATAGTTTCGGAAACATTCCTGTCCATCCAAATCATGTCTAGGATCAGTAACGACGCGCCGACGGTTATTCCTGCGTCCGCGACATTGAAAGCCCAAAAGTGCCAACCCCGCCAATAGAAATCGATAAAATCGACGACATAACCGGCGGTGACTCGATCAATTAGATTGCCGACTGCTCCACCGATTACCAAGGCTAAACCGATTTTCGCAGTCATTCGTGGAATGTCCGATCGCATCGCATAGATACTGATAGCGGTTAATGCTGTAAGGGCTACCAGCGTCATGAAAGCCGTTTTGAAAGGAAAGTTCACATTGTTCAGAAACCCAAAGGCAACGCCATAATTGTGCGCATGAGTAAAGCTCAATAACCCTGGGATGATTTCTATGCTGTCGTGTAGTGGGAGCACAGCCCGAACGATGGCTTTTGTAGTCTGGTCGAGGATAGCGACTGTGCCACCCAGTACACCCAATAAGATTCTTGAGCCATCTAACTTGGACCCGGTGTTTAATCGGTCCATCACTATGATTGTACTCCCAACCCCGGCTCACTTGCAGTCTCCGATAATGCACTAACGCAACGTTTACAGAGTCCTTTAAGCATAGGCTCTGTCGATAGCGAGTCCACATAACGCCAACACCGCGGACACTTTACGCCAGCCACTCGCGCCACATTGATTTCGAGCGAACCGAGTCGTTCTGATTCTTGCCAATCGGCGTCTCGTGCCATTAGGTCGAGTGTTATTGGGTCACTTGGCATTTTCCCCTCAGTCGCCAAGTCAACTTGTGAGGTAATCAGCAAGGTCGGCAGTTCGGTTCGATAGGTCTCAAGTAAGGTCGAGGTTGTTCCCCAGGCTCGCAACATAACGCGGGCTTCAAGCGAAGTCCCAACGGTTTTCTCTTTTCGGAGCTGTTCAAGGCGAATGTTGACAGCGTCGCGGATGCTCCTCAGTCTGGTCCAGCGCTGGATCAGTTCGCGGTCTATGAATTGATCGGTACCCGAAGGAAAGTCAGCTAAGTGAACGCTCTCATCTCGATCGCCTGGCAGGTGCTGCCAGAGTTCATCGGTGGTGACAGGCAATAGAGGTGCTAAGAGACGTGTCAGACCTTCGGTGATCAAGTAGATTGCGGTTTGTGCTGACCGCCGTTCCGGCGATGCCTCAGCAAATGTGTAAAGTCGATCCTTTGAAATATCGATATAGAAAGCGCTTAAATCGACAGTCAATAGATTGTTAACTGTGTGTGCAATCGTCTGAAAATCGTAATTCTCGTATGCTGCAAGTATTTTTTTTGCAGCATCGCCGTATAAAGCAAGCGCATAGCGATCAAGTTCCTGAAGGTCGTCAATGTCAATGCATTCAGAGGGGTCGAAGTCGTATAGATTGGCGATCAAGATTCGTAATGTATTCCGAATTTTTCGATAGGCTTCGATTACACGGTCGAGGATTTCCTTGCCGATTCTGATCTCTTCTCGATAGTCGACCATCGCAACCCACAGACGAAGGATTTCGGCGCCACTTTGGTTGATTATTGTTTGTGGCTCAATCATGTTGCCGAGTGATTTCGACATTTTGCGCCCTGACTCGTCGACAACGAAACCGTGGGTAACAACTTGTTTGTAGGGAGCTTGTTTATGGGTTGCGATGCCGATAAGTAAGGAGCTTTGGAACCACCCTCGGTATTGGTCAGAACCTTCTAGGTAGAGTGCTGCCGGCCACTTCAGGTGAGGGTTGTCTGTTTGAATGGCGTCAAGACTTACACCGGAATCAAACCATACGTCGAGGATGTTCTCCTCACGATCAAAGTCTTTTCCTCCGCATTTTGGGCATGTCAGGCTCTCGGGTACAAACGTCGCTAGGTCCTGCTCGTACCATGCATCCGCGCCGTGACGGGCAAAAACGGCTTCGGTGGAGTCAATGACGGCTGAACTTAGGATGGCTTCGTCGCAGGACCGACACCGTAGCGCCGGTATCGGTACACCCCATGAACGTTGCCGAGAAATGCACCAGTCTGGGCGCGTTTCAAGCATGCCTCGAAGTCGTTCTTCTCCCCAGCGCGGGAACCAGCCAACCTGTGTAATCGCATCAACGGCTTGGGTTCTGAGATTGAACACGTCGGCCTCGGGTTGGGTGTTGGCAGCTGGCGCACCATCCATGGAGATAAACCATTGAGGGGTGGCCAAGAAAATAACTGGGCGGTGACAACGCCAACAATGGGGGTACGCGTGACTAAAGTCAGTTCTGTGCCGCAAACGTCCTGCCGTGCGAAGAGCATTCTCAATCTCGGGGTTTGCGTCGAAGACTCGCATTCCTGAAAACTGTGCCACTTCATCCGTAAACCGACCACTCGAATTGACTGGTGCATAGACATCGAGACCATAACGTTGGCCTGTCAGAAAATCGTCGGCACCATGTCCAGGGGCAGTGTGAACTGCGCCGGTTCCTTGTTCCAATGTTACGTAATCCGCGAGCACCGCTATCGAGTCACGGTCGTAAAGTGGATGCCGGAATCGTAAGCCCTCTAATTCTCGACCTTTGAATCGTGCAACAGGTGTTTCAAAGACCTGTCCTACGGATTTGCCAACTGCTTCTGCCAGTTGTTCAGCGACGATGACCACCGTGCCAGAAGTGTCGTAGGCTGCGTAATCGAATTCAGGATGAAAGGCGATCGCAAGATTTGAGGGAAGTGTCCACGGTGTAGTTGTCCAAATCACGACAGACACGGTGCGCCCGTCCAATGCAGGGGCTATATCGGTCAATTGGTTGGCACTGCTATCGGCTAGCGGGAAGTCTACGTAGATTGAGGGTGAGGTGTGTGGTTCGTAATCCACCTCGGCTTCGGCCAGTGCTGTACGGCAGTGGACACACCAATGGACGGGTTTCTTGCCTTTATATACCAACCCTTTTTGCACGAGCGTGCCGAGCGCCTTCACAATTGCTGCTTGATAACTGAAGTTCATCGTGAGGTAGGGTGAGTCCCACTGTCCGATGATCCCAAGGCGCTTAAAATCGTTCCGCATCAACGCCACATATTTTTCAGCATATGCCCGACATTCGCGGCGAAAACTAGCGATGCTTAAATCACGTTTCTTTTTTCCCAACTTCTTGTCGACTTGAAGTTCGATCGGCAGGCCGTGGCAGTCCCAACCTGGCACGTACGGTGCGTCAAATCCAGCCATGGTACGTGCCTTAACGATGAAGTCTTTTAGAATCTTGTTCAGCGCCGTGCCGAGATGAATCCGGCCGTTCGCATAGGGCGGTCCGTCGTGAAGAACGAAACGTGGACAACCCGCCCGTAGTGCACGAATTCGTTCGTACAGTCCAATCGCCTCCCAGCGGTCAATGGCTTTTGGTTCCGTCGTTGGAAGACTGGCTTTCATTGAGAAGCCAGTCCGGGGCAGGTTCAGTGTGTGCTTCCAGTCGGTCATGGGGAAAACGAGCCTCATTGTAGTGCAAAGCCTGTGAACTTCGCCGGTCAAGACGGTCTGTCTTAGACAAGGGCTTATATAATGACCGAAAACTAAGCGCCACCGAGTATTCAATAAAGTGACTGAATCGTCGAAAGCCTAGAACGTTCAGTTGGTTTCAATCGAGCTATACGGAGTGAAAAAGGGACGCAGTGTCGGCAACAACAGTTTTCTTTGATGTCGACTTTACGTTGATCTACCCCGGGGCGAAGTTTGATGGAGAGGGGTATCGTCGGTTTGGTGTCCGCCACGGATTAAAGATCGATGCTTCTGTGTTTACTGAAGCTGTCGCATCGGCCGCGGTCGAGTTGGATACGAAGTGGGATGAGCGATATCGGCCTGAAATTTTCATCAGGTACGCTAAGTGTGTACTCGAAAACATGGGAGGGGTGGGCCCATCTCTCGACCCATGCGCTCGTGAAATTTATGACGAATGGGCCGTCTGTAGTAATTTTCTACTGTACGACGATGTTCGATCCACGTTTGAACACCTGTGTGCCAAAGATGTTCGAATTGGTCTAATTTCAAATACCCACCGTTGTTTGCAAACGTTTCAAAGTTACTTCAAGCTCGAGCATTATATCGTTGCTGCGCTTTCATCTTCTGACCACGGCTATATGAAGCCTCACCCGAGTATCTTTAAAGCAGCACTTAAGCTTGTTGATGCAATTCCCACTGAATCCGTGATGGTTGGCGACAGCATGAGCCACGACATCCGTGGAGCTCAGCAGGTAGGGATGCAGGGTGTGTTACTCGATCGTACCGAGAATGGCGTTACAAATAACGCCGGTCAAGTTCCAGTTATTCAGACTCTGGCACAGTTACCCGCTGTGCTTCTGGCTTTGTAGCAATTCATCAGCATGCAGGAATCTATCCCGGAGGCCAGTCCATAGGCCGTCCTGCAAAAAGATGAAGGTGGATGTGAAACACCGTCTGTCCGGCGTTTGCATTGCAGTTGAAAACAGTGCGATAGCCGTCATCAGCATGTCCGAGTTCCTTGGCTATCGCTGCGGCCCGTCTGACCATATCACCCACCATCGTGTCATCGGCAGCCGATAGTTCATTCAACGTTGCTATATGGGTCCGCGGGATGACGAGTACATGAGTAGGCGCCTGAGGATTAATGTCTTTGAAGGCAACAAGGCGGTCATCTTGATAAACAATTGTCGCAGGAATCTTGTTGCTTGCTATCTTGCAGAAGAGGCAGTTTTCTGACATTAGTAAGTAACCTCGAAAGGGTGAGTCATGAACTGTGACGTCGTAAGGTTATGACACGGGCGATTCCCTGGAGGTCGTTTTGAGTGTTGACTATCTTAAGCTCTCGGGTTGTTTCCAGAAATACGGATAATGCTGGCGCTTGGCCTGAGCCGATTTCAAGGATCAGATTGCCGCCATTCTTGAGCCGAAGGGAAGCTTCACGTAGTAGTTGCGTGATGAGTGCAAGCCCATTGGTTCCACCGTCAAGTGCCATACGTGGTTCAAACTGTCGAACCTCTGGCGGTAACTTTGAGATGTCCATGGTTGGGATGTAAGGCAGATTCGCCGTGATGATGTCAGGCGACTCGTAAACGCCCTGAAGAAGGGGTGCGCAGACCCACTGAATTGAGTCATCTACACCGTGACGTTTTGCATTGTGTCGGGCCACGGCAATGGCTCGGCTTGAAACGTCAGTTGCTGTAATTTGAGCGCTGCTAGTTTTCGCGACTGCAATCGCGACACAACCAGAGCCTGTTCCGACATCCACGACATGGGGCCGCGGTTGGTTGTCTTTGTTGATGAGAGTGATAGTTTCTTCGACGAGAAGTTCCGTCTCTGGACGTGGCGTAAGGACATCTCTCGTTACCGTGAATTCAAGACCCCAGAATTCGCGCTGTCCTGTAATGAGTGCAACTGGCTCTCTTTGAACGCGCCGGTCAAGCATTCCACGATAGCGGTGGACAAATTCAGTTGGAACTGAGGCCCGCGCGTTAGATATATAAGTTGCGCGATCCCAGCCTAGCGCATTGCGCGCCAACACTTCTGCGTCACTTGCCGCTTCTTCGTTTGTTAGACCGGCTGAGAGCAGGTCCAACCGGCCTGCGGCGACGTGCTCGCGAACCGTTTTCATTTCACAGACTCGGTTTCTTTGAGCTGTTCGGATTGAAAGTGGGTGACAAGTGTGTCAAAAATTTCGTCGGTATCTCCGTCGAGCATCTGTGCCAATTTATGGGTGGTGAAACCGATTCGATGATCGGTGACACGGTTTTGTGGAAAGTTGTACGTGCGAATTTTCTCTGATCGCTCGCCAGTTCCGACCTGTGTCCGGCGGTCTTGAGCGATCTCGTTCTGCTGCCGTTGCATTTCCATTTCATAGAGGCGAGACCTGAGAACTTTTAACGCCTTTGCCTTGTTCTTGATTTGTGACTTTTCGTCTTGCTGGGATACGACGAGGCCCGTCGGGATATGCGTAATTCGTACCGCCGAGTATGTTGTGTTGACACTCTGTCCACCAGGTCCACTCGAACAGAACGTGTCAATCCTCAGATCCTTAGCATCGATTTGAACATCAACATCTTCCGCTTCTGGCAAAACTGCCACGGTTGCTGTCGAGGTATGGATGCGGCCACTGGCCTCGGTAGTTGGAACGCGTTGAACGCGGTGCACGCCGCTCTCGTATTTCAGGCGGCTGTATACATGCTGACCCTCGACAAGAGCGATGATCTCTTTTATAGCTCCAACGCCGGTCTCATTCAATGAGAGAACCTCAACTTTCCAGCCATGAGTTTCCGCAAAGCGTGAGTACATCCGAAATAAGTCGGCTGCAAATAACCCGGCTTCATCACCACCTGTCCCTGCTCTGATTTCGAGAACGACATTACGTTCGTCGTTGGGATCCTTTGGAAGGAGCAGGATCTTAATCTCTGCCAGCAACGACTTCTGACGTTCCTCCAGTATGATCAATTCCTGCTTCGCAAGCTCTCGAAGTTCTGGGTCGTCGTCGTTACCGTCGGTCAATTCTTGAGTTTCTGCAGCTTCAGCAGTTGCTGCTTTGTAGTCTCTGTATTTTTCAACTAAAGGTTGAATCTCAGACAAAGCTTTAGAGTGTTTCCGATACTTGCTCGGATCAGACAGGACTGCTGCGTCACTAACCAGCGTGATTAACTCATCGTATCGAGACTCTACCTCCTTGAGTTTGTCAAACATCGGTCACTTGAGTGAGGTTTGAATTATTGGATTGACCACCAGATACAGGTGGTAAAAAAGCAACTTCATCGCCGTCGGATAAAGTGCAGTCCAACTTGGCATAGTCTTCGTTGACGGCAGTCGAAATAACATCACGATACTTAGCGAACTCGCTATGTTGTGCAGTTAATGAATCCCACAGAGATCCAGCTGTTGCATTTTCGGGTAAATCTATATGCAACTCGCTTGAGCCAGCGATATCTCGTAACCGAGCAAACAATCTAACAGTTACACGCATGCTCGGCGATACGCGTCTTCACGTGCGTCCTCATCGTCTGGGTCAGCCGTTGCACCTTCGACCCAAATGTCGCCACCTTCGAAAAACTCGTGTTTCCAGATTGGTGCAATTTGCTTGATACGTTCAATCGCATAGCGACACGCGGCAAACGATTCAGCTCGGTGAGGAGATGACGCCGCGATTGCGACACTTGTCTCGCCAACGGCCAGAACTCCGAGCCGATGATGGAGCGCCATAATGATGCCTGGCCATCGACTTTGCGCCTCTATTTCGATTCGTTCAAAAGTTTTAATTGCGAGTGGTTTATACGCCTCATACTCGAGTTTTAATACCTGCTTCCCTAAATTTTGTCCTCTTACTTGGCCAATAAACGAAGTGACGGCACCGTGTTTTGCCGACGTCGAATTTGTGGCGTCATAAACAGCCTGGACGACCTGCTCAATTTTGAGCGGGTCGTTCGTTATGACAAAAGGTGAGACAACCATTTTCGGAGTATATCAGCGAAGATCGAACTCGTCTTACTTCGACATTTCTAGGCGCGCATGTTCTTGCTACCAGTGGTTATCCAGACCCATTTGCTTTGTCGCGCTTTGTGAGAATTTTCTCGCCCGCTCCGATTGTGATGCTTCGTTGCATTATTTCGAAAACATAAGACTTTGCCATATTAACGGCATCAGGCAGCGGTTGGCCTTGCGCGAGAGCTGCGGTAATAGCGGCACTGAATATGCACCCGGTTCCGTGTGCGCTTGGTTGCGTCAAGCGAGGTCGTGCAAACTCAATCACATCGTGACCGTCACAGAATATGTCAATTGCGTTTTCAGAATAAAAATGTCCTCCCGTTATAACAACTGCGCGGACGCCAAGGTCGACAATGCTTCGTGCGGCGTCACGGGCATCGCTAAGTGATTGTACTTGACGTTTACTGAGCAGCTCTGCTTCCATCCGGTTTGGAGTGATGCAAGTGGCTTTTGGCAGCAGTTCAGTTCTCAGTGGCCCAATGGCTTCAGTGTCCAGGAGTCTTTGCCCACTTGATGACACTACGACCGGATCGATGACAACCGATGGGATATGAAGGTCGGTGATCTGTTGTGCCACTACTTCAACAATACTTCGATTGCTTAACATTCCTGTTTTTGCCGCGCTAACACTGATGTCTGTGACGACCGTCTCGATTTGACTGGCGACGATATTGGCTGGCACTTGATGGATAGTGTTCACGCCGGTCGTGTTCTGACATGTGACCGCAGTTATAGCGCAAACGCCATGGATGCCATGGTCGTTGAAGGTTCTTAGGTCGGCCTGAATTCCGGCTCCGGCACTTGAGTCACTGCCAGCGATCGTGAGGACCGTTTTCATGGGATAACATAAGTTTACGCGCTAACCACGTGTCACATTAAATAGTGTCAGGCGTTGGGACGAACTTCCGCATCGGAGGCCGGCTGTATCCTTGCTCGACGGCGCCGAGGTCGAGTTGGCAAGTGCCAAGGTCTTCAATGGGAAGCAGTTCGAAAGGTGTCGGGTTCTGGACGGCGATGCATTTGAGGTAACCACCGCACTGTTGGCAAAGTTCCAAATGCTGTGACGGCTGCTCTGGGTCACTTGCTGCTTTGATAGGTGAAACGCCGCTTGTGTCACAGTAAATGCATTCTGTATCTATGTTTGTCCAAGCTGCGCCGCAGAATGAGCAGCGAAGTAACTGCTCTTCTTGGTGGTTGAGAATTCTTTCACGGAAAGTCGGCCAAGAACCGCAAGCGGCGCAGAAACCTTGACTTCCGCTCCAAAGAGGCAACTGTCGAACCTCGTGCTTTCCGTGCAGTTCCGTCAATAATTTGTGCTGAAGGCGATTCGCGACTGGTCCCGCGGCTAGTTCAGCCACTAGCCAGAGTAGGTCGGGTGCAATACCTAAGTGGTGAGCTTTGGTTCGTATCGCCTCCTGTTGCCTTCCCAGTGACGCTGCTAGGAGTGACCCTATGTGGATCTGTCCTTGTTCTAAGATTGTACCCAATCGCACAGCGCTACCACCGGCCTCGCCAGACGCTAAATCTTCACAAAACCCAAGAACAAAAGCTTCAATGTTGGTACTGTCAACTTCAAGCGTTTCATCGATTAGGACCGGTATTGTTCGCTCTAGTTTGGAAGCGATAGCCGTTGAATCTAGATCAAACGTCACCGGAAGTTTCTGGTCGATGACAAATCCAAGCTTGACGCTTCGCTTGATGACACGCCGCTGCATTTCAATCGCCGGATGAAGATCAGGGTAACGGGTTGAAAGTTCGTCCCATCGTTGCTCGGCAAGGTCCAGCGATTTGTTTAAGTCATTCGTGTAAGTCATTTCTGATAAAGAACTTAACATGATGAAAGGGGAGCTTACACTCCAATTTCTCTTGAAGCATACGGAAAACGCTCAGTATAATCGTTCAGATTGGAGAGTGAGTCTAAATGATAACGACAGCGATAGATACACCGATTAGTGTGAGTGATGCTGCAGCGGGGAAAATCTCGGAGCTGCTGTCTGATGAGAATAAATTAACTGCAGGTCTTCGGGTATTCGTACAAGGTGGCGGATGCTCTGGCTTCCAGTACGGCTTAATGATTGAAGAAAGCGTGGGTGATGCCGAGGCTGATGAAATCTTCAAGTCGAACGGAGTCAAGATCTTTGTTGATCCGATTAGTGTGCGTTATCTTTCAGGAGCACAGGTTGATT
Source organism: uncultured Vicinamibacteraceae bacterium (assembly GCA_964634175.1). Lineage (GTDB taxonomy): Bacteria > Acidobacteriota > Vicinamibacteria > Vicinamibacterales > UBA8438 > CAUZIB01. The sequence continues at coordinate 14,602 of CAZWIL010000029.1, forward strand.
TTGTCGACAACCTGACGGGTGGTGGTTTTACCATTAAGAACCCGAATGCTAAGACGACGTGTGGCTGTGGTCAATCATTCGGTGTCTAAACAGTGATTTGCTGAGTTGTTTCTTGTAGCGTAGCGCCGGGCGGCTGTGCCGCGGCGTCCTTTCCTATCAGCTGAGATGGAACCGCAGTCTGAATACCTTAATCGCCTCAGGCCATCGGGTGGTCGTCGGTCCACGAAGCGTGAATTAATCGTCAATGTGTTTCTTGGACAGCAGGGACATTTAAGTGCTGATGATCTAGTAACTCTTATTAGGGCAAAGGACGACAAGATCAGTCGGGCGACCGTGTATCGGACGCTCCAGTGGATGGTGGCTGCTGGTATCGCGCGCAAGGTTGATTTTGGTGAGGGACGCTTTCGTTTCGAGCACTCCTACCGCCATCCGAGACATTTCCACCTCATTTGTAAGACGTGTAATCGGTCGTCTGAGTTCTTGAGCTCAGATATCGAATCCCTCATCGAAGAGATTGCGACGGCTCGCCACTTTTTCTCTCGTCAGAGTGTCGTTCAAATATACGGAACCTGTGAAGAGTGTCAGACAGGACGACGGCAACCTGGAGGGACGGTGCCTACGGAGCTTTTGTTTGCACGTGATGCATTGAGGATTGCTATTGCAACTGAGCGAAGCGGTTTTGATTTTTACACCCGTGCCGCGCGGGTCACACAGGACGCCCGTGGGAGACGCGTGTTTAAGCGTTTAGCTGAGGAAGAAAAGGAGCACTTGGGCAAACTTGAACTACGTTACAAAGAACTTTTGGCTCAAGATCCTAGTCTTGAGGCCCGTCCTACATTCCTGTTTTTTAAGGGAGCTGCGAATGGTCTGTTCGCGGCTGGTGCCGACGACCTAGATAAGATTGTCGATGACAAAGAAGCATTGATGATTGGGATTCGGTGCGAACGCGGCTCTCATCGTTTTTTCAGGCGTTATGGCGAGCGTTTTGAGGATTCAGAGGGGAAGCAGATTTTTCTAGAATTTGCCGATGAAGAACGTGAGCATCTTGAGTTACTTATCCGAGAGTATCGTGCCTTGGTGAAGCGTCAGTCCAAAGCCACCGTCCGGCGGCGTGTGACCAAGAAGAACGCCAGAACTCACGCATAGGGTGTATCGCAAACGGTGGTCGACCTTCATCTTCATACAACAGCATCGGATGGGTTGCTCAGCCCCGAAGAAGTTGTTGATCGGGTCAACAAAGCAGGCATCAAAAATTTTAGTGTCACCGATCACGACACGATGGCGGGTGTCTCAGCGGCAGCCGACGCGGCTTCTAGACTAAAGCTTGATTTTATTCCTGGGATTGAAGTTACGGCCGTCATTGATGGTCGAGATGTTCACATTCTCGGTTACTTTCTGGACATATCGCCTCCAGGTCTCGATGTGTTTCTTCGGGCACAGCGTGATGATCGGATTGCTCGCGCTCGCGGCATGGCCGAAAAATTGAAGGCGTTGGGTATGCCAATTCCTATTGATTCAATCGTCCAATCGACAAAATCTAAGAATCAGTCTCTAGCGAGGCCTCTATTAGCCCGTGCCCTCGCAGATGCAGGGTATGTGAACGGAATAAAAGAAGCGTTCGACCGTTGGATCGGTGATCGTGGTCCGGCTTACGTTCCTCGTAAGGGGTCTTCCCCTGAAGACGTCGTTCGTCTCATATCAAGAGCAGGGGGCGTTTCATCTTTGGCCCACCCTGGCTTATTAAAACGGGATGATCTTGTGCCGAGCCTTAAACGAGCAGGATTGGCCGCGCTTGAGGTTTATCATCCAGATCACAAGGCTTCAAAGCGGTCACACTATCGGAAACTGGCGAATCGGTGGAACCTACTGATGACTGGAGGATCCGATTTTCATGGCGATGACCATCATCGTGCTTCCAGTTTTGGTTCAGTTGGCCTTCCAGATGAAGGATTTAGATTGTTGGCCGAACGCCTCCGCGCGATACATGGTGCAGTTCATACTCGCCGATGACGTTGCCTTTCGGACCTTCCGAGTTTGTGAAGAAGCGTTTGGAAGATCTGCGTCCATCGCTAGGATCCAAGCCTTTAGCCTTGGAGGTGGCGATGGGATCAGGTCGAAACAGTGTCGAATTAGTTCGACATGGATTTCGAGTGTTTGGTGTTGACCGAAATCACGATCGACTTAAAGTGGCTAGAGATCGGATTCTAGGTTGTGGCGGCCAGCCGGAGATTTGGGTGGCCGATCTGGAGGTAAGCCCGCTACCGAAATGTTATTTTGACCTGGTCATTTGCTCCCGCTATCTCCAACGAACGTTGTGGCAAGGTCTCCGTCAGGCGGTGGTGCCAGGTGGGTTTGTTCTATATGAGACTTTTACGCTTTTTCAGCGGCGTTACGATTGGGGTCCCCGCGCGGAAGAACACCTCTTGGCCTCTGGTGAACTGCAGCAAGCCTTTTCCGGCTGGGATGTGTGGGCCTATGAAGAGCGGACCACACCGGCGGCGGAAGCCAGTCTTTTAGCGCGAAGGCCCGACTCCTCACTGATATGATCAACGCATGTCGGCGGCTCTAATTACAGCGACGGGGCTTGGTCTCCTCGGATTAGTTTACGCAGCGGTGGTTGGTTTCTTGGCTGCGACCTCTGATGCTGTTTTCCAGCACGTAAGTGTCGGAATTTTTTCCACATTGATTATGCTGTTGTCGCACTCGATGACAATGTTCTATTTGATTGGTAAAGGTAAGGCCGTGCGCGAAGCCGTAGCGGAAGGACAGTTATCACCGGACCTGTATACGGTGGTGGCTGCAGCTAGAAAACCTGTGTTTTCGATTGCCACGGTTGCTATGTTCCTGACGATGTTTACCGCGATTGTCGGCGGCGGTGTGGATACCGGGGCTCTTCCAGCGGGCGTACACTCGATATTAGCGATTTCCGCAATTGCAGCAAATTTTATGGCACTTCGAACGGAGGTGGCAGCAATGTCGCTGAGTTCTCGGATTGTTGACCAAATCAATGCTCTCCTGGACGATACCGAATCGCAATAGCGCTCGTGAGTACGAAACATCAAGAAGACAAACGACTTCTCCTTCTATTTGATATCGACGGCACCCTGTTACTTTCAGGAGGGGCTGGCACCCGCGCGCTGAACAGAGCTTTCTTGGAGTTGTTTGGGAAGCCCAATGCTTTTGACCAAATTCCGGTTGCTGGGCGAACCGACCCGCTTTTGCTTAATGATGCCGTTCGTCGAACTGGGCTTGCTCTGGACGAATCTCAACGCCAAGCGTTTCAGGACCGATACTGTGATTTGTTGGAGGTCGAGATTCTGAAGCCGAATCCGCGAAAACGCCTTATGCCCGGAGTCAAACATTTGCTAGGTCGGTTACAGAAGCAGCGAGACATTTATCTTGGCCTATTAACCGGAAACTACGCTCGTGCGGCAAAGACAAAGCTCAAACATTTTGGGCTTTGGTCATTCTTTTCCTGTGGTGCGTATGGCGAAGATGGCGCCGAGCGCAACGACCTTTTCCCAGTTGCCCTAAAGAGGGCCCGTGCACTTGGAATTGTCATTGGTTCTCCCGAGAATGTTTTTGTTGTCGGCGATACCCCCCTTGATATTCTTTGTGCGCAGGCTGGCGGAGCCCAGTCAATTGCAGTCGCCACTGGTTCGTACGATATAGAGACCCTTAACAAGAAGGGAGCCACTATTGCACTCTCTG
>CAZWIL010000030.1:0-18266 GCA_964634175.1 uncultured Vicinamibacteraceae bacterium
TGTCGGCATTGGTCCAAGCATTCGAGATTTCTCGAGATGAGCCCAGTTATCTGGCCCGCGCGGCTGTGCTTGATGTCTTTGCGGCAATTGGTGGTCCGACGGCGCAGAGGATCCTGACCGAAGCATTAAGTGATCCAGATTGGGTTACCCGAATTAGGGCAGCGGAGGGCTTGGATATTCTAGTACCAGATGTCACGCACGGCGAGTCAATTCGTCCGGCTCCCGGCAGGAGAAGTGTTAATTTTGAAGCACCAGCTTTAGTAAGACCGACCGTTTCTCCACACGTTTACGTAGAGACTGACTATGGCACAATCGAATTGGAACTGAATGTAATCGATGCGCCTTTGACTTCCGACAACTTCATGACTCTGGCACGTCTTGGATTTTACGACGGACTCACATTCCATCGGGTTGTTCCCAATTATGTCGTACAAGGGGGCGACCCGAGGGCGGACAGTGAGGGTGGACCTGGTTACACATTAAGGGATGAGCTCAACCAACTTCCATATTTGCGAGGGACCGTAGGCATTGCACGCGATTGGCAGGATACTGGAGGCAGTCAGTTTTTTATAACGCATTCGCCACAGCCGCATCTCGATGGACGGTACACGGCTTTTGCACGTGTCGTGGACGGCATGGATGTTGTTGATCAACTCAGGCCTGGTGATTTGATCCGGAGGGTTTTAGTGTGGGACGGTGTGTCCCCTTTGTAAGCACAATGATATCGATCGTGTCAGGTGACTTAGTTTTAGGTCCAAAAAAGAAAAAGGGGGGTGTGTAACACCCCCCTTTTTCGATTCGAAGGCCGAATCTAGCGCTTTTTAGCGCCCTTTTTCTTAGCTACCTTTTTCTTCGCGGCCTTTTTCTTGGTGGCCTTTTTCTTAGCTACCTTTTTCTTAGCTACCTTTTTCTTCGCGGCCTTCTTCTTTGCTGCTTTCTTCTTTGCCATTTTGGGTTCTCCCCCCCTTCGTGTTGAGCTAGCTGCCACCATTTATTAGGGGAACCAAGATTCTTACGAACGCAGCCTAATGCGATAGTTTACGTACGCGAACCTGACCCTAGCGACAGCGTTTTCCGGGTCACAACCCGGAAAGACAAAAAAAACGGGATGTCCACACTACGGTGTCCACCCCGGGAACCATTGGCAGGTTCGATTTAGCGCTTTTTAGCGCCCTTTTTCTTCGCGGCCTTTTTCTTCGTGGCCTTCTTCTTGGTGGCCTTCTTCTTGGCTACCTTCTTCTTGGTGGCCTTTTTCTTCGCGGCCTTTTTCTTCGCTGCCTTCTTCTTCGCCATTCTTCCTCCTTGGAATGTGGCTGCTCAGCTAGGTTCCCATCCTGCGCTCATCTAGGGGTTACAACAATAGGTGGGCTGAGCCGTCCACCCTCATACTAGATGTAGATTACGGATGAGAAGATAAGCGTGTCAAGCACAAAATAAACGAAAAGTCAAAAAGTTTGTGAGCAAGTCATGCGAATGAATCGACACGCTGACGCAAAACTGTATATTTTTGATCGAAAGGTATCCGGGTAAATTCTTAATTATGGGAAGGTCTCAGCGGGTCTTACTTATTAAACGTGCAGCATTCGATTGATGCAGCCGGTGGTACTAGTCTTGGCTTGTCTTCAGTGATTGCTTACTCGCATGTCGGTCGACAGCAAGTTCAATTAGTTGATCCAATAGCGATGAATAGCTTAGGCCAGAAGCTTCCCACAGTTTCGGGTACATGCTGATTGTCGTGAAACCAGGAATTGTATTGATTTCGTTGAGGAACAGTTGGCCGTTAGTTCCGTTCATCAGAAAATCAACTCGTGCCATACCAGCGCAATCAATGGCTTGAAATGCGGTGATGGCTAGTTTCTTGATTTGGTTAGTTTGTTCTTCCGTTAACGAAGCGGGGATGATGAGTTTGGAGTCAGTGTCAAGATATTTGGCAGCGTAATCGTAAAATTGACCAGTGGACACAATTTCCCCCGGTAGTGACACGACTGGGTCGTCGTTGCCCAAGACGGCGCATTCAAGTTCACGGGCTTCGGGGACCGCTACTTCCACAAGAATCTTGTGGTCGAACATTCGTGCCAAGTCAATAGACTTTTCCAGTTCGTCCACTTGAGTGGCTTTGCTAATTCCGATACTGGATCCTAGATTTGCAGGTTTCACGAACATTGGGAAATTCAACTGCTGGACAAGTGAGGCGAGTGTCGTCGAGCGTCTCGAGTCCCAGTCTTTTTTTGAAACGACACAATAATCAACAACAGGGAGTTCAGACCCTTTAAACAAGACCTTGGCTGCAGTTTTGTCCATGGCCGCAGCAGATGCAAAAACACCAGCTCCAACGTACGGCAAGTTTGCTAGTTCAAGCAATCCTTGCAATGTTCCGTCCTCTCCATGTTTGCCGTGTAAGACGGGAAACAAAACATCAAGGGTTAAACTGTCAATAATTTCAGGTAGCGGATTGTCATTTTTTTGTTCTATCGCTATCAGTGTTTTGTCGGTCGGCTGTGATATCAGTTGTAAAGTTTGACTGACTTTTGGTGAAGCACTGGCGGAGCGAGACTTGAAATGATCAATAATTTGAGCCGCCGAACTGTTTGTTGGTGGGTGTTTGGCGAGTGACCAGCGACCATCCGGGTGAATATAAATAGGGAAAATTTCATATTGGTCCGAATCAAGATTGCTGATTACTGCGGCAGCTGATGCCAACGACACTTGGTGTTCATTGGACCGTCCCCCGTAGATGACGCCCACCCTAACGCGTTTCGTGACCATGCCTATAGATCCATCTTTTGTGCACAACTGAAAAGACAGTCATTGGGACAGTAACATACCGTGAGATCTATGAAGTTCGGGTTTGAGGTGAACCACGTCGATGGACAGGCTCGCAGCGGTCTTCTCCAGACAATGCATGGAGTAATACAGACGCCTGCGTTTATGCCAGTTGGAACAAGTGGTGCGGTCAAAGCAATGCTTCATAAAGACCTTCAAGATCTAAATGTTGAGATGCTTCTTGCTAACACCTACCACCTGATGTTGCGTCCCGGCGATGAATTGATTGCCCGAGTCGGGGGGCTGCATCGCTTTATGAGTTGGCAAGGGCCGATTTTGACGGACAGCGGCGGCTACCAAGTATTTAGTCTTAGTAAGCAGCGAACCGTTAACGAAAGGGGCGTCCGATTTCGTTCTCATCTTGATGGGACTGAGTTTTTGTTGACTCCAGAACGGTCGATTGAGGTCCAAGCTCGACTTGGCTCAGACATTGCTATGGCATTCGACGAATGCACAGCCTATCCCGCGACGTCGGACCAAGCACGAGTTTCGATGGAATTGACTCATCGTTGGGCCAAACGGTCGCGTGATCGATTTCTGCAACTGCGGGACAGTTCGACCAAAGAGCTTACGAATTCCGAGCAAGCACAGTTTGGCATAGTTCAGGGTGGTGTATTTTCAGATTTGCGTAAGGAGAGTGTTGAGGTGTTGGTCGATATTGGGTTCGATGCCTACGCAATTGGGGGATTGAGCGTAGGGGAATCACCTGCTGACATGTACGAGATCGTTGAACAGACGGCATCATTGTTGCCAGTTGACCGGCCTAGGTACTTGATGGGAGTAGGGATGCCTGATGACCTAGTTGAAGCGGTGGCTAGAGGCGTTGACATGTTCGACTGTGTGATACCGACTCGCAATGCTAGAAATGGACAACTGCTCACTCGTAATGGTCCAATTAATATCAAGAGAGCTCAATTTTCAGAAGACATTAAACCGCCCGATCCTGCTTGCCAGTGTTATACCTGCCAGAATTTTTCTCGCGCCTACCTGAGGCACCTGTATATGGCAAATGAGATCACTGCAGCATCGCTTAACACTCTGCATAACCTATACTTTTACCTTGACACCATGAGGCGGATTCGCGAGGCTATAAGGCTGGGTCGATTCGAAACGTTTAGACAAACCTTCCGTCAAACATTTTCTCGCCGTTCGCTATTGTAAACCAATGAAATTATCGACTTACTTCATCGCCGGGCGACCGATTTGTCCTGGACTGCCGGCCTTGACCTTGACAGTTTTGGCTGGACTTGTGGGGCAGAATTAGTGTTACTAGAGCGTATGGACTTTATCGTCGCAATGGCTCAGCCTTCGCCAGGTCAGCCTAGTCTGCTCGTTCAGTTTCTGCCTTTCGCAATGATTCTTGCGATTTTTTACTTCATCATCTTGCTTCCGATGAGGCGGCGTCAGAAGAAAGTTCAAGATTTTCAGGCGGCACTGAAGGTTGGCGATAAGATTGTGACGACGAGTGGTATTTACGGCGTGATAGCCAAGCTGAATGAGAAATCTGTTCAGATTCAGGTGGCAGAAAAAGTTCGGATCGAGGTGGCGCGCTCGGCGGTTGGCGGCTACCAGGGACAGGACCCGGTAGTATCTGAATCTGGTAGTGCCTAGAAGTAAATAACTGTTTTTGGACTGGGATTATGACAAAAAACCTGCAGTGGAAGCTCTTAGCTATTTTGGCGGTTACTGGCTTGTCGGTCTTGGCAATCTACCCGCCAGAAGAGCAGATTCGCTTGGGCCTTGACCTTGAGGGTGGAGTGCACATGGTGTTGCGGGTTCAAACTGATGATGCTCTCCAACTCGAAACAGAGACTGCTGCCGAACAGCTCAGTGAGCAATTGAGCTTGCAGGGCATTGAACTTACGTCAGCGGTTGCGGTTGACCCGGTCACCATGCAAATAGAGGGAGTGCCACCCGAGAGAGACGCCGAATTTCGTCAGATGGCCGAAGATCAATTGTCCCTTTCATACGAACGCGAACCTGGTGTGAGCGGGTCTTACACCTATCGGATGCGGGCGCCGGTCGCGAGTTCCCTTCGTGACGAATCAGTGCGTCAGGCGCTTCAGACCATCGAACGACGCGTGAATGAACTGGGAGTAGCAGAACCGATCGTTGCGCCGTATTCCGTTGGCGGCGACCAAATCTTGGTCCAATTGCCTGGAGTGTCCGATGTAGCCAGAGCAAAGGAGATTATTCGGTCCACAGCGTTGTTGGAGCTCAAGATTGTTGAGGATGGTCCTGCCGTTAGCCAAGAACTGCTTCTACAGACGAGAAATGGTGTGCTCCCACCAGATATGGAAGTGGTGACGGGTGCGTCGAATATGCTCACTGGTGGGGCATCAGAGACGGTTTATTACTTGGTGCGACGGGTAGCCGCAGTAACTGGACGCGATCTCAGGAATGCACGCCCCACGTTAGATGAATTCAATCAACCTGCCGTGAGTTTTTCGCTCAATCGGGAGGGAGCCCGAAAATTTGGTGAGGTCACCGGTCAGAATATAGGACGTAGCTTGGCGATTCTTCTTGATGGCCGCGTGGAAACAGCTCCAACGATTGAAGGTCGGATCACGGACGAAGGTCAAATTAGTGGCGTGTTTACTCAACAGGAAGCCGCTGACCTCGGTCTTGTTCTTCGTTCTGGAGCTCTTCCTGCTTCACTGACGTATCTTGAGGAGCGAACGATTGGCCCGACCCTCGGAGCCGACTCTGTTCGAGCTGGGGTCATAGCTTCGGTGTCAGGGCTAGTCGCAGTCGCAATTTTTATGCTTGTGTATTACCGGTTGTCTGGTATCAACGCGATCGTTGCCGTTGGCATGAATCTCCTGATTCTAATGGGATTCATGGCCTATCTTGGTGCTGTTTTAACATTGCCTGGAATTGCGGGATTAATCTTGACCATCGGTATCGGAGTAGATTCAAACGTCCTTATTTTTGAGCGGATCAAAGAAGAACTGCGTTCCGAGAAGGGGGTTAAGGCGGCTGTTAGTGCAGGATTTGACCGGGTGTTTCTAACGATTTTGGATACTCACATAGCATCCTTAATTGCTGCAGCTTTCCTTTTTCAATTTGGTTCAGGGCCGATCCGAGGTTTTGCGACCACCTTGGCTATTGGGTTGGTTTCAAATGTTTTCACGGCGGTATTTGTATCACGAACGTTGTTTGAGGCGGTTTTGTCACGTCGGCGTGCCGCCACATTAAGTATTTAGATGGATTTTTAGATGGCATTGTTTTCAGAAGAACCTAAGTTCGATTTCATTGGGAAACGCTGGTACGCCGTCGCTGTGTCGATGGTCATCATAACTATCGGCGTAGTCGCGATAGTCATCCGCGGAGGCCTTCCACTCGGCATTGATTTTTCTGGTGGGACATTAATGGTGCTGGAGTTTGAGGAGCCTATGACCGAAGAGTCGGTCCGGGACGCGCTAGCTGCTATCGATGAAAAAGTAGTGCAGCAATATGGTGATTCTGGTGCCGGCGTTTTAATTCGTTTACCTCAAGCGGGTCCTGAGCAAGGAGCGAGTCTTGAGGAAGGTGCAGAGCAGGTAATTGACACTTTAGAGGCGAGCGGGCTCGGTGCATTTGAGGTGGTTTCGAGAGACCTCGTGGGACCCGTAATCGGTCAGGAACTCCAGCAGCGCGGGATTAGTGCTTTCTTTTTTGCGATGGCTGGTATTTTGATTTATGTCGGCCTGCGATTTCGCTTCAGCTTCGGCGTCGGGGCGATTGTGGCGGTGGTTCATGACATCCTCATAACTTTGTCACTGTTAACACTGTTTGGAATCGACCTGTCATTGAACGTGGTCGCGGCAATGCTGACGATCACGGGGTACTCGGTCAACGATTCAATCGTAGTGTTCGACCGAGTTCGAGAGAACCTTCGGTTGATGCGACGAGACAAATTTGATTACTTGGTCAATAAGAGCATTAACCAGACTCTTGCACGCACGATCATCACCTCGGGAACTACAGGGTTTGCTGTGTTAGCCCTGGCTGTTTTCGGAGGTGAAGTGCTTCGGGGCTTTTCCATTACGATGCTGATTGGTGTTTTTAGCGGGACCTACTCTACGATCTTCATAGCGTCTTCAACCGCGATCGCGATAACCCACCGGCGAACGGCGGCACGAAGCCAGTCTTCGGCAGTTCAGGAGCGAGAGCCTAAGGGCTCCCAGGAGTCGCCTCGTTCTCGGTCGCGTCGTCCACAGCGGGCACAACGCTCGAAACGGCATGGCCGGAAGGCGAGGGCGTCTTGATGATCTGCTACCAACGAATGTGACGACGTTTGAGGCTGCGCTGCTCGGGGTCATACAGGGGTTGACCGAGTTTCTGCCAGTTTCTAGCTCTGCACACCTAATTCTTGCTCGCTCAGTTTTTGGATGGACCGCTGGCGAATTCAATTTGGTATTCGATGTAGCGTGTCACGTCGGTACTCTAGTTGCCGTGATGGCGTTTTTTAGACGAGACATTGTGATCATGGTCAAATCCGTTCCTCAATTTCTGCAAGGCGTGTCAGATGAGAATTCGAGGATGGTTAGAAATATCGTTCTAGCGACCTTGCCCATCGCGTTTGTAGGAGTGTTTTTTGGTGACTTCGTCACCGCACATTTTCGGAACGTCGGTACTGTGGCGACGGCACTTACGGTGGGTGCTGTGTTTATGGTGATGGCTGAGCGGTTCAGACCGGTGGACAGAACCGAAGCGTCCTTAACAGTTTTTGAAGTTTTAGCTATTGGTTTGGCTCAAGCCTTAGCTTTGATTCCAGGTGTTTCCCGATCTGGCGCCGTGATCACTTTTGCCATGCTATTGGGTATCCGGAGGGACAGTGCAGCCCGACTTGCTTTTCTAATTAGTATTCCGGCAATTTTGGGTGCTGCTGGGCGACAGGGCATCGAGTTGGCGGGCACTAACGTACCTACTGAATTGCTCGGCTTGTGTGCGATTGGAATTATCACGTCGGCCGGTGTCGGCTACGTTACCGTAAAGTATTTCATCCAATACCTTGAAAATCATTCTTTGGATGGGTTTGCTGCGTATCGTTTTGGTCTGGCTGGATGTATATTTTTTCTACTGATCGACTAGAGTGTTGATGCTTGGCGAGTTTTTAATAAAGGTAAGGCGCGATGCAGTGGCTTCGGCGCAGTTTGGTGACGGGGCTTGTCGTTACCGTCCCTCTGATCATTAGTGTAGCAGCGTTCGTGTGGCTCTTTCAGTTAATAGATGGAGTTATGGGCCCGGTGTACGCTCGTTGGCTAGGGCAAGAGGTTCCCGGTCTTGGTTTAGTTACTCTACTTGCGGTCATCACACTGGTGGGTGTAACCGCGACTAATGTTCTCGGAGGGCGTGTCCTTCAGCGGTGTGAAGCATATCTTCTTAAGTTGCCTGTTTTTCGGGCTGTATATGGGCCGGTAAAGCAGTTGGTCGCGGCGTTCTCTTCAGACAATCAGATGGGTTTTAAACAGGTTGTGCTACTTGATGACCCGCGACGTGGTTTAGTTTTGGGCTTTCTGACAAAGAGGTTTGTTATGGACCGGGGAAATGGACCGGAAAATTTGGTTTCTGTGTATGTTCCCACTAACCATATTTATTTTGGGGACATTCATATTTATCCGGACGACGTCGTTTCGTATCCTGAGCTTTCAGTCCAGGATGGCATTCAGATTTTTCTAACGGGTGGCATGGCGCTGTCGACTAAGCTCAAGGCTCGGCAAACGAAACCGACTCGGTCGGAGTCTGACCAGACAGTGGGTAGGGTATAGATATATCTTGACAGCGAGAAAACTCAGCTGGTAATTTGACGGGTTTCTTGCCGACGAAAAATAGTCAACCATAAAACAATAGGGGAGTGAATGGAGCAGCAACTGTACTTCGTACTCGGGTGGGGCGCGCCTGCCGCAGCAGCGATCTTTGCCTTATTTTTGATTCGAACGATTAATAATCGTGATCCCGGAACTGAGGTAATGCAACGCATCGCCGCGTTGATCCGTTCCGGTGCTATGGCTTTTCTCCGTACGGAGTACACCGTACTCGCCGGATTTGTAGGGCTGATGTTTGTGATACTCGTCCTATTTCTACCAGAAAATGCGCTTTTGACTGGTGTGAGCTTTCTTATTGGTTCGTCGCTGTCTGCTGTTGCGGGCTGGATCGGGATGCGCACCGCTACCGGTGCGGCTGTTCGAACGACGTTCGCGGCCACCACTGGTCTTGCTCCTGCGTTGAGGGTTGCATTCTCAAGTGGCGCGGTAATGGGCCTAACTGTAGTAGCTCTCGGAACATCTGGTGTTGCTGTTCTTTATTACCTATTTGGAGGTTTGAGCGGGAATGGTCCGGTTGCTATTGAACAGTTATTCGGATTTTCTCTTGGAGCGTCATCGATTGCGTTATTTGCCAGAGTTGGTGGTGGAATTTACACGAAGGCCGCTGATGTTGCTGGCGATCTTTCAGGCAAGGTTGAAGCTGGGATCCCGGAAGATGACCCTCGAAATCCTGCCACAATTGCTGACAGTGTGGGTGATAACGTTGGCGATGTCGCTGGCATGGGCGCCGATCTGTTTGAGTCGTATGTCGGTAGCATCATTTCGTCCATTGCGCTTGCATGGGCATTGAGTGCGACTACCGCTACGGCGCTTTGGGGGATCGATGCATCAGGTTTTGATTCTCTTCAGCGGTCGCTCGTAATTTTTCCAATTCTTCTTGCAGGTGTTGGCATCATAGCTTCCATGTTGGGCACTTTCACGGTGAGCACTGACGATGAGTCTAAAATCGGGAGCGCCTTGGAGCGCGGCTTATTGGTGGCGTCGGCCATCGTTCTTGTAGCGGCCGCTGGACTTGTGTACATGTTGCATTTGCCGTTACAGGTGCTCTGGTGTGTCCTGTTAGGGCTCGGCTCTGGCGTTGCGATCGGTCGATTGACAGAGTACTACACGGGCATGGACAAGCCCCCCGCTCACCATATCGCACAACAGTCTGAAACAGGCCCCGCAACAAATATCATCGCCGGTCTCGGCGTCGGGATGATGTCGTGCGGTCTCCCGATCCTCGTGATCGCGGTGGCAATCTATTTCAGCTATGCCTTTGCCGAGCTTTACGGCATTGCGATTGCGGCTGTCGGCATGCTTTCGACTCTTGGTATCAGTTTAGGTGTGGACGCTTATGGCCCTGTCGCTGACAACGCCGGTGGAATTGCTGAAATGAGCAAGTGTGAGCCGTATGTCAGGGAGCGGACGGACGCGCTCGATGCCGTTGGTAATACCACGGCCGCAATGGGCAAAGGATTTGCCATTGGATCGGCGGCACTAACGGCGTTAGCGCTGTTCAGTACTTTTAGAACAAAAGCTGCTGACGCGATTGTGGAGGCTGGCGGAGAGCAGGTTTTTGATAGTCGATTATTCTACCTGGGGCTTGACAACCCAAATGTGCTCATCGGGATGCTGATTGGCGGGATGTTGCCGTTCATTTTTGCGGCGTTAACTATGAACGCGGTTGGTCGTTCTGCAGCCAAGATGATCGAAGAGGTTCGAAGACAATTCCGGGAGATTGAAGGACTTATCGAGGGAAGGGCAGAGCCCGATTCGGCACGGTGTGTGGAAATCTCCACTAAGGCAGCTATTCGAGAAATGATTCTTCCTGGCCTGTTAGCGGTGTCGGCTCCTGTTCTGACCGGGTATTTACTGGGCGTGTCTGGCTTGGGTGGTCTCTTGGCTGGCGCGCTGGTGACTGGCGTCTTGATGGCTCTGATGATGGCCAATGCCGGCGGTGTGTGGGATAACGCTAAGAAGTTTATCGAATCGGGTGAGCATGGTGGCAAGGGGTCAGAAGCCCATAAAGCTTCAGTAATTGGCGATACCGTTGGTGATCCATTTAAGGACACTTCTGGTCCGAGCCTGAATATTTTGATCAAATTAATGAGTGTTGTGGCGGTTATTTTTGCTCCACTCGTTGTTGCTTGGATGCAATAACGTGTAGTGCGGGTGAACGCCAGTAGCATCGTAAGGAATATCCGTGGCTGCAATTTGTGACGAAACAATTGTTCAAGGATTTTTAATTATTGAAACGAACTGAGATATAGGTAATATTCTGTTCGTTGACAGCGTTTAGGCGCATACATATAATCTACGCCTCTAAGGCAACGCCCGGTTTAAATATTGGGCGAGGAGGTTGTCCGTGGCCGGTCAAATGTTTGGTGAAATTTCGAATCCCTCCATTAAGGTGGGAACGCAAAAATGGTATACGGTGCCACTCTCGATCGTTGCGCACGTAGCGGCAATTGCTGCGGTCGTGATTGTTCCTTTGTTGGCTACCGACTCGCTTCCAACTCCAGCGACGATGATGGCGTTTGTGGCAGCTCCGCCGCCACCCCCACCACCACCGCCGCCACCACCGCCGCCGAGACCTGCGGAAGCAGCTCCGGCACCGGTGGTCGAAGTTAATCCGAATGCCGCACCGATTGTCGCTCCTGAAGTCATTGCACCTGAGCCAGAATTTAATCCGGCTGAGGTGAGTGGAGTAGAAGGTGGTGCCGTCGGTGGAGTTGTGGGGGGAATTATCGGTGGTCTGCCCTCAGCGCCTCCACCCCCACCCCCGCCACCAGAGCCAGTTCGTGTCGGTGGAAATATTTCGCCACCGGCCAAGGTAACCGACGTGCCGCCAGTCTATCCGCCGGTTGCGCAGGCAGCTCGTGTTCAGGGTGTGGTGATTCTTGAAGCGGTGATTGGCCCGGCTGGCAATGTTACCGATGTTAAGGTCTTACGTTCAGTACCGCTTTTGGATGATGCGGCGATTGCGGCCGTTCAGCAGTGGGTGTACACCCCAACATTGTTGAATGGTGTTCCTGTGCCGGTCATTATGACAGTGACCGTGAACTTCACTATGAGTTAGGGCGCCAGGCTCGGGGCCACTTCGGTGCTCGTGCTTTGTGGAATCAGGCTAGAAGTCGAGGAGGACTAGATGGATTTACTGGAACTTTGGGAACAAATGGGTTGGTCGGTTAAGGCGTTGATGGGAGTTCTTGCCATCATGTCGATGTGGTCGGTCGGTGTCTTTTTTGAAAGGCTGTTCACGTTTTCGCAAGCGGGAAAACAGTCAAAAATGTTTGCGCCTCAAGTGGCTAAGCATCTTAAGGATGGCAAACTGAAGGACGCGATCGCGGTATCTGGGTCGAAGAATTATAAATATAGCCACTTGGCTAAGGTGGTTCAGGCTGGTCTGCAGGAATATCAGTTCCAGCAGGATAGTGGTGTTACTTTGGAAAAGGACGACGTCGTAGATGGCGTCCGCCGAGCTATTCAGCGTGCATCGGCATTGGTCGCAGCTGACCTCAAGAAGGGGATGGCTGTCTTGGCGACGATCGGATCGACCGCTGTGTTCGTTGGTTTGTTGGCGACGACGTTAGGTGTTATCAATGCGTTCCAGGGTATTGCGACGACTGGTTCCGGTGGTCTCGGCGCCGTGTCTGGTGGTATTTCTGAAGCGTTGGTTGGTACTGCTGTTGGACTATTTGTTGCCATTCCGGCCGTGTGGTTCTACAACTACCTCACCGGTAGGGTCGAATACTTCAACGTCGAAATGGATAACTCATCGTCAGAAATGATGGATTACTTCATCAAGCAGTAAAACACGACCAAGGAACCGACTGTCTCTGGTATGGGGCTGCTGGATGGGTCAGCTGATGCTGCCAACCGGTTAGGCCCCTACTCAGAGGAAGTTGGATGCGTTTTTTTTGTAAAGCGTTGAATTAAGTTTTTTAAGGAGGATTTCCCCATGGGAATGTCCGTTGGTAAGAAAACTGGTGCGCTGAATTCAGAGATTAACATTACGCCCCTGGCGGACGTGATGTTGGTCTTGCTGATCATTGTTATGTTGATTGCGCCGCTCTTGCAGGCAGGGGTCCTTGTGAGGTTGCCTGAAGCAACCAATACTACTGAGCGGACCGACAACGACAACGACACTGTTGTACACGTCGACTCAGGCGGACGATATTACGTAGACAATATCCCCACTGAAGAGCGGCAGCTTCTTACGGCCATACAGACTGCCCTTGATCGGAAGTTCGAACGGCTCGTGTTAATCAAAGCAGATACCGGTGCGCCGTACTCTGGAATCATGAACGTGTTTGACCAGCTACAGCGGGCGGGGATTGAGAACATCGGACTAATCGCTGAGCGTATAGGCGCGAGTTAGGGGAATAGGTATATGTCTAAGAAGAAACATCATGGTGCAGACGATATTGTTGAGGCTGCGCGGCCTGAAGAGAATGCCGACATCAATATCACGCCGTTCATCGATGTCCTTTTGGTGCTAATAGTCATCTTTCTCGCCGCTCTTCCGTTGGGCCAGCGAGGTATGGATATCAATTTGCCTTTAGAGACTCAGGGGTCGACGCAGGCGGCTACCGACTCCAGTCAGATCATGTTGGAATATACGGCTGACCGTCGAATATCTATCAACAACCAGGATGTTTCACTTCCGCAGTTGGAAAACCGCTTGCGAGATATTTTTGAAGATCGCCGCGAGAAGACAATGTTCATAGCGGGAGCGGGCACACTCACCTATGGCGACATCATTGATGTTGTTGACGCTGCAAAGGGTGCTGGGGTTACGAAGGTTGGTATCGTTACTGAAGCCATGCGGCGTGCCGGTGGTGCAAGCGGATTGTAATTAACGCGCGTATCCGTTTTTCCGAGTGGAGTATTTAGACTCGCTATAGGGGTGGACATGTTTAAACAACGAAGTCTTTTCAGAGTAATCATCGTTGTCTTGACGGCAATCTCGTTGTCTGGGTGTACGTTCTTTGACGAACTTGGTGCCGTCAGAATGTTCAAGGATGCCAACCTTGCGTATTCGAGAGGTTTTTACGACGAAGCGATAGAACTCTATGAAGAAATTCTGGCCGTTATTGAAGCCGGCGGTGAAAGTGAGCTTGCGCAGAATCTCACGCCTGCTTATTTCTACATCGCGAACTCGTATGACAGTATGTACAAGCCGGGTGGTACTGATGCAGAAAACGTGCACAATCTGGACGAGGCAATCAGATATTACAACTTGGCAATAGATGAAATTCCGGATCCGTCATTGAGGTTGCTCTCAATGCAGTATCTCGTGGCGGCGTACGGACCTGATAAGGGCAACAACCCAGGTGCTACTGAACCGCTCTTGCGAGATATGATTACGAGCGATCCTGAAAATCCGGACAATTACTTCCGTTTGGCGCAACTCTATGAGGAAGCTGGTCTGTTCGAAGATGCCGAGTTTATCTATCAGACAGTTCAACAATTTAGGCGTGATGATCCTGTCGTCTACCTTCAGTTAGCTGGGTTCTACAATCGTGCGGGAGAGTTCGATCTTACAATCGAAGCGCTAGAGGAGCGTGCTCGCCAGGACCCGGATAATCCGGAGGCCTACTACACGATTTCCACATTCTATTGGGAAAAAGCATTTCGTGATTTCCGAATTACCGTCGATCAGAAGAGAGATTATGTATTAGCTGGGTTGGATGCGAGTGACCGTGCGCTGGCATTGAACGAGCGCTACGTTGATGCGCTTATTTATAAGAACATTCTGTTGAGAATGCAGGCCAACGATACGGAGGATCTCGATCTCCAGACTGAATTGATCGCTGAGGCTGATCAGTTGCGTGCCACGGCTGAGAGTATTCAGCAGGAGCAAAGAGCAGCCAGCGCTGCTGCTGGAGCATAAGAGTCCACCAACAAGGTTTTCGACCAGGGGCCGCACTGTCTTTTTGGATGGCAGTCGGCCTCTTGTTTTATCTATCTGCGCGTAGTCTGCCTGAGCCTTGAACTGCCCTGCCTGCCACTCTACAATCGCAGGGACGACGGCGATTCCTATCCTTGTTCCTCGCTTTCTGACAAGCTACTTCTTATTTTTTAGTCGGTTGTAAATATTTGATGACCAGTTTCGAAGAATTAGCTGCGAGCGCGAAGAGTCACAATCCAGACTCCGATACAGACCTGCTGTATCGAGCGTTTGAATTTTCAGCGCTTGAGCATCAAGGGCAGCATCGGCGGTCGGGAGAGGACTATATAACCCACCCACTTGAGGTGGCGTGCCTAGTAGCTGATATGAAGCTGGATGATGTCGCGATTGCAGCCGGATTGCTTCACGACGTTGTCGAGGATACGTTGACCTCGATAGATAGTGTTCGCGAATTGTTCGGCCCAGAGATCGCGCATGTGGTTGAGGGCGTGACAAAGATTAGTACGATTCCGTTTTCATCCTACGAAGAACGTCAAGCTGAAAACTTCCGAAAATTGTTGTTGGCTATGGTCGATGATGTACGAGTCATTTTGGTCAAGTTGGCCGACCGGTTACACAACATGCGGACGTTACAGCATCTTGACGAGAGTCAGAAGAGCAAGATTGCCCAAGAGACGCTGGATATCTATGCTCCGATTGCTAATCGCTTGGGGATGAACAAGGTTAAGAACGAACTTGAAGACCTTGCGCTAAAACATTTGGATCCTGAGGCCTATGGGATGTTACAGGCTTGGGTTGAACAGCGTCGAAAAGCCACGGAGCAGACAGTGTCTGATCTCAAGCTTGCACTGGAATCGCAACTGTCAGATTCTCAGATCCCATTCAACAAAATGGAAGGTCGTTTAAAACGACTTTTTAGTATTCATCAGAAAGTGCAAGGGAAGGAGACCAATCTTGAGGAAGTGTACGACCTTGTTGCGCTGCGAGTGATCACGCCGTCGATAAAGGATTGTTATGCGATACTCGGCGTGATCCACCAGATGTGGTCTCCTGTCCCTGGTCGGTTCAAGGATTTCATGGCGATGCCGCGTCCAAACGGTTATCAGTCGCTCCATACCTCCGTGGTAAGCGATCGAGGCTTTCCTTTTGAAGTGCAAATCAGAACGGAGGAAATGCACCAAGTGGCCGAAAATGGGATTGCCGCTCACTGGAAATATAAGGAGGGGCGGGTCGGGGCAGAGGCAGATGAACAGTATTTCCGCTGGCTACGACAGTTATTAGACTGGCAGCAGGAAGTTGGCGATCCCGGGGAGTTTATCCACAGTCTGAAAGTTGATCTCTATCCAGAGGAGGTCTATACCTTCACGCCGAAGGGCGAGGTTAAAGCCCTGCCGAAGCGAGCTACACCGATTGACTTCGCATACTCAGTGCATACAGACGTTGGACATACGTGTGTCGGCGCTCGTGTCAACGGGAAGATGGTGCCACTTCGAACCCACTTGAAGAGTGGAGACATAGTTGAAGTTGTTACTACAACTGGACATAAACCGAGTCGTGATTGGCTGAATTTTGTCGGAACACCACGCGCACGGAATCGGATCAAGAATTTTATTCACGCCGAAGAGAAAGCCCGTGCGTTGGAATTGGGAAAGAAGATTCTTGACAAAGAAATTCGCCGGTTCAACTTGAGTTCAAAGAAGGTTCTTGATCCTGAGAAGCTCACTGCGCTGGCCGGTGAACTCGGATCAAAGAAGGTTGACGACTTGTTTACTGCGGTCGGTTATGGGAAGTTGGCACCTGGAAATGTGTTAGCGAAGCTTGTGCCACAAGACAAACTTGTGGGAGCGTCGGCAAAGACGGGACTTAGGTCGGTGGTCAGACGTGTGCTTCGTCCTGGCCAGGACAAGATCAAGGTGCAAGGCTTTGACGACTTGATGGTTTTTAGGGCACGGTGTTGTAATCCAATTCGTGGTGAAAAGATCATTGGGTACATCACAAGAGGAAAAGGAGTATCGGTTCATGCGGCAACTTGTTCAAACGTTCTGAACTTGTTCTATGACCCTGAGCGTCGTATCGAAGTTGTATGGGACAAGGCTCCAAAGGGGTCTAAAGACAGCAGTTTTACGGTGTGTGTGACAATTCAGGTCGAAGATCGTCGAGGGATCCTAGCTGACGTTACATCCCGAATAGCCGATATCAAGATAAATGTACGCAAAGTTGAGGCAAGTTCGAGTGGCGACAACCATGGTCGGATTAGCGTCACCTTTGACATTGCTGATCTAAAGCATCTCCAACGAGTAATAAAAGTTGTCACTGGTGTGCCAGGGGTATTGGACGTCGAACGTGTCCTACGCGAAGTGAGTTAATCTAGCGAATAATCGCTATGGCGTCGATTTCGATTCGGGCTCCCTTGGGGAGCGCGGCCACTTGGACTGTCGATCGTGCTGGTTCGGTAGGGTTGAAATAGGTGGCGTAGACGGTGTTGACTGACTTGAAGTCATCTAAGTCGATCAAGAAAACTGTTGTTCGGATTACATCGGCCAACGAGCCATTGGCTGACTCAAGAATGGCTTTCATGTTCTGTAATACCCTGTGCGTCTGGGCCACAATGACGCTACGACCAGAATCACCGACAAGTTCACCGGTCGATGGTTCAAGAGGAATTTGCCCAGAAACGAAAAGAAACTGACCGAAGCGAACTGCCTGCGAATAAGGGCCGATCGCGGCAGGGGCTGCTTCGGTTGTGATTGATTCCAGTTCAGTTTTCACAGGATCTGGATGTTAAGCGGCTTTAGTGACCTTGTTCGACCGAATACAGCGGGTACAAACTTTAATTCGCTTCACGCTACCATTAATTAGCGCTCGAATTGACTGGATGTTTGCCTCAAACCGGCGCCGAGTCACATTGTGGGCGTGGCTGACGTTACGCCCTACGGCCGGACCTTTTCCACAAATCTCACAGCGTCTTGCCATTCTTAATTATTTGCCTCGCGTCTAGATTAAAAGGAATTATAACATCGGTGACGGATTAGACCCTTGTTACTTCATCGTCCTGGAATAATGAGACTCGATTCGCCCGGTCTAGTTGTATCTTCACTCGATTGTTCATCCGAAGGCTGCTGCAGGTTTGGTGTTTCTAGCGTGGATTTCAATACCCTCTTCAACAATTCTATATATGCTTTCTTTTCGCCTGGACACACCGATCGAGCCTCGCGCGCTCCAATTTCTATTCTTCGCATGACTACGGCAGTTTCCGCGTCTGTCAGGCGAAGGCCTTTATCCCTTTGGCCTTTGACCAGTGTCCGGAGTTCAGAGGCCAGAAGTTCTGCTGACGCTAAACCTGCATTATGTTCGTAAATGATACCTCGGCTTGCCGTTTCGTAAGTTTCGGCGATGGCCCGTGTTGCCTGCACTACATCGTCATCAAACATAGTCGGAGTGTCGAGCCGGTCAGCTCGAAGAAAGTGCTGTATCGATAGAGTCAGTTGTTGTTGTCGCTCTGTCATTCCCTCTAGAAGGGGAATTAGAAAACCGAGGTCCTGCTCACGTTGCCGCTGAACCAAGGCTGGGGGATGCGATTGAGAACTGCGAAGATAGCCACAGTCAGAGGGGCAGTTAATCTCAACCAGTCGTTTTGACCCGCAACAGGTCGGGCAGATTGAGTAACCGAGGGCAGGACAAGCCCGGCGTCCCCGCCGACTGTTGCAAAGTGAGCATTTCTTCATGACCTGTGAGCC
>CAZWIL010000031.1:0-10852 GCA_964634175.1 uncultured Vicinamibacteraceae bacterium
CAGAGTTACTTCAAGTGGGTTCTGAAACGATCGAAACGTATCTTGCAGAAGATACGGGTTTGGAAAAGCATGCTTTCAGCCTGCGGAACATTCTGCGTCAAGAACCGCATACGTTATCGAGTGATGCTGAGCAAATCATTGCAGCGACCGCTCCAGTTGCACAGGGACCGGAGCGCATCTATGCGATGTTGTCCAGTTCTGATTTACCTTTTCCAACAATAACGTTGTCTGACGGTGAAGAGGTTCGGTTGGATCAAGCCGCTTATTCGCTGCATCGGGCGTCTCAGAACAGAGATGATCGCAAGTTGGTGTTTGATGCGTTTTGGAATAGTTGGAAGGGCTATGAAGCGACGTTGGGTCAGACCCTGGACACACATGTCAAGACTCACGTATTTGAGGCGAAGGCTCGGCAGTACGACAGCGCGCTACATGCCGCTTTGTCGGGACCGAACATTCCGGTAGCGGTCTACCGTACCCTGATCGCGGCAACTCATCGACATCTTCCAGCGCTTCATCGCTACTTCCGACTTCGAGAGCGGATGTTAGGTGTTGAGGACCTCGCTTACTACGATATTTACCCTCCACTTGTGGCTTCCGAGCGCGAGTTCGATCTCGAAGAATCGAAGCAGTTGGCGTTGGTCTCGGCTGCGCCGCTTGGGGAGGCATATGTTGATCTATTAAAGGAGGGATTGGCTGGTAACTGGATGCACGTGTATCCCCAACAGGGCAAGGCATCCGGGGCGTACATGTACGGTGCGGTCTACGATGTGCACCCCTACCTCCTATTAAATTACAACGGTGCTTACGACGATGTTTCAACGCTGGTCCATGAGTGGGGACATGCCATACATACGATGTTGTCAAAGGCTGACAACCCATATGAGACGTCAGCCTATGCGACGTTTACGGCTGAAATTGCATCAACTACAAATGAGGTGCTACTTCAAGAACACATGTTGTCACAGGAGATCTCGGACCAGGAGCGGCTGTTTTATCTCGGGACGGCACTTGAAGCCGTTCGCGGAACGTTCTTTCGTCAGGTGATGTTTGCCGAGTTTGAACTTAAGATTCACGAACTGGTTGAGGCTGGCGAAGCGCTGTCTGGTGAGAAGATGACAGAGGTTTACGAAGAGTTGATCCGTCAATATCACGGGTCTGACGAAGGGGTGCTGACGTATGACCAAGCCTATGCCATCGAATGGGCATATATTCCGCACTTTTACCGAAATTTTTATGTGTTCCAATATGCGACGTCGATTGCTGGTGGCACGATGTTTGCGGAACGATTTCTTGACGGCGATCAGCAAGCCCGGGACGATTACCTCGCGGTGTTGTCAGCTGGTGGGTCTCGGTATGCGTACGACCTGTTACGAGAGTATGGTATCGACCTAGCCACCGATGCGCCCTATGACGCTCTGATTGCTCGGATGGTTCGAGTGATGGACGAGATTGAACAGATTCTTGATCGACAGTGAAGTCGACGCGCAGCAGTTAACTGAAAAGTGGCGCCATGGGGTGCTCGCCGAAACTCAAACTTGATGAGACACATTCCGAAGGGATGAATCTCTAGAGCATAGGGGGTATCAGTAGCATGGCCACGATGCTTGTAATCATGCACACAATGGCGATGATGCCGGTATACCCAAGCACGTCTCCAAATCGAAGACCAGTTACGGTGAGGAGTGGAATAGCCCAGAACGGCTGAATCAAGTTGGTCGTCGAGTCTCCGTATGCATAGGCAAGGACTGTTGTTGTGGCAGAGACTCCAAGTTCTTTGGCTGCCGGCAGAAGGTACGGTGCTTCAATGAGCCACTTTGACCCGGCCGATGGTACGAACAAATTCATGAAGCCGGAATAAAAATACACCACAAGGGGATAGGTTTCTGTCGTGGCAATTCTCACAAAGAATTGTCCCAGCCAGGCGCCCAAGTCAGTGTTGTTGATCACGCCAAAAATTCCAGCGTAGAACGGAAATTGCAGGATGACACCCGATGCCGTCCGTGCGCCGTTCGAGAAGGCGCGTACTAGGTTTGATGGGCGTCCTTGCAACAGCACCGCCGCGAGTAAGAACACGGCGTTATAGGCGTTGATTGTCCACGTGGCTCCAAAGCCTCTGGTGATCATCGAGTGCCCAAGTGGATAACCGATCAACAAGGCGGCCAGGACGACCCATCCACGGAATGACTCGATTTTTTCAATAGGGGTTACCGGAACAGTCGGTTCCGGTAAGGTCGGCATCATCCGGTCGATCTGTTCATCCGTTAGTGTCCGGGGAGTGCCCCGGGGATGCAGTGCAAGGACGGTCGCCAAGGCAACAACCGAAATTACAGCAAGGTAGGTGAGATTGAATGGCACAAACAGGGTTTCGGTGACCGGTACGAGCCTGTCGATTACAGGGTCGCCAGTTGCCGGAGCTAGTAATGGGTTTCCAGGGGTAGCAAGGATGAGTGGGGCTGATCCTGAGAGTCCTCCATGCCACACCGTACCGAGACCGAGATAGGCTGCGGCGATTAACACCCGGATGTCGGCGTTCGGATTTCGTTTAGCGACGAATGGCACGAACAAAGCGGATGCCACGACGCTGAGTGCCCAGTTCGCGTAGCCTGTTATCAGCGAATAACTGCCGATCAGTAGAATCGCCTGCAACGGCCGTTGTGGATTCGGAAGGCTAGCTAAGCGGTCTAGCAGTCGAAAGACGGGTCTAGAAGAAACACAAGCGTGGGCTGCGACCATCGCGATCGAAAACTGCATCGCCAGTTCTAGCAGCGACCACATTCCACCACCCCAAGCGAGGACAGACTCATTGAGACTGGCTCCCGCGCCGGTCATAGCAAGGAGAATCGCCACAACGGTGAGTACCATGCAGACGGTCCACGAGTCTGGAATCCAACGTTGAGTGAAACTCGATAGCCGTTCACCGAGATTTCCGACGAGACTAATTATTGACAAGGACGGTGCGGAACCAGTCATGTTTCAAAGAGTCCTAACCAAGGTGAAGTGACCCGCTGCCAGCAGAAATATTGGGTTTTTCCTGCAGTAATCAGGTCGTTGTCCGGCATGGTTGTGTTAATCCTATCGTGTGGCGACCAATCCGCCCACTGGTGCGTTGGGTGTTGACCGGCTTGCTGAGGCCGGATACTCTTTGCACACCTTATATTTTCTTCACTTGAGGAACTAATTATGAACCGTTGGCTTGCCGTCGTTGGGGGCGTCTCCATGAATCTCGCTCTAGGGTCTCTGTATGCCTGGAGTGTGTTTGTTGCTCCGTTAGAGGCTGAATTTGGGTGGGATCGGACAGATACCTCATGGGTATTTTCGATTGCGATCATCACGTTTGCATTGTCGTTCATTGTGGGCGGTCGCATTCAGGATGCACGTGGTCCGCGCATTTGTGCCGCAATCGGTGCGACGCTTGTAGGCCTCGGATTTATTTTATCGAGTTTCACCACGTCCCTAATCTATCTCTACGTGGTCTTCGGTTTCGTTGTGGGCTGTGGAAATGGTTTCGGTTACGCAACACCAATTCCGGTGGGGTCGAAGTGGTTTCCGGATAAGCGGGGACTGGTTGTTGGCATGATGGTTGGCGGATATGGTGCGGGTTCAGCCATTGTGACACCGATCGCGCAAATACTGTTTGAGTCGGTCGGTTGGCGGATGACGTTCCGGATTTTGGGTGTTGTGCTGTTCCTAATGTGTATGGTGGGTACGATGTTGCTGAAGAATCCTCCGGCTGGGTACAAACCCGAAGGTTGGACTCCCACGCCAGCACCTGAGCGCTCTGAGCGTGACATCCCGACGAAAGAAGTGCTCGGCCTTCCCGCGTTTTACTTCCTCTGGATCGCTTTCTGTTTGGGCACGACTGCGGGGCTCATGACGATCAGCCAACTCGTACCGTTTGCTAACAGCGTTGGAGTCGCTGCTGCAGTCGCGGTCTTGTTCGGCGCAGTTGGCAGTGCTAGCGGACGGATTCTCTCAGGGTGGATGTCCGACATGGTCGGACGGTTGACAACCCTTCGGATCATGATCTTCGTGTCGGCCATTGCAATGCCAGCTTTGTATGTGGGGCGTGAGCAAGCGGTTTTCTTCTATGTGCTCGTTGCAGTGGTCTATTGGTGTTTTGGCGCGCAGTTGTCGGTGTTTGCTACAACCGCAGCGGACTTCTTTGGAACAAAGTATCTTGGGCTTAACTACGGACTCCTGTTTACCGCTTACGGCGTGGCTGGAATTATTGGACCGCTAATCGCGAGTCGCGTCTTTG
The DNA here is from genome assembly GCA_964634175.1 of uncultured Vicinamibacteraceae bacterium. Classification (GTDB taxonomy): domain Bacteria; phylum Acidobacteriota; class Vicinamibacteria; order Vicinamibacterales; family UBA8438; genus CAUZIB01. The sequence continues at coordinate 4,259 of CAZWIL010000031.1, forward strand.
TGGCGACGGGCAGCTACGCGAATGCTTTTTATATTGCGGCTGGTTTGTCCGTCATAGCGTTGATATCAATTTCAATGGCTCGGCCCCCACGACAGGAGGCGACCTAGCGAGAAGGACCGTGTTAGTCACAAGTATCGGCAAGGGGTATGACCGAGGTCAGGTTGAGCCGGTTCGGTTCGACGCTGGTGATGTGCAACCCCTTGACGGCTACTTTTTTTCCTGCGACTAGTTGACCGGTGGCGTTAACCGACTCCGGCGCGGTTAATTCGGCTCGTTGGTGTAAGGCTAATAATCCGTCGGCATCGAGAAACTCGGCAACGCCCACCAACGCGAATCGATTAGACCCAAGTGTCATCTCACGGGACTCGTCTATTTCAGCGTCGGTGGCGAACGGTGTTCGGGTGGCTCGCGGGTCTGTCGCGTTGGCCAAGAACCAAGCTTCATCTGTGGTTTCGACGCAGCCCACAAGACTTACAAGTGGCACGGTGGGATTCGGCTGAGTGAATTCGCCCATCGGAGCCGCTATCGTGGATGCCATAGTTTTCGCTACCGCTATTGTCATCGCTACTACGAGAAATTTCTTTTTCATTGACTAATCTCTCCCCAACGAACGCGCATTATCTCCGATCCTCTATTGCTGCTACCAGATGAAATGCGATCTTTAGCTAATTGCGCGTGTACAGGATTCAGTCAATTTGCTCAGCCACGCCTGCAAGATGGTATACCTGCCGGCTATTTATCGACCTCTGGAAACGGGGGCAATTCTTTGGATAAGTTATTGAAAATCATAGACTTCAGAGCCTTGACCCGGTGTGGCGTGAACCTTAGTATTATTGTTTGTCTCGATTGGTTTTCCCTTCGATATGTAATTGGATTTCATGATGATGAAACAGTCGGTCGCTACCGCAGCGTTAACCGTAGCCCTCATCGGAGCTTCCGATTGGACGGAGGCCCCGTCTCGAATTGGCGCTGCTCAGACTGGACCAACTACAGGGGAAGAGATGCAAGCCCCTTTTGATCCCAGTTACTTGGTCGGTGTTTGGGACGTGGAATGGAATCCTCCAGAAATGGGGCTTTTCCCGCCGGGAATGTACACGGGAACAGAGACGGTAACGCACATCAATAGTCGCTATCTTAAAGTTACGGTCAATTTACAGTCCGAGGATGGTGCCACAATTACGGGTACCGGGATGATTTTCTATGAATATGGCTTGAGTGGGCAGTCTATGCTGCGGTATGTCGTGTATGATGCCGGCTTTGAATTGCTCAAGCAGGGCCCGGTGGGCGGGGACCTCGGTGGGTACTACAGTGCATTCTGGGAGACGCCACAGTTTGAGTACAACGAACAAAACTTCAGCCTGCGGGGGCGGTCGTTTTTTGTGTCGCCGGCCGCATACCGAATCGATCAAGAAGTTTCCGTCAATGGGACTGAATTTGCCAATTTTGGTGTGATGTGGCTAACGAAGCAAAGTGAAGTTAGCGGTCAATGACCGGAGTCAACATGACAAGAGACAAAGTTTTCAACATAGCTGTATTGGGGTTCTTCCTGCTAGTTACTAGCGCGATCACCGTGAACGCAGTCGGACAAGAGGAATCGGGTTCTCTTGTTGGGACTGTCGCGGATGAAGTGGGAGGCGTGTTGCCGGGTGCCACGGTGACGGCACGTAGTTCGGACGGTGTGTTGAGTCGGAGCGCTGTGACCAATGCGTCTGGCCAGTATCAAATTCTACGACTACCTTCCGGCAGTTATGAAGTAGAGGCTTCCCTTCCAGGATTTACTGGGGTGTCTTCCACAGTGACGATAGGCGAATCAGCCGCTGATGAAGATTTCACGCTGTCCATCGCACCATTGTCCGAGACCGTGAATGTCACACGTAGTGGCCAGAACCTTTCTTCGGTATCCAATGCCGTAGCGTTGGTCCAGCAAGATGATGTTGATTTCGCGCAGAGGAAAGCTTCATTGGATGAGGCCCTTCGTGGGATTCCCGGGCTTCATGTTCAGAATCGTCGGAATTACGGACTCTCCGGTGGTGTCGGGTTGAGTATTCGTTCACCGCAGCCAAAATTTGGTTTGCGGGGTTTAGTCATTGTCCAAGATGGTATTCCGATCACCACTGCTGACGGCACAACTGAGCCCGGCAACGTCGACTTGGGGTCTGTTCGGCGGATTGAGGTGATTCGTGGACCGAGTTCCGTTCTCTACGGGAATTCAGCTGGTGGCGTGATCAGTTTGTTTACCGAAATTGACCCTTCGAGACGTTTAACTGTGCGGCCTGACATACAAGTCGGAAGTAACGGTTATCAACGGCAGCAGCTTCGGGTTGATGGTCACAACAACAGTGGGACCGAGTTCATGGGGAGTTTTAGTCGATTTCAGAGCGATGGCTGGCGTGAACACAGCGCAGCCGAGATTCGTCAGACAAATGTTGTGGTTCGCCAAGCTCTTTCGGCTGGTACCCGACTTTCTGGCATCTTTAATTACTACGACGCTCCCTTTGCCGAAAATCCAAGCATGATGAATGAAACGTTAGCCAGGACAGACCCGCGCGGCACTCGGTGGATTGCTGTCAATCAAGATTGGGGAGAATCAACGAGTCAAGGACAGTACGGCGCCACAGTAGAACATAGCTTTGGCACACAGATGTTTCGTGCTACCGGATGGGGCGTTTCACGTGATTTATTTGCCTCAAATCCAGGCCGGGTCATTGACCTTAGCCGAAAAGGTGGAGGCTTGCGTTCCGAATACCTCGGAGCGAATGGAATTGCTGAATGGAGTTTAGGTGTTGATGTGTCGTCGCAGAGTGATACCCGAACGGAGTCTCGGAATAAAACGACTCCGGACGTCGGACATCTTCGTGGGAGCCTCTTGGTTCAGCAACTCGAAGATGTCTTGTCAGCAGGTCCGTTCGCGCAGCTCAGTGTTTCACCCCATAGCCGAGTTACCGTTACTGCCGGCGTTAGATACGATTACTACAACTTCTCAGCAACCGATCAGAAACTGGATGACGGGGATCAATCTGGCGAACGTAAGATGAACGCGGCAAGTCCGTCGGTGGGACTGACGTTTATGGCGACTCCGACTTTGAACGTGTATACGAATTATTCCACTGCCTATCAGACGCCGACGACCGTTGAGCTTTCGAATCGACCTGAAGGTGAGGGTGGATTTAACCAGATGCTTGAACCTGAGCGAATTCGAAGTTTCGAAGTGGGTCTGCGTGGACTCGTGCAGCCGGCCCGTCTTCAGTACGAGATTGCGGTGTATCGGTCGCGGTTGCTAGATGCGTTTGTGTCTCAAGAGGGCGCTGACGAGCAGACGTATTTTTCTAATGCCGGTGAATCGTCACGTAATGGTGTCGAATTGGCACTGAACTGGCAGCCGACGTCTCGTGTTGGCGCGAGGTTGTCTTACACCCATCAAGACTTCACCTTCGAGAAATTTGGAAAGTACTCTGGAAACTTTGAACCTGGGGTTCCTCCGAACCGGTTCTTTGGCGGCGTGGATTACGTTGCTCCATTTGGTTTGCGGTCCAGTGCGTCAGTCCGATGGTTTGACAGTATCTTTGCGAACAATGCGAACACGGCGTCAAACTGGTCATATACGGTCGTCGACTTGCGATTTGGGTTGGACCAACTATTAGGCAACACGGACATACGGCCCTTTGTTGGTATTGATAATGTGTTTGATAAACGCTACAACTCGTCTGTGATCGTTAACGCTTGGGGCCGGCGCTACTTTGAGCCCTCGCCAGGGCGTGAGATCTATGTTGGTTTCACAATTGGTTTCGGAGTGAGCTAAGTCGTTAGCTTGCTAGGTGCAATAGGTGCTATTGAGCCAATCGTGAACATGTGGATGTAGGTTCTGAACAGTTCACCATATTGTTACAGTCACGATGCCTGTGAGACGCGTCTAAATCGCGTCCGGCCGGGCGATTTTGCGATAGACGCGGAGCTTGGAGATCTGTGAGATGACAGTCGAAACGAAGCCGGCGGTAGATTTCGATCGAGCCAACGAAGTTGTTCGGCGATTTCAGGCCGAGTCAACGAAATGGTTGTACGGATTGGATGATGCCGCGAGAATTCTGTCCTGGGCACTTTTTACGTTACTGCCATATACAGACAAGTTGAGTCAGGCTAAGGCGCTTCGTCAGCCGCACGTGATGTTTAAAGGGCCAACGGGAACAGGTAAGACTGACCTTGTTAGCGCGTGTGCGATGGCCATTGATGCCAAATTTGAACGGATTCAGGGGCTGCCGACATATATGCCCGAAGATATCCTTGGATACGAAACGATTATCGAAGAGGTCGACGGCACACGAAAGATTCATTTTAAGCCGGGCAAACTCATGGCGCACATCGTTCTCATTGATGAGGACAATCGCTTATCCGGAAAAACAAAAGCCGCTGTACTTGAAGGCATGGAAGAGAGCTCAGCGACTCTTGCCTCTGATTATGGAAACCTCGCGGAAGGCAAGATGTTGCCCCTGTTTCCGTTGTCTGGTGATTTTAATGACATAACAGGGCCCCGATTCTTTATGGTGATTTGCACCGAGAATATTTTTGGCGAAGAGGAAGGAACATTTGCCAATCCGGTCGCCCAACTCGACCGGACGACCCTGTCCATCAATATGATGGATCCCGAGGATGAAGCGGATGAGTTAAAGATCACCGCGGGAAACGTCGTAGGGAAAAAAGTTGAGAAACTCACCGATCTTTACGAGGTGCTGGAGATTGCAAACTACATCTTCGATAACGTGAAGATGTCTGATTACGCTCAGCAATATAAGACGCGTCTCATTCGTAATACCCGACCGCATCGTGTGCAGGGTCGTGCAGCCAGGACTGTGAAGGAATACATCAGGGTTGGGATTTCACCACGTGTGCATTTTCACTTGGAGGCGGTGGCTCGCACATTCGCCTTTTTTCACGGCGATTTGGTGATTACGCCTGACCATATTAAGGCTGTGGCAGAGCCAGTACTTGCACATCGATTGGTGCTTAAGGAAGGCATGGAATTCTCTGTTGTCAAAGAAGATCTCTTGCAGAAAGTGATCCAGGACATGGAGATTCCTCCGTGGAAGTAGAGGAAGTGTTTGCCCGATTTCGTGACATCAAGCATGGAATCAAGGCCAAGAAGAAATCGACCAGTATTCACTATGGCGAGCACAAGAGCGGGTTTAAGGGAGCCGGCTACGACATTGTCGGTGTGGAACAATGGCGACCAGGCCAACCACTGAAGGATATCGCTTGGAACATCAGCCTTCGCACATACCCTGAGAAACTTTTCAGGATCGAACGGATGGAACCAAAGGAGCTTCGCACACTCCTGGTAGTTGATTTGTCGTATTCGACTCTCTTTCAGATTTCACAAAAGTCCAACAAAGCCCTACTGCTGCTAGATTTACTTGGAAACATTGGACTCACTCGTAGTAATTTACGCGACCCGGTGGGGCTACTGGCGTTCTCTGACCAGATTGAACTGTTCATGAAACCAAAGCTGGGGACTTCCCAAGTCTTCTATATGGCCCAGCAAATTTTTGAGAAATTGGCGTTGCAACGAGAATTTCCGGCACGGCGAACCGCTGATTTTTCAGTGCCGGTTCTGTTTATGGCCAGTCGGTTGAAGATGCGTCATTCAGTCATTGTGATTTCGGATGTTGTTGACATGCTGAACAATCCGAAAGCAGTTGATTTCAAGCTTCTAAGGATGCTTGCCTCGAAGCACGATATGATGTTCTTTATTCTGGACGATCCAGAGGAATTCAAGGTCAGAAGCCCTCTGGGATACATCCGGATCTCGGATATGGAAACCGGAAAACAGACGGTGATTTCGGCTAGAAAGGCCGGAGCTATTCGAAGAGAGATCGAAGAATCGAGAGGGGCCTTGCAGTACGCGCTGAAACATCGCTGTGGTATTGATTCTGTGGTCTTAACGCCTCAGAATCACCATGAAGAATTACCGAAGTTCTTGATCTCACGAACCGCGAGGTGAGAGGGGTTTCGGTTTACAGAGATTGACTGATATGAGACAGAGTCGAAGACGGGTACCGACGTTAGTGGTAGCGATGTTGTTGACGGGGAGTGCGTTACAGATAGCGACTCTGATGGCCCAGCAAGCGCCTCCGAATACCGAGGAGACGGCGCCTGATATGTCGTCCGTTTGGGTGGAGACTCTTGAGCTTGAGCCAACAGTTGTCAAGACAGGCGATGTGATCAGCCAGACGTATAGGGTGCATTTCCCTGATCTCATTAGCGAGGGACGAGAAATTATCATTCTTGAGGATCGCATGGCTCCTGAAAACCTTCCGGTGCATCCGTTTGAAGGGATTTCACTTGATGTCCAGAAGCGTCAAGTCGGGGACGAGCACATCTGGGATTTTGAATATGGACTCCGATTGATTGCGCCAGACAAGGCCTTCTACGTTTTGCCAGGATTTAGTTTTTATTACTTGACGCGAGATATTGGTGAAGATGTAGAAAATGTTGAAGTGGAACAGGTTGATGCGGATGGTGGATTTGTTCGATATGTGACGACTATCAATGATGTTCCTGTTCTTGATATTCGGGACACAATCGAACTGGGTGAGTTTCAGA
>CAZWIL010000031.1:10952-17441 GCA_964634175.1 uncultured Vicinamibacteraceae bacterium
TCTCGTGATTTCCGGTCGAGAATATCTTCAGGCAGAGATTCCTGAATTGCACTCTGGTGATACGCCCAAGGATATCCGGCTGCACATAGAAGGCCTGGGTGACGGTGCACGGAAGGATGCACTGTTGGTTTTGGCGAGCCGATTAGTCACATATCAGCAGGGCTTGGAAACGGAGACACCTGAACCTATTGATGATCCCGCGGGTGAGGCTGAAGAACTAACAGAATCGGTCTCTCAGCTTCGGCCACATATCCGTCTGTGGATGCGAGTGAAGGGATTGGTTGGTGCCGGTTAGAGGACTGGCCAGCAATGCTACTGACTTGGACTGAGTTTCTTGAGTTTTTCACTGCCGGGCTACAAGAGCTCTCGGCGACAGAATACGCTCAGGTGCGCTACGGTGATGTGGCCATGGCAATTTCACTTGCCGTGGTAATTGGCGTTGCCTTGTTTTTTACATTCACTCGACTGGCGCTGTGGCGACGAAAATACAGTCGGCAACATTCCGGTCACGAAATTGCATCTGCCTACCAGAAGAAGGCGTGGGTCAGAGTTCTGCACACGGCCCCGAAGGTTCTGATTGCCGGCGCGCTTGCGTTGATGTTGGTGGCGGCAGCGGATCCCTTTCTGACTGCGACCGAAGAGGTCAGTGGCTATGTCGAATCGAGGGTTCGCGTTGACTTGGTGGATACCTCTGGCTCGATGGCGTGGGAATTTCCAGACACCGGGAAGTCGAAAGCTGAAGTTGCGCGTGACGCCCATTTAAGATTTCTGGATATGCGAGAGGGAAAAAACGACCGGGTGTCGTTGTGGTTGTTCTCCACATATCCGTACATGGTTGACGACTTTGTTGTCGACGACGAACTGTATTACTTCCAAGTGTGGGATGCGCCATATGTGATGACGCAGCGACTTGATAAAGCGATGGTTGTTCCGCACGACAAGGTTCGTATTATTCCGGCCGAAGGCGATACAAATATCATCCGACCGCTTGAATCGATCATTAAGTCGTTCGACCAGGATGAAGCGGCGATGGGAGGGAACGAAAATGTCAACCGGGCCGTGTTGATTATTACGGACGCGGCCGTCGATGAGTTTCCAGACCAACAGTTTCAAGAATTGAATCGCCGGAACATCACTCCCTACATTATTTACATCAACACCAGTGATATCCGAACGACCATGATTGGACGTTCTTCGACGCCGAGACTAATCGAGATGATTCGGGAGTATGGCGGGGATTACTTCGATGTGAAGGACCAAGACAGTCTTGCCCGAGCGTATGAAGCAATTGATGAACGGGAAGCTGTCCGAGTTGAATTGAAGCATCGAGCACTCAAAGTACCAATTTATTCACGTTTTCTCCTTGTCGCGATGGCCATGTTGATCGTGGGCATCCCGATGGGGTTTGTATCGGAATTGCTGTGGGGCACCGAGCCTTAGGAGGAACACATGCGACTGACTGACCTTGTCGATCGGGATCACGCTTTCAAATACTTGATTGGATTTGTACTCGCGGTGATTTTTTTCATTGCTGTGGCGACCCCGTCGATAAGTCTCTCTGGGTTTTATCTAACGCTTGACGAGCTCAGTGACAGCGTGCGGCGCAATGATTTTGAGCAGGCAGAAACGAAACTCGCGGAAACAACGGCATTCTATGAAAGCAGTCGTGCGTGGGGACTGCAGGCCGTTGCGGACAGTTATTTGTTTCGTGAGGCGTTTCTCCAGCAAGCCTCGTATAACTATCTGGTTGGCGATTACGACACGGTTGTAGAGGATTTGGCCGATGATGTGGATGATCCTCGCGCGTCATACCTCCTCGCCAGTGCGAAGTTTCAATTGGCACGCATACGCTACCGCGCGATTCCCGCTGATGCCGCTGATGCTGAAGTGCAGCGTCAAGCAATCATTCAGGAAGTACTTGACGGCGTCAATGCTGACTACGAGCGGGCTCTACGTGCTGATACCAGTGGACCATTTGAATACAAATGGAACTACGACTTGACTAGCGATGCAGAGGCGACACGACGCGCGTTGGAGGCTCCTCAGGAGTTAGAGCCTCCTGAGTTAGAACAGATGCAAGGTGAAGGCACCCCCGTACGGCGCCGGCGCGGATAGGTTCCGATGGCTACTCTCCTTGCTGCCATTGAAGGCAGTGTCGAGTTTGCAAACCCTGAATACCTGATGGTTGTGCCCGTCGCGGCCGTTCTTCTGGTATTCGGTTTTCTGGTATTTGGCTTGCGGTACGCCCTTCGACCTGTTCGGACCCATGGGTCGTCCTATCCGCTGATCGGTGCTATCAAGTTTTGGTTTCTACTGGTAATTTCCCTTGTGTTGGTTGCTACAGCGGCAGCTCGTCCGTTCTGGATTTACGGAGCATCAAGCTTTAAACGTGGAGATGTTGATGTGGCCGTGGCGATCGACGTATCAGCCTCCATGTGGGTCAAGGACCTCAGTGGGCAATCTCGGCTTGACGTTGCCATTCGGGAAATCCTGAATCTCTATACACAAGAGATCTTGACACCTGGCGATCGAGTTGCCTTATTCGTCTTTGGAACGACAGCGGTGCGGAAGGTTCATCTGTCGTCCGATGCAGAGCGGTTCATCAATCAGGTGGGGCGGATTAGCCCGCCCCAGACGCTGTCAGGAGACGCATTTCCCTGGGATAGTGACATCGCTACTGCGTTTGAACACGTGTATTCGTCCATTGACAATCAGGATCGATTCGAATCGGGCGAAGAAGACTGGGCGCCGAGGCGCCGGTCAGACCGGATGGTTATTCTGTTGACCGACGGTGACTTTGTTGGTGATCGCGAACAGACATCTCGACTAGACCAAGCATTAGCCGAGTTCCAGCGCCGGGGCTTGACTGTGTATCCGTTGGGGATAGGGTCTACTATCGCTACCAATTTGGATTCAGTCCTTCTCGACTATGTTCCTGGGCTCGATTACGACTTTACGCTGGCCGCGGACCTTGAGGGAATTCGGACACGACTTCAGAGCGAAGGTCTGTCGATGGTTGAACAACGCACCGGTGGCCAATCATTCACTGTGGACAGTGCCGGGATCACCGCTGCGCCATTTCTTAGGAACGCCGTTAATTCTCACCGGGCGATTTCGTTTCAGCTGATTCCCGCCGATGACCGGCAGGAGGTCTGGCAGTGGGTTCTTGCCCTAGCGGTACTTACCTTTGTGCTCGCGATCCTGTTCTATTGACCTGCACAGGACTACTCGCTTGCGTCCGGCCGTGGAACAGCAATTTTTATTTAGACCATCGACCAAGTGATACCATAAGTGTAATGACCCAAGGTATTTATCTAACTGCGATGAGAACACTTTTTATCGGTGCCACCATGCTGTTGCTAGCTGGATTGGCACACCCGGCACTGGCGCAGGGGGACCATGTAGGACAGTACGCGCAGGCGGACATCGAATACGGGCTGCGTCTGTATCGAACTACCTGTGTTGCCTGCCATGCCGAGAGCGGTGCGGGCGTTCCTGGCACGGACATTTCATCCGCTACGCCGCGTGCCCAAACAGATTTTGAATTGGCGGCACTAATCCGTAACGGTGTCGAGGGTACGGCCATGCCTCCCGGCGAATATGCCGACTCAGAAGTAACTGCGCTAGTGGCCTACGTTCGAACAATGGCTGAACTTGATGCGAGTAACGTTCAATTGGGTGATGCCAGTCGTGGCGAATCATTAGTCATGGGAAAAGGGGACTGCACCAGTTGTCATCGTCTGGGTGACGCGGGCGCACTCGGGATGGCCCCCGAGTTAACAGCTATTGCGGCGTCGCGGACGGCGGGCGCATTGCAAGCGGCACTGCTTGACCCGAACCAAGCGATGATTCCGATCAACCGTCCGGTGCAGGCGGTGTTATCGGATGGCACCGTGGTAAGTGGTCGCCGGATGAATGAAGACACCTACACCGTGCAACTCATAGACGATGAGGGGCAACTGCGTTCATTGGATAAGACGACACTGCGGGAGTTCACCGTGGTCGAGGAGTCACCGATGCCGTCATATGCGGAGACGTTGACCACGCAGGAGATTGCTGATGTCATGTCGTACTTGCTGACGCTACGAGGCGTGGAGGGATTGGATTGATGGTCAAACGAGCTGTCTCGTTAATAGGTTTCATGGCGCTGTGTGTGCTTTTCGCCAGTCCTGGTGCCGTGTCGGGTCAGGATGTCGGAGTCACGTTCGATCGCATTCTCAATGCTGAGAACGAACCGGAAAACTGGCTGACTTACTCCGGAGGATATGACAGTCAGCGGCACAGCACGCTCGATCAAATCGATGCGGACAATGTGGCGGACCTCGAGTTGAAGTGGGTCTATCAAGCCGAGTCCCTTGACGTGTTCCAGACTAGCCCGCTCGTTGTTGACGGGATCATGTATCTGACCGAGGCCCCGAATACAGTTGTTGCACTTGACGCGAAGTTGGGGCGTGTTTTTTGGCGTTACGAGTACACGCCGTCGAATCTGTCGCGTCCGTGTTGCGGCCGCGTCAATCGCGGGCTCGGCATGTTGGGCCACACGTTGTTTATGGCGACAATCGATGCCCGATTAATTGCGATCGATGCCAGAACAGGTCGACCACTCTGGTTTAAGCAAATCGCCAGTCCTGACGAGGGTTACGCCATGACGCTGGCACCGCTTATTATCAAGGACAAAGTGATCATTGGCGTGGCTGGCGGTGAGTATGGCGTCCGCGGATTCATCGCGGCGTACGAGGCGGATACCGGTGAGGAGGCGTGGCGGTTCTACACCATTCCCGGTCCGGGAGAACCTGGGCACGAAACTTGGGGTGGAGGCGATGCGTGGATGCACGGTGGGGCGTCTGTGTGGTTGACTGGTTCATATGATCCTGACCTGAATCTGACGTACTGGGGAATTGGGAATCCGGGTCCCGACTGGAATCCAGAGCAGCGTCCTGGTGACAATCTGTATTCCGATTGTGTAGTGGCTCTCAACGCGGACACTGGCGAGCTTGAGTGGTATTTCCAATTTACGCCTAACGACGATTACGACTACGACTCCGTCCAGATTCCGGTTTTGGTTGACTACCCCGCACAAGATGGCAGCACGCTCAAGCTCATGCTGTGGGGTAACCGCAATGGGTTCTTTTATGTGCTTGACCGGCAGAACGGCCAGTTTATTTCTGGTGATCCGTATGTCTTCGTGAACTGGGCTGAGAGTCTGGATGATAATGGACGACCAGTAGAAACTCCGCAGGCAGAGGGAGAACCAACGTTTCCTGGTGTTCAGGGTGGGACCAATTGGTATTCCCCGTCATACAGCCCGAGCACCGAACTGTTTTACCTGTCGGCCTGGGAGGGGTACGGGTCTATTTTCGAGGCTGAACCGGCTGAATATGAACCAGGGCGGCTCTTCTTGGGCGGCCGGCCCGGCAATGCGTTACCAGGGGCGCCCGTTATTCCTGGCATTCGTCGAGGCGCGATCAACAACTGGACCGAAGCACAAGGCACGGGTGCGCTTATAGCCATTGACCCGGCGACCGGCGGCGAACGCTGGCGATTCGACATGACGGACGTTACCAGCAGTGGGGTTCTCACGACGTCGGCTGACCTGTTGTTTACCGGCAATCGTGAAGGCTACTTTCATGCGCTCGACGCTCGCACTGGTGACCTTCTCTGGCGAAGAACCCTTGGGGGGATGATTGCCAATGGACCGATGTCGTTCGGTGTTGACGGGGATCAATTCGTTGTTGCTGCCGCAGGACATAGTCTTTTTGTGTTCGGTTTGCCGGAGTGATCAGACGGATTATTGTGTCGGCGGCTGTCTAACTATGGAGTCAGTCTAATGGGAGCGTTGAGTTTAGCCGATCGGACGGTCAGAGCGATCGGCGGTGTACTGATATGCCTTGTTCTTTTCCCGATTACGGTATCCGCGCAAACATCCGAAACTGCTGAGGAGATCATTAACCGGGTCGACCGTCTTCTGCGTGGGGATTCGAGTCATGGTGTTGCACGGATGGAGGTTGTGACCGAGAACTGGGAACGTGGATTGACGATGGAGATCTGGTCGTTGGGTCTCGACTACTCGTTGGTACGGGTCCAAGCGCCGGCTCGAGAAGCCGGCACGGCGACACTCAAGGCTACTGAGGATATCTGGAATTACCTCCCCAAGGTTGATCGGGCGATCAAGATTCCGGCTTCCATGATGGCGGGCGCGTGGATGGGGTCGCATTTCACCAATGATGACCTCGTGAAAGAGAGTCAGTTAATCGAGGATTACTTCATTGAGCTCACTTACGACGGTGACCGGGATGGTGTGACAGTATGGGAATTTCGGTTAACTCCGAAACCCGAGGCGGCTGTCGTGTGGGGCCATGTTGATTATCGAGTGCGCCAAGCTGACTACATGCCGCTCTGGACCCGGTTCTACGCTGAGGATGGTGAGTTAGCTCGAACCATGCGGTACAGCGAATTTACGAATTTTGGTGGACGGACAGATCGGAAGAG
>CAZWIL010000032.1:0-16997 GCA_964634175.1 uncultured Vicinamibacteraceae bacterium
CCAGGCCCGCGCAGCCCAGCACCATATCGCCCGCTTAGGTCTGTCCAACCGAGTCCGATGTATTGAAGGCGACTACTGTAATCTACCAAAGGACTGCGACGCAGCTGATCTGGCCTACGCCATCGAGTCGTTTGTACACACCCCGGACCCAACACGCTTCTTTAGACAGTGCGCCAGTCAGATCCGTACCGGTGGTCTATTAGTGATCTGTGACGATTTCAGGTGTCCTACCGACAATGCAACCGGTCAGCAGGTCGTAGAAAACTTTTGTCAGGGATGGCACATCAACTCGCTCATGAATCCAATTGATTTTCGAGACTTAGCCATTAGCCAAGGTTTTGAGCATATAGAGACTGTCGATCTTACGCCGCATCTTGAAATCGGTCGTCCTCGAGACAGGTTGATCGCGCTCGGGATTTACTTGTTTGGCTGGATTCCAATGGTGGCCGATCGATTCGACTATCTGTTGGGAGGTAATGCTCTTCAAGTCTGTCTTTCGAAAGGTTGGGTTCGATACGAACTCGCCGTGTTTCAGCGAGTCGGATAGAGTGTTATGCGATGACTGACTTGTTAGACCATTCATGGCAAACAATGACAACCGCGGAAGCCCAGGATATCGGCCAAGCCGACCCGGTTGTGATTCTTCCAATAGCTGCTATTGAACAACATGGCCCACACCTGCCACTGTCTACCGACCTCGATATTGGCATAGGCATTCTAGAAAAAGCATTCACATATCTACCGCTAGACTTTCCAGTTTGGGTCCTACCAACCCAAGTCGTTGGAACTAGTGCGGAACATCTGACTTTTCCTGGAACTCTCAGTATCGACGCCAACATATTGAGCGACTTAATTTGGTCACAGGGAAAAGCGCTCACGCGATCTGGTATTCGACGTCTCCTTGTAACCAACAGCCATGGAGGTAACCGTCAAGCAATAGATACCGCGGCACTGCGACTTCGGCGGGAGCTAGGCCTACTGGTCATCAAAAGCAACTACTTCCTCTTACCGCGACCAGCAGGTGTAACACTCCCCGATGCCGAATGGCGCCATGGACTTCACGGAGGAGCCCTTGAAACCGCGATGATGTTGCATCTCAAGCCTGATTTAGTACGAACGAAGCAACTACCCGATGCGCCATCACTGGGAAGACTCTTAGAGCAGACACTCAATCATGTCGACACGACCAACGAAGGCGCGTCACTGGCGTGGTTGGCCGAAGACCTGCACTTTTCTGGTGTCGCTGGCAACTCAACACTGGCCACTGCGTCCATCGGCAAGCACTTGGTCGATGGCTATGGACGAATGCTCTCGGAGATTATTCAAGACACCAAAGATTTTCCACTTGATCGCTTAATGAATGACGGTCGGACGAAATAGCGAGAGCTACTTTCCTGAAACTGCGCCAGACAACATCTCGCCCAACCAGTGCCCAGACCGCTGAACCTTGGCTTTCACATACCGCTGGTTATGAGGATTGAGCGTTCCATACAGTGCCTGCCGCTCGACCACTTCAATCCCACTCTCGCGGACGGCCCGAACCTTTTCAGGATTGTTTGTTAGCAATTGAATGCGTCGAACATCAAGGTGACGAAGCATCTCAACAGCAGCGTCGTATCGCCGCTCATCAGCGCCAAAACCTAGCATGCAATCGGCATCAACCGTGTCCAAGCCTTCTTGCTGGAGAGCATAAGCGCGCAGTTTGTTACCTAGACCAATACCTCGACCTTCCTGAGCGAGGTACAAGAGAACTCCCCCCCCGCGTGCACTAAAAATGCGAAGGCTTCCCTGAAGTTGCTCGCCACAATCACAGCGAAGACTTCCAAATAAGTCACCGGTGAGACAAGCTGAATGAATTCGGACGGGAATCGGGTCAGGCCAGTTGCTGCGTTCACCAATGATCACGGCGACGTGCTCGAGAATGCCGTTCGCTTCTCGAAAGGACATAAAACGAGCGTTTTCCGCATCTCGCAGTGGAACAGGACCTTCACTAACGTGGGCTACCTCAACACGCACGGCACTCGCCATGGCATCAATCTGTGACGTCGTCACCGACAACACAGCCCCACTCTCAACTAATTCTCGAACATCACTGGCCGTCGACTCACCAACCGTTACAGCAACCACCGCAGGTATCAATCGTCCCAACCTCGCCAGCGTCAAACCGCCAACCTCAGGAGGAGATGCCTGACGAGCATCAACTGAACTTGTTCGGTAATTACCGGTGGAACTGGAAAGATTCAAAATCTCATCAGGAGTCACGGAAGGACCGAGAGCTAAACTTAGAGCAGCTCGACCATGGTCGGGAGTTGTCAGCCCCATGGCTTCAGCACGATACCCCGTCACCACTAAGCAAATTCGCCCATCACCGATACCCCGAATTTGTTTTAAGGTTTTGGTGTTTAAGCCTTCGACAGTAGCCAGCAACACCGTACAAGCGTCACCGTTGTCTCCCAATGCTCTGACGCAAAGGGGCCGTCCTCTCTGGAGATCGAACAATCCACGTTCCGCTTCGTGCATACTGTCAGCCAATCAACAATAGGAGTTTACCTTGACTAGCCCCATAGACGAACAGACCGCATGGAATTTGGTCCGTGCCACACCTCAAGGACTAAGCGAGAGTCAACCCCGAATCCACCTACCCAATAATCCCAGTCCTGACGTCTGGTTGCAAGTCGCACCTGCCGGGCATTGGACGACCTCGGCAACACCAACGCCTGAGGCCAAAGTCCTGATCGACCTGTATCTCCCACTCCAAATTCAGGCTAAATTTACCATGGCCCAGATCGGACAGAGTCTTGATGGTCGAATAGCAACCGAAACGGGAAAGTCTCATTTTATTACAGGACCCGCCGATATCATTCACTTGCACCGTCTTCGTACTTTGGTTGATGCCGTGGTTGTCGGCGCCACAACGGTCGCCGCAGACGACCCCCGTCTGACAGTTAGAAAGGTTCCAGGAGAAAACCCCGTCCGCGTTATCCTAGACCCCACTGGCCGACTGACGCCAGACAAGCACGTATTCTCCGACGCTGTCGCACCAACTCTACACGTTTGTCGCGAGGCTCTCCCTAGAAACATCGACCAGCAAAACAGCAACGTCTCAGTAGTTACTCTACCTGTTAACAGAGAAGGACACTTTAAACCGTCCACCGTAGTCGAAGCGCTACGTGAACGAGGCCTTAACCGAGTGCTTATCGAAGGAGGCGGAGCAACAGTGTCCAGTTTTCTTCAGGCTCAGGTCCTTGAGCGTCTCCACGTTACAATTGCCCCGCTAATAATTGGATCTGGAGTAGCGGCTTTCAGATTGGATCCGATCAGTACACTCGAAAAAGCCTTACGTCCTGAATATCAGTTTTTTCGTCTCGGAAACGATCTCTTGTTCGATTTCGATCTGAGCAAGGTCAAGATGGAGACAGAAACTTAACGCTTGGTTAATCAGACGCCTGAAAATGTTTCGCTTTTGCACCCATTGCCAACACGATACTACCCGGAAGCGTCGATAGTAAGACAAGGAGCCCATAGGCGACCGAAATGGCCACCCCATCGACCGGAGCTAACCCAACGCTCCCCCACAATATCGCGGCAAATCCCTCGCGCACACCCCAACCCGCGATAGTGACCGGAATCACCATCGCGGCCAACACAGGGGACACGAGAGGAAGCAACACGAAGAAGGGTGTTTCAATTCCAATGGCTTTGGCGGCTATGACGAAAGTTGCTACATAGGTCGAAACCACCACGAGAGAAACCACAAACTGCACCGGAAAAACCTTTTGTGTAAATAGCGTGGTTCGGGCATCTCTTATAAGGGACCCCATCACTGAATTGTCTTGGCCGTAGCGTTTAAATATCCAGCTACCGACACCCATAACACCAATAGCAGTTGCGCCGATTCCGAATTTCAACTGCAGATCAATTCCAAGCGGTAACAACAAAACTGACAATCCTGCGACGATGCCCATGACTACTTGGCCCGAAGCCCGTTCAAGGATCACAGCTCGAACCGCTGGTCCACGGGCGGCCGTCAATGCGACTTGGATGCTTGCGTGCCGCCACGCCCGTGACACATCTCCAACCACTCCTCCCGGAATTACTTGATTGAGAAACATGGCCAGGTAGTATTCCTGCACGGCCACAGAAAAGGGCAGATCGATCCCAAGACAACCCGCTGTAAATTTCCAACGCCATGCCGAAACTACAACTTGTACAAGAGACAGAAGCAATGCTGCACTCACCCAAGCCGGCTGCATCCGCCCCAAGCGGTTCGCGACCTCCCCAACATCTAGCCACACTGCGAGCACAACCAGCACCGCGAAGCTGACACATACACGAATCATCCGAAAACGAAAGCCGGACAACACGCGCCACGTCATATAAGCTCCGTCGGCAGCGCAAGCAGGTCGACGTGACCGACCGTTAGACCCACATCATGCCTCGTTAAATCATGCCGCCGCCGAACAGCCCAGGCCGCAATTGTTTCCTCTTGTTCAGGCAATTGCTCGGTGGCCGCCTGCTCCCATCCGTCTACGAGAGCAGATGCGAGAACCCTGTGTTCATTACCAAGTTGCCATGGACTAGGGCGACACCAAACCCGATAGCCAATTTCACGAAAGCACGCCTGCGCAACATCACCCGCCAAGGGGCCCAACGCTGGACCAAGACCCTTGTCTCTACCCTGATGCCTATTAACTGCATCTTGAACCATGGCGTCACCACAATCGAGACTATCCCACTCGATACAACCGTTGTATGTGAGAGCAAAGAGAGCACCACACGCCGAAGACCGACATGCTTCTGCCAAGGTTCGTAGCCACGATTCCGATACCAAATCAAGCAATGCGGCTCCGGTGACGAGATCGGCATCAGCAACCGACGCGATACCATCCGTCGCAATATTCCCACAGAGACTGACCACGCTCTGCACTCGCTCCGGCTTCTTCACACATCGAAGAAGTGCCTCGTCATGATCAATCAGCGTCCACCGCATTGGCTTCGGGAGGTGAGGTGCAAGGTACCTCAGGTTCGATCCGGTGCCACTAGCCAAATCAACGATTCGGGACCAACCACCAGTCCGCGCTGCAGCCGCCATGATAGGCAGTAAGGTCTCCGACCGTGCTTCGTGGTCAACCGGTTCACGCAGCGCCAGCCACTCATTGTCAAACGACTCCCAGTCATTAGCTTTCGTCACGTCACGAACCACTCCGAGAGTGCCTCGTCAAATTGTCGTGCCGTCTGACTCCAGTCCGGCAAAGCGGCACCGTATTTTCTCGCGGCCTTCGCTAAACGAAGACGATGAGCCGTATCTGTTAGAAGGCTAGAAAGTGCCGCTGCTAATAACTGATCATCACCAGGCGGAACCAGAATAGCTGCATCCTGTGACACCGTCTCAGGAATTGCCCCAGCCGTCGTGCTGACAATCGGAAGTCCACGTGCCAGCGCCTCAGTGAGGACCATACCGTAGCCCTCATCGTAGGACGGAAGGACAAACATCGAACTCGAGTGGTAGAAGTCGTCGAGCACCCGGGAGTTAGATTCCCCGACGAACCGTATTCTGTCCGTAAGGCCTGCCGCGGCTGTTTGTTGCTGCACGGCCTGTGCATAGTCGGGGTTACGGACCAGACTGCCCACACAAACGCAGTTCCACGAAATCTCCCGAAGGGTTGATAATGAACGAATGAGAACATCGTGACCCTTGCGGGGAACAAGAGTCGCTACACACAGGATCTGGGGAATCCCAGTATCATCCGGCCCTACCGCCTCCGGAGCCGGATCGGTCCCTGGACATACGACAGACACTCGTTCAGATGACACGCCGTAGTCGGTAAGACGAAGAGCAGTGGTAGGACTAGTTACCACCACCTGTCGGCAGAACGAAAGTGCGGCTTGTTCCAATTCGGCCAATCGCAGACGACGCACCTTGTCTAGTCCAGTCTCGTCAGCTAATGGGTGGTGGACCAACCCGACTAGGTTAAGCCGCGTCCTATGTAGCTGCAACGGCTCTGGAAGTCCCCCCATCGCCAAGCCGTCAATCACAACAAACGAGTGGTCTGGTAAATCCTCCAAAACACGGGTCAAACTGTCTCGCGCTTCCCTGTCAGGTCCAGGAAATATTCCAGATAACTCGTGAACGACCACAGACCACTCCAATCGCCTGAGACCATCCACTATTCGAGAGTCGTATAGATAACCACCTGTCCGTTGGTTGATCGCTCCAGGGACGACCACATGGAGTTGTTTCGGTTTCACACCGACCCTTCGTAGCTACCCCACGCCAGATGAGATTCTCGTAACGTGACGCAAATCGCTGTGATACCACGGCCGCGCTCACCAAGATCGCCAACACGCACTGCCTTAGCCAGTCGATCAAAAACAAAACGGGCCAGCACTTCTGTAGTGGTGTTCTTACCCGAAAAAGTTGGATCTTCGTCCAAATTTGTATAGTTCAAATCTTCCAATGCTGACGTCAATTGAGCAGTGGCCAACCCAATGTCGACAACAACTCCGTCTTCATCCAATTCGGGTCTACGGAATGTTGCATCGACGACAAACGTCGCACCATGAAGTCGCTGGGCTGGGCCGAAGGTCTCCCCACGAAAACTATGGGCAATCATAAAATGGTCGCGGACGGTTACGCTGTACACGGTTTAGCTCCTCAAGGACCAGGATACGTAATCCGATGACACAAAGTATCAGATGAACTTACACTTAATGCAGCTAACACCTTGGGCAGGTCATCAAACCGACTCTCACCGGTAATCAAACACTCCAACGCCGGATCACGAAGTAATGTGAGAGCCAGTAGAGATCTTCGATCAAAATTCCATCTCGGATTCTGCAGCGGCGGAATGAGCGACACTTGACTACTCCGAATGGTGAGTCGCTTCGAATGAAAAGCCTCACCAAGCGGAAGATCAACTGTGTTGGCTCCATACCAACTCACATCCACAATGGTTGATTCGACACCCGCAACGGACAACGCGGTCACCAAACCTGCAGGTTGGCCACTCGCGTGAACAACAACATCCGCTTGTGTTCCGGGCGGTAAATCTGTGACAAACAGCAACTCCAATTTTCTTGCGATAGACTGCCGAGAATCATTGGTATCGACCACCGTAACTTGTACGCCTGGAATTTGACGACATAACCAAGCCACGAGAAGACCAACTGCACCTGCTCCAACCACAACAACCTGGTCACCAACGGATGGGCGCCCATCCCAGACGGCGTTGATGGCGGTCTGCATGTAGGCGGCAAGTACCGCACGCTCAGCTGGCACGTCCTTTGGCACAGAAGCGACGGCAGTCTCAGGAACACAATAGAAGTCTTGATGTGGGTAAAGACAAAACACAACCTCTCCAACCAACGACTCTGGTCCGGCTTCAATTACGCCAACATTGATATAGCCATACTTGATCGGGGCTGGAAATTCACCTTCCTGAAATGGAGCTCGCATCGACTGAAATTGCGATGGGGGCACTTGGCCGCTAAAAACTAATGACTCAGTACCGCGACTGATTCCCGAGTAAAGTGTACGCACGAGCACTTCATTCGTTCGCCTCATCGGCAATTCGGCATGCACAATCTCGCCGTGACCGATTGACTGGATCCAAAACTGTCGACTCGTCGTAGTATTCGACATACCGCCGTTGATGCTAGGACACGGACCTTAACCCATGACCAGTCTCCGCCACAATAAGTCGATTCGAAGGGTGGCAACGCTGGACCACCGATTACCGCTGGATCTGGCGGTTGGCTCAATACTTCTCATAACCGTTGTTATCACGACGACTTTAGTCTTTGACCTGTCAAACGCTTATCTCGTTCTCGCTGGATTGCAGTACATCGTGTTGACAGCACTAGTCTTAAGGGTTTTTAAGGGAAGCGAAGCCGGCCGAGAATTCGGAGCCGCCAACCGGGTGACTCTTACTCGGAGCACCTTGATATTCGCAGTGTCAGCACTGCTCTGTGAATCCTCGCCTTTTAAGAGCGAGGTCTACTGGTGGACTATCGCCCTGTCGACGATCGCCTTGATACTCGACGGCCTTGATGGACTGGTCGCCAGACGCACCCGGACAAACACGACCTTCGGTGCTCGTTTTGATATGGAACTCGACGCCTTCCTGATGTTAGCACTGTCGATTCTAGTCTGGCAGACGGGAAAGGTCGGTCCTTGGGTTATCGGAATCGGCGCGTTTCGTTATGTATTTGTGTTCGTAGGGTGGCTCTGGTCACCGCTTACCGCAGAACTACCGCCCAGCCGCCGCCGCAAGACAGTTTGTGTGATGGAGAGCATCGCACTGCTGGTATGTCTGGGACCAGTGATTTCGACCAACATCGCAGTCGGCGTGGCTGCAGGAGCACTGTTGTTACTCACTTACTCATTTGCAATCGATGTTCGCTGGCTGATACTACGAGCATTCTCGTCACCCCCGTTGGCAACTTGAACTAATAGCTCGCCCGCACTAGGCTAGATTTACGTAGCTCGTCAACGTAACAACATAACGGCTTCCGTAATGGAGGGTGTCCTGATGAAGTCACTAACGTATCTAGGCTGGTTCTTTGGACTGTTCATTCCGCTAGGAATTGCGGCACAGAATCCAACAGTGGCGCCAAGTGGCCTTCCCTGTGGTGAAGCTATTGGAACTGTTCATTTCATTTGCAATCTAATTAGCCCTGAAGACCTGGCTGTAATCCCAGGTTCAGAATGGGTGATAGCTTCTGGCAATCGAGAGGGCGGGCGAATTCACTTGGTTAACGTCCAAAGCAAAACCGCCACAGTGCTCTTTCCAACGGCCAACACTGATGAGCGATTCGATTCCGAGACGTATCCGGGATGCCCTGGACCACTCACTCCCGCCGACGGGAATAACTTCAGAGCCCATGGCCTCTATCTAAAACCTGGGCAAGACGATATTCATACCTTGTATGTCGTGCACCACGGCAGCCGCGAATCGATTGAGATCTTTGATGTGCAGGTCGCGACAACCCCAACTTTGACTTGGGTAGGGTGCGTCATTGCCCCTGATCCGCAAGCGTTCAATGGTGTCGTCGGTCTTCCTGGTGGTGGCCTTGTTGCAACGAGTCCAAGAACAGGCGACGTCTGGGAATGGGAAATTCGTACGGGATGGACGCGTGTCCCAGGAAGTGAAGACACCACACCCAACGGGCTTGAAGTCTCAGCAGACGGGCAATGGCTGTACATTGCTGGTTTTAGCGAAGCAAAACTGACACGATTATCACGAGGCCAAACGCCGGTTCAAAAAGAGGTCATAGAATTAGGATTTAACCCAGACAATCTGAGGATGTCTCTCGATGGTTCGGTTATTTTTGTAGCGGGTCCAGGAAATATCCAGACACCGCGAGAGCCGTTGAACGAAACATCGAACGTCGTAACGATGAACCCTGCAACATTGGAGCTTGAACAGGTCTTTCAGCATGCTCCGATTGAAGGATTCGTAGCATCAACGACGGCCATTCAGATTGGAAATGAACTCTGGCTTGGAACTCATCGCGGGGAGCGAATCGCATATCTTTCGCTACAGTGACCGCTGCTACGTTCAACTCTTCCCGTCACTCACTTCACAATGCCGACCGCACTGCGGCGAGCCAACTCAACGATCCTTTGTTTGTCGCGCGGAAGAAGCAGTCGTTGGTTTGCCAAGCGATCAGCCGCGGTGCTGACCGCCTGCACATATTCGGAATGCGCAGGATACCGTTCAGTCAGTGACAATCGTGAATCGCCGAACATCTCTCGCTCAGTTTGATTACTGGCAAAAGGAATAAACGAACCCGTCCCGCCGCACTGTCCGCCTTCGCCGAAACCTTCTCGTCTGAGGTTCCAACCGGTATAGGTACCAATCGCTGCTGACAAATTCGGATGGCGTACGCCATCCACCATATTTCCGTCACCATCAATCCTACCTACCAACACCGTATACGCCTTGCCATCCTTTGGAGGCAAGGTCGTATGTTCATGCACATGAAGAGGGTTATAGCTTGCCGAATATTCGACATTGGGAATCTCAGGAAAGTCCAACTTCGCAGCAGACACCAATCCCCTGTTTTTTACCGTTGGAAAGCGGCTTGTCGGAGGCTCCACCCCGTCGACCACCCATTCGTGTAACGCCACCGAAAGTGCCAGCCGAATCTCTGCCAACGCCATGGGATTATTCAGATTCTGGCAAATTCCTCGGTTGGGTACCGCCTCGTGAACGCCGCGACCACCGCCGTGTTGAGTTCCCGCTATCAGGTAGACACGCACGTTGTCTGGCAATTCGATGTGACCACCCATAGAATCCGTCACTATCAGTGACGACCGCGCCTGCCAGAGCTCGGCTTCACCGTCACTATGAATAATCTTCGGACACGTATTTGACTCGACACATCGCTCAAGCAACCCGTCCGTTCGACCAGTAATTGAATCCGTCAGCGTCGTGTACGTAAAGGGAAACTGGTCACCAGGGAAAACATGGTCTTCGTGTTGCTTCTGCCATCGACCAGGTTGCGAAAACTGATAATTGGTAAAAGTCTTTCGAGACCCAGCAATATTTGGATGGATGCCATCAAAAACGATCCGGCCCGACACATCTTCATTAAAACCTTGGTACAGAAAGTCCCTTAATACCCGTCCGCTCTGTGAAATGCCAAGGGACAACGCTGCGGTCGGCAATCCCTCAAAGGCAAGAGGGTTTTCATGCCCGACATCATCCTGTTTCTCATACCGAAGAAACGAAATAACGTCTCGCATCGCCACGAACCCAAGCCCCATAACAATCGGATCCCGCGCCTCATAGATAAACTCATAGATAGCCCCACCATCAAAGCCGTCTGGCCGTGTGATCTGAATTTGTTCGGCGTCAGTGAACTTCCAACTGAGTCCATCCGGTGCCAACCGTGGCGATGACTGATTTCGTCTGACCGTTAATCTCGCCTTCCCGGTATCGAGTGTGGCCGCAGGATATGTGAGAGAGCCCGTCGATACAGTTTCGGCATCATTGAAAATAAACTCTTCAAGTGCCGGTCCGGCGATGGACGATCCATCATTGTTCGTAGCAATAGGTAGGAACGGCACAATATTCGTCTCAGTTGGCGAAAGGTCCCCTTGCCAACCAACTCTCACAAGCGCCAGTCCCATCTCGAGTAGCGCGGGTTCTGCTGCGCCTGCTCCCCCGCGGTTCGATACCGTGTGATACACAACATGGTTCCAGTGACTCATATCAATCGGCCGATAGATCTCGACTGTTGTGCTGTATTCGACGTGACCCCGATCGTTTATCGGTGCTTTATCAAGGTTTACGATGTCACGGTGACGGGGATCACTCGGGTCCACCTCGGCATACACAATGCCTCGTAGTCGCTCGTATTGCCCAACACTGCCAAATCGTTCGCCACCAAGAGCAGGCGACTCCACCACCTCCACATCAACCCGGGTAACCTGCGCCCATGAATGACTCGGCAGTAGCCACACCCATACCATTGCCCAGCATACAACTGGAAAAACTCTCATCTTCATGTGGCCTCCACATTTACGCGAGAGAAAGGTGCACTATCCCGGTAGGTTAAATCCGGGACAGTGGCTTTCGAGATCTATGGTGATCTTAAAATCGAATCACACAGCGCAGACGTCAGGCGATAATGACCGTCCGCGGAAGTTGATTGTTCTGTTCAAGAAAAGTGTGTTTAACTTCAAGTTCCTCGGCCGTTGGCTGGACCACACCGTTGACATCTGTCGCACGAGAGGTGACGGTGTGCTCACCTGGTGTCGCACCGTTCCACGTGTAGTTGAAAAATTTCCACGCATACTTTTCACGCATCATCGCCGGGTCCAACGTCGCCGGCTGCCACGGTCCGTCATCAATTCTTACTTCGACTGACTCTAGTGGTGTTCCATCATGCATCACGACACCAAAGATATTGTGAGCACTGCCTGTGCTCGTGACCCGTGCGATAAACGACTTGATCCGCATGGTCGAAATCGCGGTTTCCTTCCACTTCATTTCACCATTAACCATCTCGCCTTTCAGTGTCCGGTAGTGCCGAGCCTGGTATTTACCAAGGTACTGGTCTTTCTGGACATGAATCTCAGACAGGAATTTCACATTTGGCGCACCATACCAACCCGGCACCAACAACCGGAGCGGTCGTCCTTGGTGGGCGGTTAAAGGCTCACCACCTAAGGCATACGCGAGTAGCGGCTCATCAGAGAGGGCTTGGTCTCGTTCAAGGCTGCGGCCATACTGCTGGTCGACGGTGTAGGTGCGTCCTCGAAACCCGACCTCTTCGTCACCGTGGTCAGCACCAAAAAATACGAATTCCCGCGCCTCAGTCTGCACCCCAGCTCGCTCAAGTACCGCACGCAGCGGTACACCGGTCCAACGACCGTTACTGGACAACCCGTTCAACGGACCGCGATTGCCAGAACATTCGAACCCAAATACCAGTTCACGGCTTGGCATGGCACGAAGGTCTGCTATAGACAGTGAGAGTGGCTCGTTGACCAATCCAGAAACACGTAGTCGGTAAGTTGCAGTGTCAATCTCAGGGTGGCCATAGTGCTGCGTCGTAAAAAACTGATCAATTGGAGTAAACGGACCATCAATGTGACGGACATCGATAATGCGTCGGTCCGGGCCACGAATTAGGGTGATTTCGTCAGGAAGGTCAGTGAACTCCATGAGGGTTTCGCCCTGCGCCAAGGCCGGAAACGCCCACTCTGGAATCCCAAGAGCTCCCAGTCCTGCCAATGCGAGACTCCCTTTGAGAACATCGCGCCGAGTGCTCTGTTTAGTCATCTTGGTGCCTTTCGAAAAAATAAATGAGCTCAGGTCTCGATTTTTTATGTATTAACCTATGGCCTACGAACAAACACAGTTTACTCAGTGCCGTTAGCGCCCATTTAAAATCATATAGCGGAACTATCTACATTCCCCCCGATCATGGCAAGTGCTAATTACTGAGCCTCTCGTAACTTGAGCAGCGAGGCCCACCACACTGAACCGTCCGTCGCTTGAATCTCATGACAAGAATCCTGTTCAAATTGACCAGCTTTGAACAATTTATTGTGACTCAACAAACACAGTCTCACCTCATGCGATAGGTTGTTTTCCAGAAACTCAGCCAACCGCTCGTGGTTTCCCAATCGAGTCTCTGGATAATTCATCACAAGGCACGGGCCGCGTAAGTGTTCTTGAAGTGGTTGATAGTCAGAAAAATCTAGATAATTTCCTTGGACTAGATGCAGACGACTTGGGTCAACCACTTTCTTCTTGCACAGGCGATCTAGGGCGCTAACAGCCTGATTGAAAAGTATTGGATCGTACTCGATACCCAAGACCTGGTGGGTAGGAGCAAGGTGCGAGAACCCCATCGCGACGCGGCCATCACCCATTCCTGCATCAATAACAACAGCAGAACCTGTCCGCTTCCACCACTCGAGATCCAGTAGCCAGAGTACGGCTTCGTTGATAACGTCAACAGGGGTGGGAACCCAGATGCCCACGTCCGTCCGGTAAATTGGCAAACTCAGCCCCACTGAAGACTGTGACCGAGCAAAAACCGCCCTTAATTTCGGAACAGACATTAGTCAATTTGAGATATTGCCGCCGAAATGATCTCATCCGAGTTCGGCCGTAGCTTACCCCCTCTATAGGATTAATCAAGAACATTCGGTGCCAGCCAATTGATTTTGATTCATGAAGGAGAACAGCGCCCTACATTGCCCCGCTCTCTTTTCTGGCAGTAACATGAGTCGACATTTAAGACCTAACTTCAACCCATTACGGGAGAGAAAAATGCTTCGGCTGAGCCTTATTGTTACCTTGTTCATCGTATCTTTGTCCTGGATTCAACCTGCGGGAGCTCAAACAAACACCGCCACCCACGTCAGTGCCGCTGACGTCACAACAACGCTCAGGCAAGGCGAAACAAGACTTGCAGAAGCGAACCGAGCGATAAGCGACTTGGTCATTCGTCACTCCGACGTGGGCGACGGCAATCTTGGCGTGTCAGTGGTTCAACGAACCGCTCGACGCGCAGGAGGCGAACTCAGGGGTATCGCCCATGTCGAACTCGACGAGATTTATTACGTGGTGTCTGGAAGCGGGACACTCGTCACCGGCGGAATGCTGGATGACAAGCGAGAGACAAATAGCGACCTACTTGGCCCTATGGAGATTGGAAGGATGCGAGGCGGAGAGAGTCGCCTTATGAATCCCGGTGACATTGCGATCATCCCAAAAGGCGTGTCTCATGCGTGGAGTGAAATCACAACCGATAGAATCGACTATCTGGTCTTTCGCAATGACCCTGAGAAGGTAATGCAGCTGAAGTAGCGTCGGCAATGTCGACGAAAGAACACTTCGACAGCGCTCAAGGAAGCTGTAGCGCGATGAGTTTCGGCGGACTACCACCGACAGTAAGCGCAATGTACTGCTTGTCATCGACCATATAAGTCATGGGAGTTCCAATAGCTCCAGCTGGCAGGTCAACCGCTCCTAAGATTTCACCTGTGTTCTTGTCGTAGGCCACCAATCTAGGTCCATCATTACTACTACCAGTGGTTAGCGCAGTAATGAGAAGGGTACTCGTCAGTAGTGGCCCGTTGATCACACCGTCGCCCAACGGCGGAAGATTCAACTCACGAAGCAACGGATGGTTTCGATAACGATCACCATCTCCCAATGGCACCATCCATTCATGATTACCCGTATTCATGTCAATGGCCGTAATGCGAGAGTATGGCGGTTTCACCAGCGGCAACCCTTGAGGCATTTGTGGCCCTGCTCGGCGCCCTTCACGTGCACGGGCAAGCCGCTCTGCTTCGGGTGCTCCGTGCGTGAACGGCACTGACGCCCCCTGCGCTGCATCAGGGGCATACAACGGAATGACTACCGCGTTGTTCCGGGAAGGAACATATAGCATTCCCGTCACCGGATCGAGCGCCGCCCCTGCCCAGCCTGCAGCACCGTTATCAGGTGGACGCATCAACGTACCCTGGACACCGCCTTCGACCGGCCGCGTTGGCGGGGTAAACAGAGGACCCAACCTGTACCCGTCGACAGCATCCACCGCCATCTGCCGCACCCGAGGCGTGAAATCCACTAAATCATCAAGTGTGATGCCCTGATAATCGAACGGCGCGGGCTTAGTCGGAAACGGCTGCGTCAGCGACGGAACTTCACCTGGTAAATTGGTCTCCTGCGGCACCGGCCGTTCCTCTATCGGCCACACCGGCTCCCCCGTCACGCGATCAAAGGTATAAACAAATCCCTGTTTGCTGACTTGCGCGATAGCCTTAATCGCCCGTCCATCAACTGTGATGTCAACAAGATTTGGGTGCGTGGGAAAATCGTAGTCCCATAACCCGTGATGTACTGCTTGAAAGTGCCAAACTCGCTCTCCGGTTTCGACATCTACGGCAATCAACGTCTCTGAAAACAAATTGTCGCCCAGACGATCACCGCCATAAAAATCATTCGTCGTAGTACCTGTCGGCAGGTAAACGTGACCTAATTCACTATCCCCGGCGAGCATCGACCACACATTGGCATTTCCAGAGTAACGCCATGACTCGTTGAGCCAGGTGTCAACACCATACTCATCCGCACTGGCCGGCACCGTATGAAAATCCCACGAGTGCTCACCCGTCCGCACATCCCACGCCCGCACCCACCCCGGGATGGCTTCTTTGGTGATCCTCCGGTCGGCTATTTGCGATCCATGGATCACCTTATTGCGTACAACGATAGGCGGTGAGTGAATCGAATAAAGCATGGCGTTGAGGTAGTCACGTTCTTCCCTTGCGGCCCTGGGAAGATCCACCATGGCATCAACCGACCCCTGTTCGCCAAAGTCCGCACAGGGAATTCCCGTGCGCGCATCAGCACACATCAAGTAGCCGTTTCCTGTGCCCCAAAAGATTCGTTCATCGTTCTCGCCATCAGTCCAGTAGGCAACGCCCCGCTGCCGAAATGTTCCGGTCATCGATGTCGTGCCCTCTTCATAGCTCTTCGGATTCACCACCCAACGGGTCTCACCCGTCACAGCATCGACAGCCACTCCTTGAGACAGTGGGGTATTGAAATACAACACCCCTCCGACCATAAGTGGTGTCGCCTGGAACCCGGTATACCTAGGAGCATGTGAAATCCGATAGAGATTGGGAGTGTCCGCAACGAGGTCAGCAACGATGACCTCCAATGGTGCACGCCATTCACCCCCACTCGTGGTGGTACGACTCACCATTCGATCGACAAGATCCCATTGCCATGCGATTTGAAGATCGCTGAAATTCGTCGCGTCAATCTGATCAAGCGGCGAATATTTTGAGCCACCAATGTCACCTGCGTAACTCATCCATTCACCATTGTCGGTCCCATAGGAAGGCCACGACTCCCTGGAATCCTGAGCCCAAATGGGAGACACCAGTAGTAGCACGACAAAACTGACGAAGATTTTCCTCATCAATTTGACCATCCTTTTAATTGCCAGAATTCAGATACCGCCTACCACCTACCGTTGGCACGCTGAAACCGTGGCCAGTAAGTTGGGATCATGTGCATTGATTGCGGCACGGGTTCTCGGCCCGCACACACCATCAACGTCGACGCCGACCAAGCGTTGGAGTTCTTTGACCCTCCCGACCGCATTCAATTCACTTAACCCCCGGTCAAAGAGGCGCTGAATACGATCACTATTACGAAATTCCTCAAGAATCGCCCCACGCCGACTCGTGTGAAGGTCACTAATCACATAGGCCAAGATCGTAGCCATCACCGTACCTTCTTCGGTCCCAGTCACCTCAAATCGTTCTTGAAACTCTCTCAGGGTAGATTCGAATGATTCCCGGTGCCAGTCTTCGACTGATGCATCGAGACGCACAAAGTCGTCAAGTACAGCAGCATAAGTCGGGTCAACTGGATGGTGCCAAAACGAGACATCGCGACCGAACTCTGGTATGTAGTCAGGCAGATAAAGGTTGGCGCCTGACGGAACTT
>CAZWIL010000033.1:0-16869 GCA_964634175.1 uncultured Vicinamibacteraceae bacterium
TCGCTGCCCACAGGTAACCCGATGGCAGGGCGAGATACCTTAACACCTAGCGGCTTTAAGAGTTTTGCCAGATAGAGAGCAGTAGCCTCGCCTTCGACATTCGGATTCGTAGCAAGAATAACCTCGGTCACGTCACCCTCACTCACCCGTTGCAAAAGACCCTTAATCTTCAGTTCATCAGGACCGATACCTTGCAAAGGTGACAATGCCCCCATCAAAACGTGGTACCTACCTTTAAATTCTTTAGTGTTTTCAATTACGGCAACGTTATTCGGATCTTCGACAACACAGATCACCGTTGGGTCGCGGCTAACGTCCGTGCAATAGAAACACGGGTCCGTATCGGTAATGTTGGAACAAACTGAGCAGTAGGTCACCTGTTCTTTGAGATCACGAACAGCGTCGATCAGGGCATCGACTTCGACGCGTGGTTGGCGTAGCAAGTGAAATGCCAGGCGCTGGGCGCCTTTAGCACCGATACCAGGTAACCGTTGAAGTTGTTCGCTCAGTCTCACGAGCGGGCCGACCTGCGTCATCCGCTGAGCCCAGGTATATTCAGTCCCCCCATCATTCCACCCATCTTGCCGGCTATCGATTCGTCGACCTTCCGCTGTGCATCGTTAATGGCCGCTACGATTAAGTCCTGAAGCATCTCAACGTCGTCTTGAGACACAACTTCCGGATCGATCGTCAACCGACGAATCTGCTTCTGGCCAGTCATAACTACCGTGACCATGCCGCCACCGGCAGTGGCATCGACCTCCGTTTCAGCCAATTCCCGTTGCAGCTTCTCTTGCATCTGCTGCGCCTGTTTCATCATCTGTTGGATATTCATAAGAATCTTCAATTATCAATGGTGTGGTTGTTAACTATGTTCGGAAAATACCTTCTCTACTTAAGCTTTTCCACATCAGCAATCTCCGCTGGAAACACCTCCAGTAGCGACTGCACAAGTGGGTCATTCATGGCCTGTCGCCGAAGATCATCCGATGCGACCTCAACAAGCTCGGCATCCACGCTCGATTCGCCTTGCTCTGTACTCACCGTAATCTTACGACCAACCACCGTCGATGCAATCTGCTCAAGCCACGTTTGATTCTGCCTGACTTGCGAAGCCAGTGTTCGCTGACCAGAGGTAAAACAAAAAATCAACTTGTCTCTCTCCAGGTCAATTCTCTGCGCCTGCGCAACGACAGTGCCGTAAAAAAATTTCTTTGCACGCTTAACTTCAATCAAGATTTCAGCCGTTGCCGCTTCCGGTTCATGTGCCTCCGAGACAGTGGATGAAGGTTCCGATTTCTTCACTGGTTTCACCGACTCTGATGAGGCGACTGGAGACGAAACCGATGCATTCTTCAAACTTGGCGACGGCTTGTCTGCCAAATCCTTGGTTGAACGAGACGGTTTTGGCGCCTCTACACTGCCTCCTCTGCCGGTTTTAGGCGTTCTGGTTGGAACAGAGTCTCCAGCAAGTAGCGTGGTCAGCGGAACTAGTCTCTTGAGATGCATCCACTTGAGGACTGCCATTTCGAAGTGATACCTTGGTTGGGTAGCAGTTCGAATCGCGAGTTCGGCCGCAGCAAATACATCGAAGGCCCGCATCAAATCTTCGCGCGAGAATTGTTGTACTAAACCAACTAACCGAGGCCGCTCAGCGTCTCCAGTAATCTCTTGGTCATCCGCGCGGGTGGCATCGATCGAAATCACGAGCAGGTCTCTTATGACGCGTGTGAGTTCGCGGCAGACCAGGCGAAGGTCGTATCCCGCCTCAACAAAACGTCCGGACAGTTTAAACACACTCGCAGGATCCTCGTTTGCCACAACTTCAACAACATCCAGCACGGTTTCTCGCCCGATCAAGCCGAGCACGATCGACACTTCCTTTACTCCGACCTTATCGCCACTAAACGCTACGACCTGGTCAAGTGCGCTCTGAGCATCTCGCATGCTGCCGTTACCCGCACGAGCAACTAGGTCAATAGCCGCATCATCGATCGCGATCTTTTCTACTGTCACGATTTTGCGAAGTGCGTCCGCTATCACGGGCGTGGTAATTATCCGAAGTTCGTAGACTTGCGAGCGCGAGAGAATTGTTTGTGGAATCTTCCCTAACTCAGTCGTCGCCATCACGAACTTCACATGGGGTGGCGGCTCTTCGATTGATTTCAGAAGCGCATTGAACGACGAGCGCGAGAGCTGATGACACTCGTCGATGATGAAAATTTTAAAACGGTCCCTGACCGGCGCCATCGGCAACGATTCAATAATTACTTCGCGAACCGTTTCAACTTTCGTATGAGTTGCACCATCAAGTTCAAGAACATCAATGTCACGCCCCTCGGCAATCTCATTACAGGACTCACAGGCCCCACATGGATCAGGAGTCGGACCCTTTTCACAGTTAAGGGCCCGCGCCAATATGCGAGCTGTTGTGGTCTTGCCTACGCCACGCGGACCGGCAAAGACAAACGCTTGAGCCAACCGGTCTGTGGCGATAGCATTTCGCAGAGTCTGGGTAACCCCTCGCTGACCTACTACATCGCCAAAGCTCTTCGGACGATACTTTCTCGCTAAAACCTGATAGGCCATGAAAATTTCTTAGGCGGAGTTCGCAACTAGTTCGAGGTCAAGAAACGTCAGTTGTATTGTTCGAATCATGGACGCTCTCGAATCATTAAAAATCTTTCGGCAAGGCAACGGGGCTCACCGCGACCCGGATAAACCTGCGGCACATGTCAGTAACTACTTAGCGCTGCTGCCTTCCGGCCCTGACGCGGTTCGTAGGCTGAAATTGCACAGGATCCGAGCCGCGGGGCGACCCGTCACCGCGCATTGGAACGCTCAGTCTAACCGGCAGTGATCGGTGTGGCAAGGCACTACGCACTGCACGTCCGCTAACGGCTCACCCCCTACAATCAGCACATCCCCACTTAAGAGAATTGTCTTTATCCTGACTCCTCAAAATACAAATTGAATTGCTACGTGAAGTAGCCAGGTCGGCTATTCAGTGAACCCTATCATTCAGCCTTTGAATCTATTTACGCACAAAAGCTTATTGATGTGATTGTCGCACTGACGGTGCCGACTGTAATCTATTGACGCGGTTTAAAGGGAGAGATGTCCGAGTGGTTGAAGGAGCACGCTTGGAAAGCGTGTGTAGGGGAAACTCTACCGTGGGTTCGAATCCCACTCTCTCCGCCATTTGTATTGCCCGGTCGTGGCCCGACGGAGGCTGTGCAACTTCAGTCTCTAGCTTGCGGCTCCTGGCTTCGACATAAATCGATAGCCACCTCTCGACCAGAGTACCGACTAAACAGCCAAGTCAGCGGGGGCCTTGCGCGCGATCTGAGTCGCCGTTGGAACTCGAACGTCCCAAGCCAAGCCGACCTTCTCGAGCAACTTGATCTGAAGCCAAGTGAGATCGAGCTCGAATCGCCCAAGTCCGTGGCGTGCAGAAGTGGGATGGGCATGATGATTGTTGTGCCAACCTTCACCAAAGGTAAGTAGAGCTACCCACCACGAATTCTTTGAGTCATCGGACGTATCGAACCTACGGCTACCCCACAGGTGCGTCGCCGAATTGACCAGCCAAGTGCAGTGCAACCCAAAGACCACCCTAAAGAAAACACCCCATAGTAGCCATGGCAATCCACCAAGCGCTAATAGTGACAGACCTAACAAGACGAGCGGAACCCAGTGCCACTTCGAGAGCACTCGGTAGAAACGGTCTTTCATAAGATCTGGCGCGTACTTCCCCATAACGACCGTGTCGGCATTCATTGGATCACCGAACATCGTCCAGAGCATATGCGACCACCACCGGCCGTCCCTTGGAGTGTGTGGATCCCCATCACTGTCAGAGTGCTGATGATGGATGCGATGGCAGGCGGTCCAAAAAATTGGACCTCCTTGAAGGGTCATTGTTGCGCAGACGGCCAAAAAGTACTCAACGACCTTCGGCGTTTCATATGATCGATGGGTATGGAGACGGTGATACCCCATTCCAATTCCCCAACAGATACAGACCCAGTGCAAGACAACGGCTACCATCACGGCTTGCCAAGTCGTATAGAAAATGGCCGCTACCGCCAAAATGTGAAAACACACCATTGCGGTCAAGGTAACTCGGTTAACCTTCGTCTTGTCTCCGAAATCAACGTGACTGACGCTCAATGAACCCTCTTCTCTGAACCCAATTGACGGACCAGCCTAACAGGCGGAACACGTGGGAAAAAGAACCAGACTGTAATATTTATTAATTTTCGTAATGATCGGCACCGTCAGACCTACGTCGCTCAATCGAGTACCCAGCAAAAACACTCCAGCCAAAAAACATGAAACTCTAGCTGAAATAAGCCTAGAGCGGCAAGGCAAAATGTTGGCGGAGAGGGTGGGATTCGAACCCACGTGCCGGTTACCCGACAAGACGCTTTCGAGGCGCCCCCGTTACGACCACTTCGGTACCTCTCCAATAAGACTTCGTCGCAGCAAGTTACAGATTGTCCGGAATTGCCTTATAGCCTCATCCCTCCCGAACCGCGGGGCAATCGTTAGGATGCCGCGAGATCGGCATTGTTCCGTCGTGACTCAAAGAACGACTGTATTAACTCGCGGCATTCATCTGCTAACACGCCCTGAACAACCTCTATTTGATGATTTAACGCCCTATGGTCAAGTATGCGCGCGACTGAACGCACAGCTCCTGTTTTAGGCTCGTTGGTCCCATACACAAGCGTTCCGACGCGGGCGTGAACAAGTGCCCCCGCACACATCAGACAGGGCTCAACGGTCACATACAACGCAGTCCCAGTAAGTCTGTAGTTACCCATCCGTCGTGAAGCATCACGTAATGCAACAACCTCGGCGTGGGCTGTTGGGTCGATTGCGCCAATAGTTTGATTAAAGCCGACGCCAATTATCTGCCCATTGGCGATAACTGCGGCACCGACCGGAACCTCACCAACATCGCGAGCACGCAGCGCCTGTTCGTACGCCACACGCATCCACGTCTTATGCTTCGACTTCGGAGTGTCGTCCATAACCAAGCGCTATCCTACCCGATGGTTGCCAAACCCACCTTCTAAAACCATTAATTTCTAGAGTTTGGAACTTCGAAACACGACTATAGAATCACACCATATGTCTTCAACCTTGAGGAATTCAAAATGACAAGATTCCAGGCCTTATCGGAAATGATTTACTCCATCACTCGCATTGTCATCGGGTTTTTGTTCTCTCTACATGGCATCGAGAAGATTTTTGGTGTGATGTCTCGAGACGAACCGGCTGAGTTATTTTCGCTGATTGGCGCCGCCGGTGTCATTGAACTCGTAGCAGGGGGACTGATCTTCGTAGGGTTGTACACACCGTGGGCTGCCTTCGTCGCAAGCGGGCAGATGGCATTTGCCTATTTTCTTGCCCACTACCCACGAGGAGGATGGCCGATTGAGAACGATGGCGAAAGAGCAGTTTTATACTGTTTTGTCTTCCTCTATCTCGCGACCAGAGATTCGGGTCCTATTAGCCTGGACCGCATGATCGAAGGTCGCCGGCTCTAGACAAGAACGTTTCCTTAGACCTTCGGTCGGATGGCTTACAGCTTTTTAACAGCAATTGACTCACCTGGGGCCCTTAGTCCAAATGTCCTCGCTCAGCGTCCCCCATTTCAACCCCAGGCTGCGGGAAATATTCCCTCCAGCGACCCGAAACTCGAGTCGAAACATCTGGTTGACATCGAAGTTCCTCGGGAAACGAAGGTTTTAGTCGAGCATCAATCACAATGGGCGCACTGTATGCCAGATGATTTCGTACGACCTTGGTCGAAGCCGCGTATACATCTGCGGCTGGTTCGAATCGAGTGAACGTCGTCCAGAGGAAATTCATCGGACTTTTCGCAGCCCTGGCCGGCTCATCGGTCACTACAATCAATGGCCATTCGGAAAATGCTGGATGCTTTGCGATTCGATTTGGAGCGTCTACATCGTCAGCGTATGCCGCGGCACCCACAACTAAACACCCCCCACAGAACACCAGAATGTCACTCAAGCCGTTCGGCACGTCTGTCGCCAAGAACTCACGCGGCAAGTAGCGAACGGGGTCACCCAGTCCCAACCAAACACCCTTGGATCCCTTATTAACCTCGGGCCCTGTGTAATCGAGCGTGTCCATAGACAGGTTGGACAAAATATATAGGTCAGTCTCGGGATGGGTCCGTTCCAGTATGTGTTCCAAAGTTCTCGGAAAGTCCTTTAAGTCAACTAATTGGTCAGTTACTAAAAGGAACTTCGTAAGCGAAAGCTGACCCTCACCCAGAATTCGAAACGCGCTTACCATAGCTTCCCGCGCATATCGCTGTTTGACGACGGCCGCAGACAGTGAGTGGTAACCCGTTTCCCCATAGGACCACAACCGCTCAACAGTTGGCATCACCAGAGGGAACAGTGGCGACAGAAGTTCCTGCAATAGGTCGCCGATGAAAAAATCTTCCTGTCTGGGTTTACCAACGACCGTAGCCGGATAGATGGCATCGCGGCGACGGGTAATCGTTTGAACCTCGAATACCGGATACTCGTGCTTCAAGGAATAGTAACCATAGTGATCGCCAAACGGTCCCTCAGGTCGTCTTACCTTTGGGTGAACCTCTCCAATAAGTGCAAACTCAGCGTTAGACACTAGAGGGTGCCCAGACAGTCCGGTAGAAAGTTTCATGCGTTCGCCCGCAATCAGAGATGCGAGCATTAGTTCTGGAATATTCTCGGGCAGCGGAGCTATCGCCGATAAAATCAAGGCGGGAGGTCCGCCCAGAAAGACAGTAACCGGCAGCGGGGCACCACGACCCTCGGCCACCTGATAGTGAAACCCTCCCCCCTTTCCAATCTGCCAGTGCATCCCAGTGGAACAACCATCGTGAATCTGAAGACGATACATTCCTAGATTGTGCCCGCGACCGTCAGGATGTTCGGTATAAACCAGTGGAAGTGTGATGAAGGGACCTCCGTCTTCCGGCCAAGTGGTCATTGCCGGTAGGGTGTCCAGTCGAACGTCATCGGTCACGACCTCCATAACCGGACCACTTCGACCTTTCCTGACCCCGACCTTAAGTAGTTCAAAGCCGAGGTCGCGGGCTCCCCACAGTTTCGCCGGCGTTGGTGGAAGAATGTTTTCAACAAGGTCAACCAGTCGCCGAATCAGACGCTGAGGACGCGTACCAAACGCCAACTGTGCGCGCCGTTGAGTGCCAAATAAATTAGTAACTAGCGGAAATTTGGCCCCAATGACATTAGTAAACAGAAGCGCCGGACCACCGGCTGCCACAACCCGACGATGAATTTCTGCGGCTTCTTGATTGGCATCTACCGGTACATGGACCTCGACTAGGTCCTTGTCTTGCCGCAACTGTTCCATGAAACGCCGTAAATCTGGAAATGACATTAATGCGGTATGTTATCCGGTTTCTCCCAAACCCTTGGCTATAGCTTAGCCAGAAGCGATAATGAAGTTTTGTCAGAAACGTTCAAGTGATGGCGAGTATTACCGATAAGAAGACTAGGATGCCGAACTCCAACGTGGCCAGACGGCCACCCCGTAAGCGTCGCCAAAAGACGCGGTTTATCGAAGTTCTCGATACTACGCTCCGCGACGGAGAACAGGCGGAGGGCGTGTCTCTCGGCCATGCCGAGAAATTGACGATCGCGAATCGACTCCTTAAAGACGTCAAGGTCGATCGGATCGAGGTGGCGTCAGCTCGTACCAGTGAAGGCGAACGCGTAGCCGTCGAAGAAATCATTCGTTGGGCCGAGACAGAAGACTTTATTGACCGGATTGAAATCCTCGGATTTGTTGATTCAAAGGCCTCGATTGACTGGGCGCGCGCGGTCGGTGTTCAAGTCATTAATCTATTGACGAAAGGCTCCCGGCTG
This sequence comes from uncultured Vicinamibacteraceae bacterium, assembly GCA_964634175.1. Lineage (GTDB taxonomy): Bacteria > Acidobacteriota > Vicinamibacteria > Vicinamibacterales > UBA8438 > CAUZIB01. The sequence continues at coordinate 7,920 of CAZWIL010000033.1, forward strand.
CACTGCCAAGAACAATTGCGGCGCACACCTCAGCAACACCGCGATGACATCAGAAAAACTATTGAATACGGCACCAAGCACGGTGTGAAGTTCAACGTCTACTTAGAAGACTGGTCTGGCGGCATGCGCGACTCACCGGAGTATGTGACGGACCAAATACAAGCATTGGTGGAACTGTCGCCAACCCGGATCATGCTGTGTGACACACTTGGAATTCTGAATCCGATGCTGACTCGGCGCTATGTTAGTGAAATCACGGCAGCGTTCCCGGAAACACGCTTCGATTATCACGGACACAACGACTACGGGTTGGCAACAGCTAATACTCTGGAGGCCGCAATTGCCGGAGCTCAAGGAGTTCATGTCACCGTCAATGGAATGGGTGAACGCGCCGGAAACACCGCGCTTGACGAAGTCGTCGTTTCCCTTCGTGACCATGGCGAATTTCGCACCCACGTCAAGGAACGTTCTCTCGCCGGAGTAAGTCAACTTGTCGAAGTGTTTTCAGGCCGGCGAATTGCGGTCAATAAACCAATCGTCGGAGAAAACGTCTTTACGCAAGCAGCTGGCGTGCACGCCGATGGCGACATGAAGGGGGAACTCTACGCAAGCAAGCTTCACCCCGTCAGGTTTGGATTGCGACGTAGCTATGCCATGGGCAAACTCATGGGAAAAGCGAGTCTAGAGTTTAATCTTCAAAGATTAAATATCTCATTAACCAGCGAACAAAAAGATCAGCTCTTGCAGCGCATCGTTGAACTTGGCGATCAGAAGCGACACGTTACGACCGCCGACCTTCCATTCTTGATTTCCGAACTATTACAAACGCCCGAACTACGGGTATTCGAAGTGAGAGACTACTCAATCGCCACCAACAAAGGTCTCCGTCCCTCCGCCAGTATCCTAGTGCGATACCGTGGCACCGAGATTCAGGCCACGGCATCGGGCGACGGTGGCTATGACGCGTTCATGCAAGCCTTGCGCAGCGTAGAATCAAACCTCGGTTTCGTAGTTCCAAAACTTCTCGATTATGAAGTGCGAATCCCACCTGGCGGCAAGACCGATGCTATTGTCGAAACTACGATTCAGTGGGAAGGCGGTCTAATCACTCGTGGCATCGATACCGACCAATTAGCGGCGGCGATTCAGGCAACTGAACATGCCCTGAATGCGGTTGCTCTTCACAGTAACCCGCATCCAAAACGAACCGGGACCAAACGTCCTCGCCGAAATCGTCGGTCAAAAGTAACGTCGGTGGCTCGCTAATCGGCGACCGTGTCAACTTGACAACTACCTTGCCTCGGCGACCTGTTCATCAAGGCGTGCGCCACCCAAAATACCAGGCATCGAATAGTTCCCTTCGTGGCATGCATACTCAAAAATTGGATCTTCTGTGCTCTTTAAGACCAACATTACAGTCCAAGGCTTAGTCCAAGTATCCGAATCATCGAGTGTTATCTCATGCTGGATGGTATCGGATGCCACACGGGTAAAACGCTCAACGAGACGCAATCCCGCAGAAGCACCACTATAGCGTGTCTCACCCGAATAATTTGTCGTTTCAACAACCAGAGTGTCGCCGTCCCAATGGCCGCGCGAATCACCTGTCCACAATCGCACGCCACCATCAACATGGGGGCGCCCATCAAGAGGAATGACACGGGAGATGTGCCCCATCTCCTGAAGGATAGCTACGTGGTCTGGTGTTTGAAGAATCTGGAAATAGCTGTTGTAACCAGCGCTCAACCTGGGCGCCTCAAAGTGGAGACACCGGTCGCCAAGACTTCTATCTTCAGGCCCATCAGAGGGATGCTCCCGCGAATATTCACGCCTAGACGAAGCGAGTGCTTCGGCGGCAGTGGTTAACTCCGGAATTCGGCCATCCGGTGGATCGACAATGAGAGACGTGCGGTTATCGAGGTTACGTTCGACTAGCCAGAAAGCATTGTAGTTTCCAGTGACAACATCGAAATCGTTAAACTCTGAATTGCCCAGTGCCTGCTGAATAAGACGGTCTCCCAACAAATCTCCAGCTTGTTCGTTATTACGAAATTCATTCACCTTCTGAGTCAATTCAGCAAGTTCTTCGTCTGACAACACCGCCTTGCCCGCCAGTTGCTCTGGACGCTGCAACGGCGTTGCACTGTTGTTAGCCCAGATGCCCTGAAGGTCAGGCTGTCCATCCGCTGTGCGGGGGACCGCCCAATCGCTTCCCTGTCCCAACGCCGGGAACGGCACAGCAGCACCAATCACAAGTATCATCAGCAAAACTGTCATGCGTCGATCTGTCATCACACTCCTCCTGCATGCCGGATAAGACATCCATGTGCCTCTCTGGCTAGTTCAACAACTACAGTTGCTCACGCTCCAAAAGTTCCGCCACCTCAAAAAAATCCTGAACCTCCCAGTCCGGTACGTAGCCATGATGTTCTAACGGCTCACCGGCGCGGTTAACCCAAATAACCTTTAACCCGGCCGCCTTGGCACCCACAATATCAAACTGGCCTCGACAAACGAATATAACCTCACTCACGTTAAGTCCTAATTTTGCAATTGACTTGAGATAGATGTCGGGATGCACTTTGTTCTTTCCCCAGAGGTCTGCAGTGAGATAAACATCAAAATCAAACCCCATATCCGCGAAACGATCAACGATTCCAACTCGAACCATCTCACTGTCACCGTTCGACAAAGGGCCCATAATCGGATAACCCACGGCCCGAATTCTCTTAAGCCCCTCAATGACATCAGGATATGGGTCAAGTTCGTGCCAAGCTTGCATAAGTTCGTCTTCGTCACCCTTGGTCAGTTCAATCTCGTGAAAGCTAGCGGCTGTTCGAAGTGCTCGACGAGTAACAAATGAAAACGGTTCAAACCCTTTATCGACTAGGGTGTTGTACATGATGTAGACCAACTGTTTGGACCGCCAGAGTTCGTTAAAAGCCGTCGGATCGGCCACAATATTTTTTCGGCTAAATACCTTGGAAACTGCCAGCTCGACGCCCTCCCAAGAAACAAGCGTCCCGTAGGAATCAAACAGCACGGCCCGCGACCGTTCCTGAGCAAAAATGTTCTGCTTCACCGGCGTTAAAGCCAGAATGATTATGACGAGAAAGATACGGTGTCTCACGACAGCCCCCAAGGGAAGAAAACACGTTGCACAAACCAAACTCCGCCGACCGCGATGACGACAACCGATCCAACCGTTGCCAGACGTTGCCCAGCCAATTCGCTACGCGCCCGTAATGCCACCAACACTGCAGCGGCGGCGATGACAACCGCTAGTTGACCAATTTCAACACCCACATTGAAAGAAACTAGTGACCACGCCACGTCCCGAGTTGGCAAATCCATAGCTCGAAGAATTCCAGCAAACCCGAACCCATGGATCAGTCCGAAGACAAAAGCGATCCAGGCACGCATATCTCGGCCACCACCGACCAACAAATTATCGGCACCGACCCATACGATACTCAGAGCAATCGCCGGCTCAACAATATTCGAGGGTGGACTGAAAACATTTAGCACTGACAAAGAAAGTGTGACACTGTGGGCCAGAGTGAAAGCGGTTACGACAATCAGTAACTGCCGAACACTGCCACCCAGCAACAACAGCCCTACAAGAAACAGTAAATGATCGGCTCCCGTCAAAATGTGTTCTACGCCCAGTGGCAAAAACCGTTGCACCACAGCGCGCGTACCCTGCCAAGTTCCTAAGAAATACTCCGTCCCTGGATAATTTAAATCAAGGATGGCCTGATTCCTTAGTTCGCCCGCTTCGTAAACATTGAGAAACGTCTGGTGGCGTGGGTCGTAGGGAAACAGGAGAGCATCAATCCCAATTACACCGGGCGTCTGGTTAAAAACATAGTGAAATCGAAGTCGCACCGATTGACGATCGGGCAGCACTTCAGGAATAAGCCAGTTAGGTTTAAATACCCGGTCTCCAGTCGAAAGATGCAAGCGTCCCTCCACCAGGTCGGCCATTGCGTCGGCCTGTTCCACAACAAATGCCTGGTCGAGTAATTGCTCCGGTGGATCAATCTGGAGGTCATGCGCTAGATCGATGATATGCACGACCAAAGTAGCCTCGGCCCCGCCAGCTTCTCCAAGGCGAAGATCCAGATAGCTGAAAGGGATCGGATGTGCTTGAGCGATCCCTGCGGCAGCGAGACTACTGACTAGCGCCAGTAGCGTAAGACGAATTTTAAAAATCCAGCGTGCACTCATGCACGCCTCACGCTACTCTTCGATTTCGTCAAAAACAACCTGCACGTAGGCCTGAAGCCGTTCGGGAGCCGGTTTGCGATACCCCATGAACCTCGGCGGAACCTGCCAGACACGTGCAAATTCTTCTGCTGAAAAACCATCCCTTTTGGCCGATCGGGCCGCACTGACAAATGCTCCTACAAAAGTCGCATATTCGCGGAGATCGTCTCGCATCATCGGGGTACTGTGGCCCGTGATGATTGTATCGATTTCAGGAACACCAGCGTACGCATTCCAAAGAGTGCCCGGGTAATCAACACCACTCCCACCGTTGTTCGCATCCATGATTGGAACTTGCTTACCTGGAAATGCATCACCGGCATGCATGACACGCAGCGAAGGAAAAACCACCCATGCGTCGCCACCCGTATGCGCACGACCAAAGTAATAAAGATCAACCTGGTCGGCACCACTTCCCAGTGTCAGGCTATCGGTAAACGTCTGGGTCGGCATCCCTTGTCCACCACTTGTGTCAAACACATTTGGAGGCTCTCGCCCCAGCCCAGTGACCGGGTTCCATTCACCCATCAACTGTTCGGTGTTTTCGTGGGCCACTACGCTGACAGTCGCCGGAAAATCAACGTTGCCACTCACATGGTCAAAGTGAGTATGGGTATTGATAATCGTCGTTACCGGGTTGGAGGTTAGCTCGCCGATCTTGTCGAGAAGCGGCTGACCCCAGCCAGCCAGCTTGGTATCAACAAGCACCACACCGTCACTGGTCACGAAGGCTGCCGAGTTCCCGCCGCCGCCCCGAAGAATGTAGAGATTATCCCTCAGCTGGTCGACCTCAACTACCTGTTCACTCTGCTGTGCCGTGCCAACCGCTAGTGAAAGCGAACAGACGACTAACAACACGCCAAAAATAACCGTTCTTTTCATTACTCTACCTCCCAAGCCACGCTTGCCAGAACCCAGCAATGCTAACGCAAAAACGACCGGACTGCTGCCAGTTTTTTAAACCATCCCTAATGAATCAATCGACCAAGTAAAAGATTGACGCGACACCCAATGACTCTATTCTGGCAACCGATATGCGATGAACTCACCGGGGAAGCCGCCGCCGCTGATAGGCATGACGATGTACTGGCTGCCCTCGTGCATATACGTCATGGGCGAACCGGAAACCCCCATAGGCATATAAACGCTGCCTAGCTCCTCCCCAGTCGCCTTGTCATAAGCTCGTAACATCGCGCCGCGCTCACCCGACGCCGTTGTGAATGTCCCGGGCTCCCCGGCAATGACGAGGGTCTTGGTTATTAGCGTCCCAACACGGCCGACCCGGCCGGTCCGAGGGACGTTGACACCTTCAAGGAGGGGATGGTTCCGGATATTGTCGGCTGTCTCCCCGTGGGCGATCTGCCAGAGAATCTCTCCTTGGTTGAGATCGATCGCCGTGATGCGACCCCACGGGGGCTTGACAAGCGGAATCCCATCAACATTAAGAGCTGCATCTACTGCGGGAATCTCCCGCGCCCGACCGCGGATGAAATCCATGTCCGACTGCCTGGGATCATTGACGAGTCCCAGCACGGAGACATTTGTAACCGAGTAAAGGTAGGCGATTCCAGTCTCCGGATCGATCGAGCCGCCCGGCCAATTCGTACCGCCCCCCGTTGACGGTAACATCAATGTTCCGATCACCCCGTCGGGATCTGACACGGTAATTGGCGTGAAGATTGGACCAAGTCGATGTCGATTCGCAATCTCTTCTGCGCGTCTCCGAATTTCTGGTGTGAAGTCGACAAGATCATCGAGGCCAACGCCCTGGCGATCGTAGGCAGGCGGCTTCGTTGGAAACGGCTGCGTCAGAGAGAGCAGCTCTCCGGGCACAGTTGATGCCTCCACAGGATGCTCTTCGATTGGCCAAATCGGCTCTCCGGTCACTCGGTCAAAGACGTAAAGCCACGCCTGTTTCGAAGGCTGCGCCACAATCTTTCGTTCAACACCATCGATCACCACATCCGCCAAGATCGGTGCACACGGAAGATCCCAATCCCAGACGTCATGGTGAATGAACTGGTAGTGCCACAATCGCTCCCCAGTTTCGAGGTCTACGGCGATGAGGCTATCGGAGAATAGATTGTCACCATGTCTATGCCCACCGTAATAATCGTTGGTGGGCATTTCCGTTGGCAGATATGCGATTCCGAGGTCCAGGTCCGCACTGATCTGGCCCCACACTCCGGTGTTACCGGTATACCGCCACGATTCATTGAGCCAAGTGTCATTCCCGAATTCGTCTGAGCCTGGGATAGTGTGAAAGATCCACTTGCGTTGACCAGTTTGGGCATCGTAGCCGCGAATATAGCCCTTCACATTTTGCATTGACTTTGCCGTCCCACCGGGCAAATGCGCAGCTCCGACGACGATGGTGTCGCCAGCCACGAGCGGTGTCGCATGCAGCCCCGCTTCACCAGTGATCAAATCTATATCTTGGTCAAAGTCTTGCTTCAAGTCGACGATCCCGTTGTCGCCAAAATTGGAAAGTCGCAGTCCCGTTCGCGCGTCGAGTCCGATCAATCGGTACCCAGGCGTAACATAGAAAATCTCTCCGTTCCCGCCGTCGTCCCGGTAGGCAAGGCCACGTCCAGAAAGCCGTCGTGGCGCGGCCGCGCCACGTTCGCCTTCATCAAGACGATGCATCCACAGCAACTCGCCGGTCCCAGCGTCCAAGGCAATGACCGAGCGACGGGACCCAGCCGTCGAGTAGACCACACCATTAACCATCAGCGGTGTCGACTGCAGATTGAACTCAGGATTGGGTCCGAAGTTCACCGTCTTAACCTGCCAGGCAATTTCAAGTTCTTCAAAATTGTCGCCGTCAATCTGATCGAGTGGTGAATACCGCGTATTGGCAATGTCTCCCCCATAGCTGCGCCACTCGCCGTTTTCAGTACCTTGTGCACCTAGTTGTTGGGTTGCCCCGACTAACCAGACCCCACTAAGCCACACAACCCACGCGATGTTGGTCCAACGACTTGGCATATGAAATTCCTCCTAGCTAACCGTAGACAGGGGCGGTCAAGGTTAGAGAACAAGACCTCTTTCAGTTTTTCGACGATTTGACGGAAATCTTGCACCCATCGTGCTGAGGCAACCAGATTCTCTGTCACGCCCGATGTTCAATTAACTCAAGAATCGCGGGACTTCTTAAAAAGTTCTCGGTCGCCCAGATTAGGACTACCGACCTCATCATGGCACGTCACCTATCACTCCACAAGAGGTTAAGAGCCTGTCGGCCCCACAGAGATGGGACATGCTTGCGGAACATTTGAAAGAGGTCTATCGTGGCGAGTAGTAAGATCAGGAAATCATTGCAGGAGGTGGTAAATGGGCAATCGCGTAGCCGGACTGCTTGTCGTTTTCACACTCGTCACGTTACTGGTGCCATCGCCAACCGTTGCTCAATCCTCCGATGCACCACGGACCCCGTGGGGAGACCCTGATCTTCAGGGGGTCTGGTCGTATGCCAGCTTGACACCCCTCCAAAGACCAACTGACTTAAGCAATCGTGAATTCTTCACGCCTGAGGAGGCTGCGAGTCGTAACGCCGCCACAAGCGTAGATCGACCTCCCCAGCCCGGCAGTGTTGGAAACTACAATGCGTTGTGGTTTGATCGTGGGACGATCGATCCCGGTCTGCGAACGTCGCTTATTATCGACCCTCCGGACGGTCGACTACCCCTGACTCCGGCAACACAAGCACGTCTCGCTTCCGAGCGGGAATACCGAGATAGTCATCCAGCCGATTCGTGGCTGGACCGCAGCCCGTGGGATCGATGCATTACCTATCACGGTGTACCTCCGGTCTCAACCGGCTACAACAACACGTATCACATCGTGCAGTCACCAGGATACGTTGCCATTCTGGTGGAGAATATTCACGATGTGCGGATCATTCCTCTTGACGGACAACCACAGCTGGATCCTTCAATCCGACAGTGGAACGGCGATTCCCGAGGTCATTGGGAAGGTGACACACTGGTCGTTGAAACCACGAACTATAGTGCTCAAACGCGCCTGCGCTTTCCGTCGTCGTCCGAGACAACTGCGGTGGAGCGCTTCACACGAATCAATGCCGATCTAATCGACTATCAATTTACGGTGGAAGATCCGTCGGTCTATACAAGCGCCTGGACCGCTGTGCGACCGATGCCGAGAATCCCAGACTATCGGATTTACGAGTACTCGTGTCACGAAGGCAACTACGCAATGTCGAACATCCTGACCGGTGAGCGACAACGTGAAAAGGCTACGGCGAGAGACTAAAAAAGAGGACTGGCACTGGATGGTACTGAGCTGAGTCATAAGTGTTGTTAGTAGCCACGCTGTCTCACTTAACCTCTCAACCGACTGACCCGCGTGCGAGTGATGGCCCACAAAAAGAGGTAGCCTTCAATCTAGTAAGAGCACTAATGTGACTCACACGTTTCGGCGAATCCTGTTGCTCCTTGTGGCTGTATGCTGCGCCAATTCAGCGGTGCTGGCGCAAGCGCGGTCCAGTGGTTGGGGGCAGCCAGCTCTTCCATACGATGGGCGATTTACGTTTGTCCGCCTTCGATGGACCTCCGGAACTTACGGTGCCCCAGTGGCCGGCCAAGGCTTTAATTTCTGGTTGCATGAATTTCCCCGTGCCGAGCAAAACCTGATGGCCGTACTCGGCGATCTCACCCTCGTC
>CAZWIL010000034.1:0-16663 GCA_964634175.1 uncultured Vicinamibacteraceae bacterium
GAACCCGCCCCACGAGTTACATGGAGATAATTGATTATCAACTTATCCATTACGCTGCGCACACTGGACAGATCGCATTCGCCACCAAAATGCTGAAAGCTGATGCAATCGATGATATCTGGCGCAAAATCGTATCGAAAAAACGGTAGTACCGATTACGCAAGTGTTGCAATCGACACCTCAACCCGGCAGGTTCAAACGACGAGTGCTTTCTGTCGTTAGAAATGTGCCACCCGGCCGAGTTACTACCTATAGCTCGGTGGCAGCACTAGCAGGCCACCCGAATGCATGGCGGGCTGTCGGCACGATTCTCAAAAATTGTCGGACGACCGGTGTGCCTTGCCATCGCGTGGTTAATTCGAATGGTCGTGTTGGTAAGTACAGCGACCCACTGGTTAAACGTGAACTCCTGCGATCTGAGGGAATACATGTCGCCAACGACCGTATTAGAAACTTCGATCAAATTCGTTGGCCTGATCTTCCGTAAGACCTAAACTTAACTAAGATTGTCCCCCGGAGCAGGTCGCTCCCTGCTGTCACTCACATTGCCATCATATCGAACTGTTCGTGGTGCAATTGCATGTCTGGACGGACGACCAACTCGGGACCAAGAAACCGCTGCAATTCCTTCAAAACACCGCGTTCCTCTTCTTCCAATGCGCGCGCAACATCTGGATTCACGCGTAACAATACCGCTCGACCACCAAACGCGTCTCCAATGCGTCGCATTTCTGACAAAATTTCATAGCAAATCGTTGACGTGGACTTAATCGCAGAACTTCCAGAACAGTAAGGACACGGGGAAGTAAACTGTCCCTCAAGACTCTGTCGCACTCTTTTTCGCGTCACAACAATCAAGCCAAACTCTGAAACCTGAACCGCCTTTGACGGAGAACGATCGCGCCGTAGTTCCTTATCTAGAGCGTGAGCGACTTTTTGGCGATTCTTCCGCTCTTCCATATCAATGAAATCAAGGACGATAATACCGCCGAGATCTCTAAGGCGAATCTGCCTGACAATCTCCTTCACTGCCTCGAGGTTAGTCTTAACAATGGTGTCTTCCAATCTGCCAGTTTTCTTCCCCACATATCGCCCAGTATTGACGTCGATCGCAACTAACGCCTCCGTATGATTCACAACAATATAACCACCAGATTTGAGCCAAACCTTGCTCCGTAGTGCCTTATTAATCTCCGCTTGCACTCCGTATTCGTCAAAAATTGGAAAGTCCTTGTCGTAGTGATGTACTCGAGCCATCAAATCCGGCATGATCCGTTCAATCAACCTAGTAGTGCGATTATATTCCTCACGATCGTCGATTCGGATCGCTGAAAAATCACTGGTGAGAAAATCACGTAATAGTTTCGCCACTAAGCTTTCTTCTCTATGCACAACAGCCGGTGGATGTTCCTTCTCGGTCTTCTGGAGAGTCTCTGTCCAGAGTTGGTGAAAATATCTAAGGTCACCTATGATGTCTTCCTCGGGGCGACCGCCGGCCGCCGTCCGTAGTATGACGCCGCCATTAAACCCGTGTTCTTCACGAAAGTTACGCACTATACCCCGCAAACGGACTCGCTCCTTTCGTTCGTCGATTCGTCGCGATACGCCAATCTGATCGACAGTTGGCATAAACACTAGAAACCGCCCAGGGATCGTAACGTGCGACGTGATGCGCGCACCCTTCGTGCCGAGTGGTTCCTTGACGACTTGGACAAGAATCTCCTGACCAGCCGTCAGTAATTCTTCAATTTTGGTCGACTTGTCAGACTTAGCACTCGACTTAATGTCGTCACGCGAAGCCGCGGCAAGTTCGTCATCGTCAGAGTCCCCTGCCTCAAGCTGATCAAACTTCTCACCAGTCTCGATGACATCAGCGACATACAGAAAGGCATCGCGTTCCAGCCCAATATCAACAAACGCGCACTGCATGCCAGGTAGAACTTTGGAAACACGGCCCTTATAAATATTGCCTACGACGCCACGTTGACCTTCACGTTCAACAAAAACCTCGGCAACCTGGTCGTCCTCGAGAATCGCCGCCATTGTTTCGTGGCGATTCGAGAACACTATTAACTCCTTGTTCATACGAAATACTCTCCATGAGAGCCTGGAACTGGATAAAACATCGGGCGGAATAGATCCAAACACCGGCCGTTTGAAGCCCCAAACTGTCTCGGTGCAACGTCATGCCAACAGTCATCGTGGTTCCGTCCTTCATCCACTTAGTGCGGTGGCGTGGCCCCCTTACAAGTCGAGACCAGCACACCGCTCCAGGTTCTTAATTTGTGAAACGGCGCATCCTGACGTTCAGGATTAGCCCAAACCCCATCAGTGTCGCGATGATCGAGGAACCACCGTAACTCAACAGTGGCAACGTCAATCCTTTTACCGGAGCCAGTCCGGCCGACATCGTAACGTTATAAATAACTTGAAACGCAAAACCGGCAGTAATGCCTACTACGAGAAACATGCCAACTTGGTCCTTGGCGATCCGCGCCGCGTCAAGCGAACGCAGGATCACAAATAAATACAAACCCAGCACAAATAACACACCAAGGAATCCCTGTTCCTCAGCCAATACCGAGAAAATGAAATCATTGTGTGCCACCGGGAGAAAGTTGTACTGGCTTTGAGTTCCTTCTAAATATCCTTTTCCCGTCAAACCACCCGAGCCCACGGTGATGCGAGCTTGAATCTGCTGATAACCTGCGCCGCGCGGATCCTGTTCCGGATCCAAGAAACTCGCAATTCTCGTCCGCTGATAATCTTCAAGCCCATAGGTCCAAGCCACCGGTGTAAATAGAACGCCCACCACTGCAAGAACGGCCAGAAACTTGAGGCGGAACCCGGCAAATATCATTATCGCAACACAAACTGGAAGAAGTGTCACAGCAGTTCCTAAATCAGGCTGCCGGGCAATAACCAGAAATGGAATTGCGACTACGGCTGCTCCAATCGCCCAATCTTGAATCCGTCGATCTCTTCTCCACTGTTCTGAATACACAACAGCTAGCACCAAAGCAATGACAATCTTTCCAAATTCTGACGGCTGCAGATTAAACATTCCAAGATCAATCCACCGCCGACTACCGCTAACCTCCAAGCCAAAAAACAATGTGTACACCAACAGCGCCAACAGACCAGCATAGATAAGTCCTGCATGATCGGTCATGACGCGATAGTCGACCAGCAAACAAACAAATCCTGCTGCTAAGCCGATCGCCAAAGCCAATAACTGTCTCGATAACTGAGGCCCGACCGTCTCAGTCGTCGGATCATAGGTCGCGCTGTAAATCATTACTAACCCGATCAAGGCAAGAGCAATGACTGTTGAAAGAAGAACCCAGTCTATATGTGGTCGCAGTCGGCGATCTATCATGCGTCTATCTTCTTATTGGCCATCTGCATCTACCCTGGGCACGATTGGCAACGGTCCGGATAACACAGGAAGCGGTTCCCTCTCCTGCTTAGCAAAAAACGTTGCCATGATGTGCCTTGCGATCGGCGCCGCCAAGTAGCCATGGTCGGAGTGCTCAGCAAACACCACTCCAGCGATTTGAGGGTCGTCTCTTGGTGCGGCAAAGACAAACCAACCGTGATCACGAAAGTCTACTTCTTCTTCCTCATCTTGTGCCGCGGCACGACGAGCCAATGAGACCACCTGAGCAGTCCCAGATTTACCCATGACATCACGTCCCTCGATCCTAGCAAGTCCGCCTGTCCCTTCATGGTTCACAACCATCCACAGTCCTCTGCGAAGCGCGTCAATCGTCGTTGGCTGCATCTCCACAGTCTCAAATGTCTGTAAGGCGTCGACCTCTCGCCAACCATTGTCATCCCTAACTGCCTTAAGCAACCGCGGCCTTATTCGAGTTCCACCATTGGCCACAGTCGCCATCATAACTGCCAGAGAGACGGGCGTAACTGACAGTGCACCTTGACCTATCGCCAGAGAGATCGTTTCACCCGGATACCATGGCTCCCCGAATCGCTCGCGCTTCCAATCTCGTGAGGGAACCAATCCCTGTACCTCATGAGGCAGGTCTATCCCACTCATCACGCCAAGACCAAACGACTGCGACCATTGATTGATCACGTCAACGTCGAGCATATTTCCTACAGTGTAAAAATACGTATTACAGGACTTCTCAATGGCCTCGTCAAGACCGACCGATCCGTGAACAGAATGGCATCGATAAAACCTATTAAAGAAGGTTGCGCCTCCACGGCAGGCAACCTTGAAGTCAGGTGTTATGAGCCCTTCTTCCATAGCCGCCGCTGCCACAACAATCTTGAAAGTTGAACCCGGAGGATAACGTCCCTGCAAAGCTCGATTCTGGAGCGGTAGACGCAGATCACTGTTGAGCGACTTCCAAGTATCGGAATCAATGCCCAAGGCAAAATCGTTTGGGTCATACCCCGGGACACTCAACAAGGACAATACGTCACCCGACCGCGGGTCAAGAACAACCACAGATCCCGCGTAGCCGCCAGCCTGAAAGGCCGCGCCGGCTGCTCGCTGTAAATCGTAGTCGAGTGTCAATTGAATCTGCCGACCGGCATCAGGTGGTTCCTCGTCGATCATTTCCACCTCACGACCGACACTGTTCACCATGACATGTCGCTCGCCGTCATCGCCCATCAGAAACTCGTTGTATCGTTGCTCAACTCCAGACTGGCCCACAATCGCCCCACTCCGCACCCGCGGGTCAGTCGTTGTGTCAAGTTGCTCATCTGTTGCCTCACCAACGTAGCCAAACAAATGAGACGCCAAGTCGTTGGAAGGGTAGAATCGAGTCGGAATCTGCTCAACCACGACGCCTGGGAGTTCAAGTCGTCGTGACGTCACCGCTGCAACCTGTGCCAGCGACGCATCAGAAATCACGGTCAGCGCACGATAGTCTGGAACTGTCTGATTCTTCTCGACTGCATCATGTAATGACTGAACCGGTACATTTGTAACTCGAGCCAATACCTCTAGGGCTTCGTCAAGGTCCTCTATTCGTTCGCGAACCAATGAAATATTCAACGAATATCGATTCTCAACCAAAACACGCCCGTCGCGATCAAAAACAACACCACGCGGCGCCCGAAGTCGCAATGTCCGAAGATGGTTGTTCTCAGCCATCTCGGAAAATCTCGCATGTTGGCCAACCTGAAAATTCCAAAAACTAACGGCCAGCGCAACAAACATAAGCGCTATTCCAATCGAAAACGTCACCAATAATTTTCGATTTCTATCACGCTTCGCCGAGACGAATCCGTCATACATCTTTAGGCCACTACTCCCTATAACTGAAGTTCAAATTTCCCAACCGTGACAACGCTCTCTAACTTGTCATCCACCGCCGACGATTCAACGGATTCCGTCCTTGTTTGAAACGATGAAACATCGCTGGTACCACACGTAACAACCACGGGCCCAAAATACCGATAACTCCATTAAGTCCAGCTTCAATGCCGACTGCATTAGGCGGCGACATCGGATTCTCCAATCCAATCAGCGAGTAGATACCAAGATAGCAAACCGCATGCACGAGGGAAGCACCGATCACAAATCCCAGACGGTGCCAGACAGTGCCAAGGATAAACCGAGAACCCGCTACTCCTGATCCGACACCAACAATCGTTTTCGTCAACCCGCTGACCCCGATAATCCCCCCTGACAACGCGTCCTGAAACAGCCCTGCAAAAGTACCCGTCCATAACCCGACAATCGGACCACGCTGCAATCCGGTCAAGACAACTACGACCAAAACCAGATCTACTGGAGTTCCACCACCCACTCCGATTCTGACAAGAGTAGTCTGAACCAGCAAAGCGACCGTCACTAAGATAGCTACGTAGGCCGTTTTCATTCACTTCCCCGTACGCGATCGAGCCACCGGTTAATTCAACACGACGAGCACATCTTCGAGTTGTGAAAAATCAACGATCGGCTCGACGTGAATCAACTGATATAGTCCAACGCCTTCTTCCACATCGGCCACTTTTCCGATTCTGAAACCTTTCGGATAAATACCATCAATGCCAGAAGTTACGATCTCATCACCCACCCTAACATCTTCAAGATTGGAAACATACTCCATCATCAGCAGTCTCGAATCGTCAGTTCCCACTACAACACCTGGAGCTCGCGTTCTCTCGACAAGTGCCCCTGCCGCAGCGTTTCGATCGATCAACAGCTGCACCTGCGCCGCGCGTGAACTTGGGTCACCCACGACCCTACCCACTACACCAGCAGGTGCAATAACTGCCAAGTCTGTTCGGACACCGTTGTCTCGACCACGATCGACCGTCAGTGTCCGAAAATACGGCGTCGAATCGGCAGCAATTACTCGGGCACTCAAGGTAGGTAAAGCTACGGTCTCACGAAGTTCAAGCAGTCTCTCCAGGCTCCGCGTCTGATGTGCCAGCGCTCGCTGCTCTTGCAACTCCAGCCTCAAACCACTAATTTCAGCGTTAAGCCTTAGGTTTTCCTTTCGCACGCTGCGAAGACCGACATAACCAGACCACATGTCAACAACGCCATCCCGCCCTGAAGCAACCCATCGTTGTAGCTCAGTGAAGGCTCCGAACGTGACGGACTGCAGCACGGAAGTTCCCGGTGCGGCATTGACCTGTACAGAGATCAAAATCACATGGGCCAAAACTACGGCCAGCACGAGGTATCCGGTTCGCTGGCGACGATCCATTGATTATTCTTGAACCAACTTAAGTCGGCACCAAGCCGACCTTTAACTATCACTAATACACGATCGGCGGGAGGCTAATCCTTTGATGAAATTTTGCGGAGAAGACCAAAGTCAGAAAGCATCCTTCCAGCCCCGTGCACCACACAGGAAAGTGGGTCTTCGGCCAGCGCGAGAGGCAAACCCGTTTCCTCACGCAAGCGCTTATCCATATTCTTGAGTAATGCACCACCGCCGGTCATTACAATCCCGCGATCGACGATATCTGCTGACAGTTCTGGTGGAGTCTGCTCGAGTGCCACTCGAACCGCCTCAACAATTACGTTAACCGTCTCTGCCAGCGCCTCACGAATCTCCGTATCGCTAACTGTGATTGTCTTGGGCACCCCTTCAATCAGATGGCGCCCCTTAATTTCCATCGTTTCAGGCTCATCTAGTGTGTAAGCAGATCCAATGGTTATTTTGATCTGCTCTGCTGTACGTTCTCCAATCAACAGATTGTAAGATTTTCTAACGTAATGAATGATTGCTTCGTCCATTTCATTCCCAGCAACCCGAACCGCTTTGCTGTACACGATTCCAGCTAGAGAAATAACAGCAATATCGGTCGTTCCTCCTCCGATATCGACAATCATGTTTCCAAATGGCTCAGTGATCGGCATCCCAGCTCCTATCGCTGCCGCCATTGCCTCCTCAACGAGATATACCTCGCTGGCTTTCGCCCTATAAGCGCTGTCCATAACCGCTCGTTTCTCTACCTGAGTGATTTCAGACGGTACACCTATGACAATACGTGGTCGAACCCAAACAGTACGATTATGCGCACGTTTAATGAAGTAAGTTAGCATCTTCTCGGTAACGTCAAAGTCGGCTATAACTCCGTCCCTCATCGGTTTAATAGCCACGATGTCACCCGGTGTGCGACCTAACATTTCTTTCGCTTCGCTACCAACAGCCTCCACGCGACCAGTGGATTTATTGATCGCAACAATCGAAGGCTCATCCAGAACGATCCCCTGACCGGCGGCATATACACAAGTGTTGGCTGTTCCCAGATCGATCGCGAGGTCCTGCGAAAACACGGAAAGGAGCGAACGAATATTCAAGTCGCAACTCCCTCTATCAAAGTAGTTCTTTCCATCTGCACTCTATTTTGTTCCTGCAGCTTATCTCGATACATGGCCTCGATCGCCATTTGAATAAATTTCTCTATCGTCGATATTGTGTCCGATCGGGTCACTAGACCAACCGACGCCGTCAAATGGTGACCGCCGGTCTCATTTGCCAAAAACACATGGTCACGAATCTGTTGCCTTACTCTGGCCGCCATCGACATAGCCCCGGCGTGATCAGTGTTAGGCAAGACAATCACAAATTCGTCGCCACCATAGCGAACAACGGCATCAGCCGCTCGCGAGCATTCCTGAAGAATTCGGGAAACCTCAACCAGTACTCGATTACCACACAGATGACCATTGTGATCATTAACTCGTTTGAAACCGTCCAAATCGACAAAAAGCAATGACATTGGTCGGTGGCTTCTGAAATCGCGTTCTAGTTCCCGCCGGAGTGCCTGCTTCAAATATCGAGCGTTGTAGAGCTGCGTAAGATCGTCAGTCATTGATAAATCTTCAGCGCGTTGAATCCGAAAAGCATTATCCAGCGCCACAGCTGCCGGTTCGAGCCAATTCTGCATCACCTCAAGTGTTGCAGTTGAAAGTCGTGGGGCAATGTGAGACGGCCGATGATCGACTCCTACAAAAGCAGCTACAGTCCGACCTCGAGAAATTAACGGAAAAGCTATCGCGGCAACATTTGGACCACCACACGTTAACGGGTCATCACGAAGACTTGCCGAACCATATTCCCGCGAATAATTCATCACCCAAGCACCAACGATTCGGGTCACTCTTTCGATTCTTGATTCAAAGCTAGAGTCTGCCCAGACAATTGAGTCACCCTCTGAACAGGTGCTAACGACGGCAGCACTCGCAAATGGCAACCATACTCCAACCCGAAACGCCAACGCTGCCGCTACCTGAAAAGGATCGAGTGAACTGTTCACCGAGCGATACATGTCCCGAAGTGTGTCAACCTGGGCCAAGTAACTTCGTAACATTGGTTGAACCCGATTCACCCGAGTAGCGAGATCGACAGGCGGCACTAGAGCAACTTGCTGCGGAACAGCGGCACAATCGATGGCAGAACCACTAAGCCCTTCCCAATCTCCAGAACAACAGTCTACTTGGCCCGTGCGGTGGCGCTTCAGAGCAGCGATGTGCACTGGCACATCGTGTTCAGCATGGAAGACGGGGACCTCTAAACCTTCGCGTGGCCAAGACACTGGGCGACTTTCCGCCGAGCTATACGTGCGAGCCACCATTCATCACCGATCTTCTGTCAAATCCCCTAAGTCGTTCGGCTCCAGCAAATATAACACATAGGCGCCTATTACAAGCCAATCTCATCAGTCTGCACTCTCGAAGATGACACGAATCGCTTTGGACAGATACAATCATACATATGACCATGCTTGATGGAATGCGGCGGCACAAGGGTTGGCTAAAGTGGAGCCTTGCCATCGTCGTCTTAGCTTTTATCTTCCTGGTTCCAGGCATTGGACTTGGACCACCGGCCGATACTGCACTACCGACAAATGTACTGGCACAGATAGGCGACCATGAGATCACGGTAGCGGAATTTCGGCGCATCTATCAGCAACAGGTTCAGGAATATCAACTGCAAGCCGGAAGCGAACTTAGCAACGAACTACTCCGGTCGCTCGGTATAGATCGCCAGCTTCTGCAGCAGTTGATCGATGAATACACGGCTTTATCAGAAGCTGAACGTCTAGGAATTGTTGCGACAGATGCAGAAGTTCGCCAAAGGATCCTATCTTTTCCTGCTTTCCAGGAAAACGGACAATTCATCGGAGAACAACGCTATCGGCAACTCCTTCAAGTCCAAACTCCCCCATTAAGTACTGCGGAATTCGAAGAAAACATTCGCCGCGAAATACTTATACAACGACTGCAGACGGCAGTGACCCAATGGGTGAGTGTCTCGAACGACGAGATCGAGGATGAACATCGCCGACGTAATGAAAAGGTGAGAGTAAACGTCGTCGCATTTCGTGGTGATGACTACCGTGACGAAGTTGAGGTGACCGACGCGGATATTGAAGCGTTCTTTGAAGATGAGTCACAGTCTTACCAGGTACCAGAGAAACGCCAGCTCAGATTTCTCGTAATCGACGAAGCAGCGTTGGCTGATGCCATCACTCCAAGCGAACTCGAAATTCAGGAGTACTACGATTTCAACATTAATCAATACAGAACTCCTGGGCAGGTGCGCGCTAGTCAAATCCTGCTCAGAATAGGTGACCAGGACGAGTCTGAGGTCGAAACTGCTGCTTTCGACCTCTCGAATCAGGCACGTGCCGGCGCGGATTTCGCTGAACTAGTGAGAGAACACTCGGAAGATGAAGCAACGATAGAACTAGGTGGCGACTTAGGCACTTTTGGACGCGGGCGAATGTTGCCGGAAATTGAAGGAGCCGCTTTCGCTCTCAGCGTCGATGAAGTTTCTGAACCTGTCAAAAGTGCACTTGGCTATCACGTCATAAAAGTGACTGAAAAACAGGAAGAATTTACACAACCGCTTTCTGAAGTGAGTAGTGCGATCACAACAACGTTGAAACAGGAGCGGGCTGGAGCACGGTCGTCCGCTCTCGCTCAAGCGATCTCAGCCGAGGTTTCCACTCCTGAAGACTTGGAACGTGCGGCGACGTCTCGAGGACTTGAGATCCAAGAATCTGCATTTGCCGCGCCAGGCGAACCGATTCTTGGTTTGGGTCTCGCAGCAGAAGTGTCATCTCGAGCGTTCCAACTCGACGAAGGGCAAGTGGATGGACCGATAGCTACGCCAGTCGGCCCAGCGTTCGTACTGGTAGCCGACACTCAGGACCCATATCTGCCACCGCTTGAAGAGGTTCGGTTGCAGGTAAGCGACGATGTCCTCAGGGAGAAAGCCTTGAGCCTTGCCAGACAACGTGCCTCTGACGTGTTGGAAAACCTCCAAACAGTCGAAGATTTCGTACGGGCTGCAGAGGAAGTGGAACTGACTGTTGGATCCAGCGAACTTCTTACCAGAGGTGAAGCGTTCCCGGAAGTCGGTGTAAATGCCGCGGTCGAGGCTGTAGCGTTCCGGTTACCCGAAGGTGGTGTCAGTAGTGTTATTGAGGCAGGAAACCTAGCGGCGATCGTTCATGTGGTCGAGCGAGAATCGGCAACAATTGAACAGCTAAATAACGAGCGGGACAACCTGCGGTTCGAACTGATGCAAAGACGTCAGGCTCAATTCTACAGAGCTTACCTGAGCGATGTTGCCTCTAACCTTGCAGTGGACATAGACATGGCTGCCTTACAAGAAGCAACGGGAACCTAGACCTGTTCACGTGTCATTAGCCGCACCTTTCTCCTCCCTTCTGTGATCTGTGGGATTGCCGAGCAATTAATAACTAGTAGTTCAGTAATATCGGTATCCAGCCGGGCATTAATGCCAACGGCTGACTCGGGCGAAATAATCGGAAAGGCAAAGTAGCGATTGCCTGCACCTTCTCTCTACCCGACAGGCTACCTCGTGCTGCCGCAACTGGTCCTCCAACACCCTTACTGAGCATCTCAAGCAACGAAGGTGGCTTCGGATACGGCACTAAAGTCACCTCAAGATCCGTCGCAATTCCGGCGCGCTCCTTGGCTATTTCGACAGCACGCCTGAATCCCCCAAGTTCATCGACTAAACCGTTTTCTCGCGCTTGGCGACCAGTCCATACCCTCCCTTGAGCAACCGCGTGGACATCATCCCGCGACATCTCACGTCCCTCAGCAACCCGCTGTAGAAACGTCTCGTAGGTTGCGTCAATCTGTTGTTGCAACTTCGCCCTCGAGTCCTCAGAAAACGGCAAGAACATCGAATTAAATCCTGCTGGACGACCATTAGTCACCGACTCGACATTGATGCCAAGCTTGTCGAGCGTCCCGTCTATTACGAATTTTCCAGCTACAACACCGATAGAACCAGTCAACGTTCCAGGTTGTGCGACGACCACATCGGCTGGCGCCGCGATGTAGTAACCCCCAGACGCGGCCAGATCAGACATCGAAGCAATCACGGGTTTGGCTTCCTGCGCCAGTGCAAGTTCACGCCAAATGATGTCCGAAGCCACCGCCGCCCCACCTGGACTATCAATGCGCACTATGATCGCCTTTACCGCTGGATCTTCACGCGCTTCCCGAACAGCTGCTACTATCGCTTCAGAACCCAACACTTCACTGCCTGACACATCAACTCCGCTTGCACCAAATGTGATCGTCCCGACAGCATAAATCACTGCAATCTCAGGACCCTGGTTAAGTCCTAATGGCCGCGGATCAACCAGACGGTAATCTTGATACAGTAGTCGGCGTAGACCCTCCTCTGGCAGTGGGTCCTGTCCAAGCAGTTCATCTTCGTATCGCAGTCCGTCCACCAAGCGCTGCTCAACAGCATCATCCGGAAGGTAGGGACCGTCATCAATCAATTGACGGACCTCCCCTTCCGTCAGGCGGCGCCCTTCAGCAATTCCGCTCACCAGCTGCTGGTAAAGATCTCTGTTAAGTGCCTCCGCCATTTCCTTATGCTCAGCGGTAAAGGTGGTTTCGGTATAAATATTCGATGCTGTCTTGAAATCGCCCGCGTGTAACATGTCGGGATACACCCCAACCGCATCCAAGGCTTCCCGAAGGAACAACTCGTAACTCGCCACGCCCACCAGGTCCACGGAACTCGTCGGCGTGAGAAAAATTTTATCGGCTGCCGTCGCCAGGTAGTACTGCTGGCCTCCACCGTACTCTAGATACGCAATAATCGGCTTCCCAGACTCCTTGAAGTCCAATATCGCTTCCCTAACCTCCTGAACCTTGCCCCACATGCCAAGCTGTGATGACGGAATCACGACGACAGCTTCTACACGCTCATCTACTTTGGCTTTTCGCAGCGCCTCCACCACAGAATTAACCGTATCGCGTCGGCCAGCGATCAACTGCCCCAACAGACTCTCAGGAACGTACTCTGTTAGGTTTGAGGGTAGACGTAACCAAAGTACCGACCGCGATTCAATAGTGGGCCCCGCAGTCGCCAAGGTAAAGACCACAACTGCAGCACCAAGAGAAGCAATGACCGTAAAGCCGATAAAGGCGAGCACAAATCGTGCTGCACGCGAGAATGCCACGTCGAAACCTCCTATCCAAGAAGATCCATCTTGTCTTAGTCGAGTATAGGAGAAAAATGTGATGTCGCCTCAGGTCAGGTCACGTTACGTCAGCGTAAACGCGGCCACATAACGTAAAGACCCCTAACTGACCGGTGCTATACTCGACAGTCATTTTCTCCCCATTCGCGGAAGTGGCGGAACTGGCAGACGCGCAAGCCTCAGGAGCTTGTGCCTCACAAGGGCGTGGGGGTTCGAATCCCCCCTTCCGCACCACCTAAATGACGACGTGTGCGCAACTCGCTCACTTTCAATCCTGGCAAGACCGAAACATCAAGTAGTCGAAGCGGTTGGCATTCAATCGTTCAGATCTGAACCACAAGTATCGTCCCACCCTTGCCTGCACGCCCGGTCGTAGAGGAACGTTGCGGAGTGGTCGGTGATAGGTCCTTTTGTACCTCGAAGAATAATCGGGTAATCATCTAATGTCGGAGGCGCGTGTTCAAATGGACCGAGACCGGAAGATAGCCTATCGAAGTTCTGGCACGCGGCGTCAAAACCACGTTCGCAGCCACGTTCAAAAAAACCACCTGCATCTAACGGATCGCGGTACATCTCGTCTTCGTCCGTTTCAGAAAGCTGAACATGCAGGATACCCGCTTCGTTACATGCCCATGCCGAACCGCTTCTGCAGAAAATAAATTGCATGTTGGCGAGATACGAACACGCGTGGGGTCGACCTTCGTTACAAGCGGACTGCCAGAAAGGAACCCACTGCCCCGGGTGTCGGTCACCTACCCCCTGAACTGTGCTCATTACGGAAAATGTCACGACCCACAGTCCCACATAAATGAGGTTGAGCTGTCGCGGTCTACCTCGAACAGCACCAACAAGCCTCGCTGGATCAAACTGACGCAACCATTGGAATCGAGCCACCCGATCCAACAGTTGAACCGAAAGGTTCAAAACCGGAACAAGCAACAACTTGTCGTAGAATGTCGGTACACCAGCACGACCCAACACCACGTAGAGAAGCGCCGTACTCAATCCATAGAACACGCCAAAAATAATTCGGCCTAGTTCCGTCCGCGGTGCTGTTGATGGATCAGTAAACAGCAGATGCATTCCAAGAAACACCGCGATCGGAATATACGAATCGTAGAAAAAATAGACGCCAGTAGCAGCAAAATAAGCCAGGCCAAACAGGTACGTCGCCAAAACAGCTGACATCGTCATCGATGCCACGCCAAATAAATACTGTCCAGGCAAAGCCACCAGGAACAACACGATATAAATATGCGGAGGATAAAACTGAGATATCGCGATATCTTGACCCCACGTGATATCAGTGGTCCCAGTAAGAATCAAACAGATTGACGCGACAGCCAGTGGGAACGAAGACGGATTGAAAATATGAACTCGCCGGCCATTGTTGTTCCAGCGAATAAACTCTTTTGCGCAAAAGCCAACTGCAACCAAGACAAATTGTAGATAGAACCAGTCGTCGGCAAACCAGAGAAAGAGGTTAATGCTGAAAATAACTGGAAACGGTCCAAATCCCAGCGTGTAGCTGGTCCTCCGAGACCAGGCCAACAACATATCAAACGCGTACGCGAAGAGCAGCTGCGCAACGATCAGAAAAGCCGAGTCATATACCGTTCTCCAGTACCAGCCCCAGTACAAGAAAAAAGCCCCTTGGGCACACGCTTGAATATAGTGCTGCTTCCGCAGTACCACGCGTAAAGTGAAGGACTCACCTCTTCGCTGGGCGCGTCCAAACACCAGAACACTCCAGCCGATGAGCGTAATGCTAGGGACTAAGAACGACCATTGAAATAGAAAGTTCTGTCGAACAACGGTGAGAAAAGCCAGGCTAAACAAACCCAGCGAGAAGACTGACACCAAGCCAAAACCGGCGACAGGCGAGAGACATATCCCCTCGCCTGTCGATGATGTCAGGGACCTATCAGACCTCATTAACTGGCCACGTGAGGCGTGCGGCAATACTCAGTCACAGAGACTCTCAAACCAACGCACAGAATCCCTGCAACTGCTATCGAACAGACTCTATACAGCAGCGGCTATTGACCGGGATCCGCGGTGTCAACACCAGGTCGAGCAAGCTCGTACGGGGCCCCAGTTCCCGATGAACCCAGAAACAGTTTGGTGCCGTCATCTAGAGTGATGTCCCGACCGTTAGCACGATTGGTGCCGTCCTTCGCCTGATATCCATCCACCGCGACATCGGTGCCAGGTAGCAACGACTCCCTGGTAAATCCACGGCGAAACAATACATTTGGGGTTCCAGCTTCAAATGCCCACTCTTCTTGTCCACCTGCGTCCAAGTTCACATTGATGTGAATCCAGACGTGAGGATTAACCCATTCGACCTTTGTCACCGTTCCAGTGAACTCGACCGGCCTCTCGGCGTCGAACTCAGCCGCAAATGCGTGATGCGCAGACACCGTGGCAGGATTTCCCGCCAGCCACGCACCGATGACACCAACTACAATAAGCACCCCAATTACTTGTAACGTTTTCATGGTTGTTTCCTCCCTCTATTGCCGCCCAAGAACCATTGTTCAGAACCAAGCTAGTAGTTTTCTTCTACCCTATATAAGTTATCACTACCGCCGATACCAATCATGCAGAGCATCACCAGCTGGAATCTTACGGGTAATATCGACGATGATCGTCTCTCCCTCCCATCGCTGCACTAATTGTTCACGACGGAGGTGACCATACATGAACTCCTCCGAGAACTCGATACAAGGATAATCAAGTGCCGTCGCGTTTGGCTCGAGTCGGCGATACAAAGGCATCGCGATCGTCCACGGCTCAGTAAATGTCTCCGGATCAGTAATTTGCACTTCATACCAGATGGCATCTGCTGACAGAGGAGAAAAGCGCTCGGTCAGTTCAAGAGCTTCGCTATGAAAGTTTCCCGCCCGGTCAAACCATGTCTTACCGTTGAAATAATCTACATTGACGACCAGCGTATCGCCTTCCCACCGACCGACGGAATGCCCCATAAAGGTATAGTCTGGAGGACCCGTGACATCAGTCAGATGAATGACGCGTGCAGCGTTTGAAAACCCGAAGGTCATCTGAATCTTATCCTCACTCTGCACAATCTGGAACGGGTAGGGCATGTACATTGCCCGCGGTATCCCAGGCAAGTAGCACTTAAGCTCGGGATCCCGGTCGATCCAGTTTGCATTGTTCTCTTGCTTGACATGAAGAGTCTCAGGTTTATACGGGATCGTTCCGTCGCCCTGCACAACACCTATCGACCCCGGGACTCCAGCGGCAGCACCGAGTGCCAGTACTGGTGCCGCTGGAACTTTGGCATATTCATATGGATATATACCATCTTGCATGACCATCCCAGGTCGAGCTTCGTGGGCTTCCAAATCCCAATGTGCTTCATTGAGCGCCTGCCAGACACCACCAAAATTTGGCCGACCATCAGGCGTTTCGGAGGGACGGGAACTCGATCCTTGAGTTTGCCCCTGGGACGCATTACTTGTAACTGCAAGCGAAACAATAGCACCCACTATTGCAGCAACAAGCGCCGTGACCACTATCGAGCTGTTAAGCGACTTCTGCATCATCACTCCTCACTGCTCCATTTCGTCTACGAGACCGGTCACGCAAGTGGCCGTATCCAGTGAGAACGGGTCAGGACCAGTCCCTTTCTGAAACGCTTCTTCGTCCATCC
>CAZWIL010000035.1:0-16453 GCA_964634175.1 uncultured Vicinamibacteraceae bacterium
GCCCGGGTTCCTTTGAGAGGATGCAGGAAGTGGCTTGCACAGATATGCGTGCGGTACACCTCGTTGATGGCGCAGGTCACTGGGTCCAGCAGGAACAGGCTGAAATCACCAGTGATTTACTCCTAGAGTTTCTCGGAGGTCTTGGCTAGCTCACCGTTTCAAATCGTTTGGTGTTTCGCGGTCGAAATGAACCTGTTTCACTCAGTCTTGGGTGGCCTTTAGTCGGCTCTCTCTTCGGGGGGCGGTTGGTCTCCATCATCGTCAGCTTTGTCCGAAAGATCCTTTTCGGCTAGCCGGGCCAAAGAGACGACACGGTCATCTTCGTCGATTTCGATTAGCCGCACACCTTGCGTCACGCGACCAATAGGCCGAATATCACCCGTTACCATCCTGATAATCTTTCCCTGCTCGGTAATGAGCATCATTTCGTCATCCTGTTCGACATAGGCAACGCCGGTGACACGACCGTTCCTCTCACTCGTTTGGATGTTTTTAAGGCCGAGTCCGCCCCGAGTCTGCACGCGATATTCGTCTAACTCGGTTCGTTTTCCGTAGCCTCGCGCCGTAACTGTTAAGAGCATACCGCTCGGCTTTACGACCGTCATCGCGACCACTTCATCGCCACCGCGTAACCTAATGCCCCGGACACCTCGCGCGGTTCGACCCATAGCTCGGACATCAGCTTCTTTAAAGCGGATCGCCTTCCCCGCCCGCGTGCCAATGAACAATTCCTCTTTTCCATCGGTCAGCTCGGCACCGATCACGGCATCTCCAGATTCAACCGACATCGCTATAATCCCGCTCGCCAACGGTCGCCGATACGCCCGAAGGTCCGTTTTTTTCACGATCCCTCGCTTTGTTCCCATGGTTACAAACTGCTCACCGTCATTCTCGGGCCAATGCCGAACAGCCTGAAGGGTGGCAATCCGCTCGTCAGGAGCCATCCTGACTAAATTGGCAATCGCTTTGCCTTTTCCGGCGGGACCTACATCCGGAATTTCGTGTACCTTCAACCAGTAGACGCGCCCTCGGTCAGAAAAGATCAAGATATATGCATGCGTAGAGGCTACGAACAACTGAGTAAGAAAATCCTCGTCGCGGGTCCGCATTCCCAGCCGTCCCTTTCCTCCGCGACGCTGGTTTCGGTATTCGGTTAAGGCCGTCCGCTTAACATAACCTGTGTTGCTGACCGTGATTGCCATATCCTCCTCGGCAATCAGGTCTTCCACGCGAAAATCACCAGCCGCTTCAACAATTTCAGTACGCCGTTCGTCTCCATGACTCGCAGAAATAGTTTGAAGTTCGCTGACTACCAAATCCATCAACTCCTGCTCACTCTCCAAGATTGCCCTGAGTCGCTCAATCGTTTTCAGCAGCTCCGTGAGTTCATCGTTGATTTTCTGTCGTTCCAAACCGGTTAGACGTTGGAGTTGCATGTCTAGAATGGCTTGAGCTTGAATCTTGGTCAGGGAAAACTGTTCAATCAGACCCGTTCTTGCTTCAGGTGGACTCTTCGCACCACGAATTAGTCGGATAACAGCATCCAGCTGATCCAAGGCAATTTTCAGACCCTCAAGAATGTGGGCGCGGGCCTCGGCCTTACGTAATTCGAATTCCGTTCGGCGCCTCACCACCTCCCGGCGGAACTGGACAAAGTGTTCAATTACCTCAACTAACGGCAGCACACGCGGTCGCCCTGCGACAATCGCGAGTAGGATGATGCCAAATGACGTCTGAAGAGCTGAGTGCTTAAACAGATTGTTGAGGACCACCTCCGGCACTTCCCCGCGGCGGAGTTCGATAACAATCCGCATTCCTTGCCGGTCTGATTCGTCGCGCAAGTCCGATATGCCCTCGATCACCTTGCTGTGCTTGAGCTCAGCGATCTTCTCAAGCAACCTCGCTTTGTTTACTTGATACGGAATCTCCGTCACTACGATCGATTGTCTGCCTCCCTTTTTGGGGTGATCTTCGATCGATGTACGAGCACGCATCAGCACACTACCCCGACCGGTTTTATAAGCCTGGGCAATTCCCGCTCGACCAACGATGAATCCCCCAGTCGGAAAATCTGGTCCGGCCACCAGCCGGAGCGCGGTACGCGTGCGCTCCTCGGTCGATTCATCGGGATGTTCCGCGACCCAAACAGCAGCCTCAACTACCTCCCGCATGTTGTGCGGTGGAATATTGGTCGCCATCCCAACCGCGATACCTGCCGATCCATTCACCAACAGGTTGGGGTATGGAGCCGGCAGAACGGTCGGCTCTTCCGTGGTTTCGTCGTAGTTGGGAACAAAGTCAACAGTTTCCTTGTCCAGGTCTGCCATCAACTCGTCAGCCAAGCGCTGCAGTTTGGCCTCCGTATATCGCATGGCTGCGGCAGGATCGCCATCGACCGATCCGAAGTTGCCTTGTCCGTCCACCAACATGTACCGCATGTTGAAGTGTTGGGCCATGCGAACTAGGGTGTCGTAAATGCTGGCATCTCCGTGGGGGTGGTAGTTCCCCATCACTTCGCCAACAATCTTCGCGCATTTACGATAAGCCCGGTTCGACGTCAAGCCCATCAGGCGCATCCCATAAATAACGCGCCGGTGCGCAGGCTTTAATCCGTCCCGCACGTCAGGCAGTGCTCGCCCAATGATTACGCTCATGGCGTAATCCATGTACGAGTTCCGCATCTCGTCTTCGATGTTGACCGGGATAGTTTGAATTTCAGTGTTGGGCATAGGGTGACGACGCGAATTTCCTATACGTCAAGATTCTTGACGTCGAGCGCGTTATCCTGGATGAATTTACGCCGAGGCTCGACGTGGTCTCCCATCAAGGTGGTAAACATCAAGTCAGCCTCAGCGTCATCCTCGGCCCTTACTTGAAGAAGGGTTCTTGTCTCTGGCTTCATCGTGGTTTCCCAGAGTTGATCGGGGTTCATTTCTCCCAGACCTTTGTAACGATTCACTGCTACGCCACGTTTTCCAGCAGTGATAAAAAAGTCGATCAGTTCGTCAACCGACCCAATCTCAACATCCTGGGTTTTGTCTTCCTCGACCGGACCGCCTTCACCATCCCTCGCTGGAACAGTGGACACAATCAACGGGCCCTCCAGCGCGCGAACATCGCTATCTTCAAAGCTGTCAAGCAGGGCTCGGTATTCAACAGACGTCACAAAGTCAACGCCGACAGTATGGCTACTGGGATATCCACCTGTTCGGTCTTCAACCTGCACAACGAAGGCGTTATGCTCTTCATCCGTTCCCACTGATACAGTCCGGTCGGCTGACCTTAATTCACTAGCCAGACTTTCAGTCGCGGCTTTATCAGCGAAAAACCCTCGATCTCGAGCTCCTCTCGATAGCAGCGCGGTAACCACGTCCCGGCTAACGCCACGACGTTCAACCACATGCATCAACCTGCGAAACGCCATAACCTTGTGAAGGACGTCTTCCAATTGGGACCCAGAAAATTCCCTCTTTTGTTGTGGAAGACGTAGGGTTCTCGATTCACTTGCCCGGCGTATTAGCCAGCTCTCCAACGCCCGGTCATCCTTGATATAGGTCTCTGATCGACCCCGTTTTGCGCGATAGAGAGGGGGTTGCGCGATATAGATATGCCCATGCTCAATCAACGCGCGCATCTGCCTGTAAAAAAAGGTCAGCAGTAGCGTCCTAATGTGTGACCCGTCAACATCTGCATCGGTCATTACGATAACCCGATGATACCGAAGCTTGGAGAGATCAAAACCACCTGCAGGCTCACCCTCAACGGCGTCCTTCCCAATCCCACAACCCAACGCAGCAATCATTGTTCGAATTTCATCACTGCTCAGCATTTTGTCCGGGCGGGCTTTCTCTACGTTCAAAATCTTGCCCTTAATCGGAAGAATTGCCTGAAAACGGCGGTCTCGTCCTTGCTTCGCAGAACCACCTGCAGACTCACCCTCAACAATATAGATTTCGCTCTGTGCGGGGTCTCGTTCCTGGCAATCGGCCAGTTTACCAGGTAGAGAATTACTGTCGAGAGCCCCTTTACGTATGGTGTCACGGGCCCGTCTTGCTGCCTCCCGTGCTCGCGCCGCATCGATCGCCTTACTCACTATTTTCTTCGTTACAGCGGGATTTTCCTCACAAAAAGCACCAAGCTTGTCGTTGATAATTGCCTCTACAATGCCCTTGACTGCCGTGTTTCCGAGCTTGGTCTTCGTCTGCCCCTCAAACTGAGGTTCCGGAATCTTCACACTGACAACCGCAACTAGGCCCTCTCGAATATCGTCGCCGCTAACACTGTCTTTAAGATCTTTCGACAACTGGTTCTTGTTGGCATACGCATTAAGGGTGCGGGTCAGCGCAGACCGAAATCCCGAGAGATGGGTTCCACCTTCTTGTGTGTTGATGTTGTTGGCAAATGAATACACTGTCTCCGCGTAGCCATCGTTCCACTGCAAAGCTATCTCCGCCGCAATTCCGTCCCGGTTACCCTGCATATAAATCGGTGTTGGGTTTACAGCAGTCTTGTTTTCATTGAGGTGTTTGACGAACTCTTTGATTCCACCCTCATACTGGAACCGATGACTCTTTCCTGTGCGTTCATCGTCAATCGTGATCGTGACACCTGCATTAAGAAACGCCAGTTCCCGCAGCCGTCGCGAAAGAACATCAAAGCTAAACTCAACGGTTTCAAAGATGTCCTCGTCAGGTTTAAAGGTGATCTTGGTTCCGCGACGTTTGGTTGTGCCGGTCACCTCAAGGGCCGTTGTAGGAGTTCCCCGTTTATAGCTTTGGCCAAACACCTGGCCATTTCTCCTAATCTCCAACTCTACGGATTTCGACAAGGCATTAACAACTGAGACTCCAACGCCGTGCAATCCCCCCGAAACCTTGTAGGTTTCACTGTCAAACTTGCCTCCGGCATGGAGGACCGTCATTACGACCTCTGCTGCTGTTTTACCACTCTCGTGTTGGTCAGTAGGAATTCCACGACCGTTATCACTCACTGTGACTGAATTATCAATGTGCACCACCACGGCGACATTGTCACAGTGTCCAGCAAGCGCCTCATCAATGGAGTTGTCAACGACCTCATAAACAAGATGATGGAGACCAGTAGCGCCGGTTGAACCAATATACATAGCCGGCCGCGTTCGGACAGCTTCAAGACCTTCAAGGATTTTAATGTTGTCGGCGCCGTATTCGTTTCCGTCGGCGGCCGCAGGGTTTACGGCGGGTTCTGTGGACGCACCGGTTGTCTGAATGTTCTGGTTTTCCAGTTGGGTCATCCCTTCGCTCTGTTAGGTGATCGCGTTGTCTGCGTGTGGTGAATTCCCTAATTACACACGCATCGGCATAATGACGTAGGTGTAATCACAACCCTCTGATCCCACTGGCTTCATTACTGCCTGACTCGTTTCGTCTTTAAGTTGAAGTTGCACCGTGTCTGAATCAGCTACCGCCAGAAAATCAAGGACATATTGGGCGTTAAAACAGATCTCAACCTCTTCACCAGAATATTCAACAGCAAAGCTTTCAGTGGCCTCGCCAACTTCAGGGCTACTAGAGGTAATTCCGAGCTGGTTGCTACTAATTTGAAGCTTCACTGCTCGAGACCGATCACTGGACAACAATGCAACACGCTTAACAACACTTGTTATTCGGTCCCGATCAAACTCAACTGTTTTATCGTTTCCTGTTGGCACCACTCGTTCGTAAGCGGGAAATTGTGCATCTATCACCCGGGAGATGAGCTGCCTCCTGCCAATATTAAAAAACAGGTGGTTCTCTCCAGCTACATACTCAATGGGTTCATCTCCCTCATTTAAAAGCCTGGAGAGTTCCCATAGTGTTTTCTTTGGAAGAATTGACTGTTTTTTTTCTGCTTCACCAGCTGTATTCTCCCGTTCCGTCTCAACAAGGGCTAAGCGATGGCCATCCGTTGCA
Organism: uncultured Vicinamibacteraceae bacterium; assembly: GCA_964634175.1. Lineage (GTDB taxonomy): Bacteria > Acidobacteriota > Vicinamibacteria > Vicinamibacterales > UBA8438 > CAUZIB01. The sequence continues at coordinate 5,931 of CAZWIL010000035.1, forward strand.
ACAAGTTGCATTTTTCCGGGTTCTAATAAAAACAAAGCGCCATTTAAAAAGTAACGGGTGTCTTCGCCTGTAATCGCAAATTGTGTTTTGTTAACCATCTCGCGAAACCCTGCGCGAGGTAATTTAACCGGTGTTTCATTAGGTATATCAGGAAGTGTTGGAAAATCTTCCTTTGGTAAAGTTTGCATCCTTGATTCAAACCGGTCAGCCAAAATCGAGACAGAGCCCTTTACTCCCTCTTTAATCCGAATATCCGTCTCTGGCAGCGACTTAACAATTTCATAGAGTTTTTTCGCTGGTATGGTTATTGAACCGCTCTTCGCGACCGTAGCGCTACTTTGACCGCGAAGAGCAACCTCAAGGTCGGTTGCCAGTAATTGAACGGTTCCGTCTTCTTCAGCTTTAATTAAGATATTTCCCAGGATTGGGATGGTGTTTTTTCGCTCAATAATTCCCTGAAACAACTGTAGTTCTGGCAGTAGATCATTCTTGCGAACAGTCAGTTCCATGTAACTGATGACCTCGGTAGAGGGGACCGTAAATAGGACGTTCACATAAAAAGCATGAACGCTAAAGTTAGTACCTTTTAATCTTTTAAAGCTATATTAATTATAACAAGAATATAGGTCTGTTTAAAAGTCGCTAGGTGAATATAAATCTATATTTATCAGTATCTTACAGTTTTAAATAAATGTTAATAATCTTACAGATAGTTACAACACCCTGTTGAGAACAATCCGCTTGTAGATAGACCAAAGGAATCAAGCTGTTGATGGTGTTAATAAACTAAGAATAAAGCTTTCTTTTTTAATACAACGCTTACTTAAAAGACTCAAGAAAACTGTTAATCAATGTGTGGAAATCTCGATCAAGTTTTCGGCGTTCTTCAATTTTCTTAATCGAATGAATGACCGTGGAATGGTGTTTACCACCGAAGCTTTTCCCTATTTGGGGTAAAGAATGCTTGGTGAGAGACTTGGAGAGATACATCGCGATCTGCCGTGGTTGGGTGACAGTTTTTGAATTATTACGAGACTTTAAATCAGTTACTCTGAGGTGGTAATAATTAGCAACAAACTTTTGAATCATCTCAATACTTACATTTTGATCCTCTCGGTCAAGGATATCGCGAAGGACATCCTGGGCAAGAGATAACGAGATCTCATTACCGGTTAAAGATGCATACGCCAACAAACGGATCAGAGAGCCTTCAAGCTCTCTGATGTTAGAACGTATACGGCCGGCGATATAAAGTGCGACCCCGTCAGCTAGAGGTACACCCTCAGCAGCAGCTTTCTTCTTAAGAATGGCAACCTTGGTCTCAAGATCAGGGGGTTGAATGTCTGCAATCAACCCCCATTTAAACCGTGACCGAAGGCGTTCTTCAAGTGAAGGAATCTCGTTGGGAGGGCAGTCACTACTAAGAATAATTTGTTTTTGCGCATCATAAAGCGAGTTAAAAGTATGAAAAAACTCTGTCTGTGTACCCTCTTTTCCAGCTAGAAACTGGATGTCATCAACAAGCAAAACATCAATGGTTCGATAACGCTCTCTGAACTCCAAAATCCTGTCGTACCGAACGGCGTTAATCATTTCGTTCATAAAGCGTTCTGAAGAGATATAGGTTAATTTTAGCTGGCTGTTTTGGTCTAAGAGGTATTGGCCAATAGCGTGCATTAGGTGCGTTTTCCCAAGTCCCACACCCCCATAGAGAAATAGGGGGTTATAGGACCTAGAGGGAGCCTCGGCGACTGCTAAAGAGGCAGCGTGAGCGAATTGGTTTGAGGAACCAACAACAAAGGTGTCAAAGCTGTATCGAGGATTTAGTCCTCGGGGTCGAAGAGGCTGTTTCTCTGGATCCTCACGGAAAGGGGCCACTGGTTTTTCACTGGATTGATTGGAACCAGTCTTCCCTTGGGTTGAAAAAGTAATTTTGAGGTTTTCTCGACCGAGTTCCACAAGAGCCTCTTTAATCACTCCGCCATAATGTTTTGTGAGCCAATCACGAGAAAGATCATTTGGTACACGAATTTGTAGTTCCTCACCTGTGTCTTCAACGAAACTTGTTGGTTTGAACCAGGTGATAAAACTATGACGATTAACTTTTGTTTCAACTTTCAACAGTATGTCGTTCCAGATGTGTGATGTCATATTAACCGCCGAGAAACAGTGAATCTTCGCCCTGTTTAAACCAAAGAAACCATAGAAAATGCTAAAAATTGAAGCAAAAAAGGCTTTAAAACCGTTAAAAATTAAATCTTTTACATTTCTGCACAGCCCGCGATATTAGATTGGGGCGAAAGCTATGAAATTTCCACAATTTCTTCCACAGTTGTGGAAAACCACCGAAAACTGTCTAATCGCCATGATTTAGGTCGGCGAATGTAACACACCCTTCCAAGTCAGGCAATTGACAGAAAAATCAACCGCTCAAGTTTGAAACTGGTCCAGTTAGGTCAATGGTGATAGCGTCATCGTTGACACTCGAGAGACCGCTTCGATATCATGTTAAGTTCCCGTTCGGTGTATAAACTAAGTGGTTTCACCGGCGTAGGAAATGGAGATCGGACCGAATGAAGCGCACTTATCAACCAAACAACCGCCGGAGGAAACGGACTCACGGATTTAGGAAAAGAATGAGTACAAAGAACGGCCGTCGGGTCTTAAATAGTCGACGCGCTAAAGGGCGCAAGCGGTTGTCTGTCTCGTAAACAGTTGTAATTAAACAACTTAAGATCAGTGGAAAGAACCCTGTCTAGCCGAGAACGCGTTCGGCAGAGGCCAGAGTTTCTGCGGATACAACAACAGGGCGTTCGGGTACGCGGAAGACACCTCACGCTTTTTGTGCTTCCCAACGACTTGGAAGTCACGCGGCTTGGAATCATTGCTACGCGTCGCCTTGGTGGTGCGACAAGCCGGAATCGTTCAAAACGTGTGATCCGTGAAATATTTCGGCTAAATAAAGGCGAATACGAGGGGTTCAATTTGGACATCGTTGTCTTGCCACGACCTGGATTCTCCGAGAAAACGTTTGACGTTCTTCAGGCTGACTATCTCAATACACTGAGACGATATGCGCGTTCCTAATAGAACCTCAGGCACTGCTGAAAGCACGACGAGCACCTCTACACAGGCGCTGCTTTGGCTACTGAAAATATATAAACTCTTTTTTTCGCAACTATTTACAGGATCTTGCCGATTTGTGCCGTCTTGTTCGTCATATGCTGAAGAGGCGCTGATTAAACACGGAACCTTGAGAGGGAGTTGGTTGGCTGTGCTGCGACTCGCGCGCTGTCACCCATTCTGTGAGTCCGGTCTTGACCAAGTGCCGGAACCTCGCCGGCCCCAGCAACGCTAGATCTAGATAACGAGGCCAGCATCGAATGGAGAAAAGAGTTCTCCTTGCCGTTTTTTTGTCGTTTCTGGTGCTTTATGCCTACCAGAGTTTTCTTGTGCCTCCCCCTCCCACGTCTGAGCCCGCACCAATGGGGGAAACGCAGGAGGGACAGGTCTCAAATGCGCCCACATCTCCCTCTTTGCCGCAGACCGCCGCTCAGCCGGGAGAGTTACCCCGTTCTCAGGAGAGCCGAGTAACGCCGGCCGGTCCACCCGTGCCAGAACCGGTCGTTTCCGACGGTGAGCCACGGGATATAACTGTTGAAAGTGATTTTTTTCGGGCTGTCTTTTCTAATCGGGGTGGAGAGTTGGTTAGTTGGCAGCTTAAGGAGTATCTCACTGGAGGCCAACCCGTTGAACTGGTTTCCGGCGATCTTCCGGCAGAAGAGGTGTGGCCTTTTACGGTTAAGTTCGATGATGAGGCATTGACCTATTTGGCTGATCAGGCCCTTTATCGATCAAGTTCTCCTGGGTTGAGATTGAGTGGCCAGACAGACACTCTGACCTTCGAATATCAGGATGCTGGTGGATTTACGATCAGGAAGACCTATGCTTTCGATCCGACGGTCAGCCCCTACGTAGTCAGGTTGACAGTTGACGCCAAGCTGGGACAGGAAAATCTTGAACCGACCATCCAGTGGGGGCCCGCTCTGGGTGGAGCAGGAGCTCCGGTAAGTCAGTTTGTGTACCAACAACCCAACGGCGGGGTTATGTATGGCCGTATTTCCGAAGCGGGTGTTTTCTCAGAACCGTCGATCGAAAGGTTTGATCGAGCGGATGTGGTCGAACGACCCTTGCGAGAGGGCCTGCTTGATTTCGTTGGTGTTGACAATCATTACTTCATCGCCGCGGCCTTGCCTCAACAACGACAGGTAGCTGTCACTTACCGCCCCGTTCAGCTGTTACCAGAATCGCCGGACGGAGAGGTCCGGGACCTAATGGCTTTTGACTTACAAGTGCCGGATGGAGTCAATGACCTCACGTTCTTTATAGGCCCAAAGGATTTCGATCTTCTTGAGCAGGCCTCGGGTCCGTTGGTGAGGTCGATCGATTTTGGTTTTCTTTCCGTTCTTGTCGTGCCGCTGCACCGCTCCCTGAAATGGGTATATGGCTGGGTGGGCAACTACGGCTTCTCGATCATTTTGTTAACGATTCTAGTCAATATCATCATCTTTCCGCTGCGGCACAAGAGCGTCGTGTCCATGCGGAAAATGGCGGAGCTCGGGCCCGACATGAAGGCGATTCAGAATCGCTACGGGTCTCTAAAAGCGACTGATCCCAAAAAACAACAAATGCAAAAGGAAATCATGGAGTTGTATAGCAAGAACGGAGTGAATCCCGTTGCAGGCTGTCTGCCCATGATTCTGACGATGCCGATTCTCTTTGCGTTCTATCGGCTCTTGTCTATGGCGATTGAAATCCGAGGAGCGCCTTTTACTCTTTGGATCACCGACCTGTCGGTTCACGACCCACTGTATGTCACACCGGTCATCATGGGAGCGTCGATGTTGTTTCAGCAACGACTCACGCCGACGAACACCGCTGATCCAATGCAGCAAAAAATCATGATGTTTATGCCGGTGATGTTCACGTTTTTCTTTCTCTGGGCGCCAAGCGGTTTGGTGATCTACTGGCTGACGAGTAATTTATTTGGAATAGGGCAACAGATCGTGACCAATCGCATTATTGGAAAGCCGACCACGCGAATCGTCCGGCCGCCGGCGGAAGGGCGGGTCAAGAATAAGAAGGGATCAGCCAAGAAGGCTGACAGGCCCATAGAGCCGAAGTGAGGATGATGTGACAGATAATCTCAGCGCCAAGATGATCGAATTTGTTCAAGAGGTTACCCGCGCGATGGGGCTCTCGGCGGAAGTCTCGGTTGAGCCGCTCGAAGACGGAACTAGGATTGTGATTGTTGGCGAGGATTGTGAGGTTTTGGTGAAGCGTAAAGCTGCGGCACTTGATGCTCTGCAGCATGTGGTTAACGCAGCTTTTCGACGAGACCACCCCGGCCGCCACATAGTCGTTGATTGTCTGGATTATCGAAAAACGAAGGATGCTGAGTTACGAGAGACAGCAAAATTGCTTGCTGAACGCGCCCGAGAAACAGGTCTCCCTCAGGAAATTGGTCCATTAAATCCGTATGCCCGCCGAATTGTGCACTTGGCGCTTGCGGAAGACCCACTCGCAGCGTCCGAGAGTATCGGTGACGCATTCATGAAAACCGTCGTCATTACGTCGGAGGAGTGAGTCGAAAAAGACCCTCGGGATTGGTCTTGTAGTTTTACGCACAGGTCCATTATGTACGTGCCGGACGACACGATCGCGGCTGTGGCTACGCCTCCAGGGCCCGGAGGGATTGGTGTCGTCCGGATTAGCGGGCCTGATGCGACCGCGACAGCTCAGGCGATCGTGCAGCGCACTTCTCCGTTAGAGCCTAGGCTTGCGACGGTGACCGTGGTTGTCGCTGGGGAAGAAAGTCAGCCGGTCGACCGTGTCCTGGCCACATATTTTCCTGCTCCCAAATCGTACACCGGAGAAGATGTGGTCGAAATCAGTGCCCATGGTAGCCCTGTTCTGCTCCGACGCATTGTCGAACTGGCGGTGGGTGCGGGGGCACGACTTGCTGAGGCTGGAGAGTTTACCCTGCGTGCTTTCGTGAACGGACGGATTGACCTTGTGCAGGCTGAAGCCGTCCGCGATCTCATCAACGCCGTAACGCCCCTCCAAGCTCGGGCGGCATTCGATCAACTTGAGGGAACAATTACCGCACCGATTTCGGAAATAGAGAGCGCGTTGTTCGACCTTGTTGTTCGACTGGAAGCGTCGATCGATTTTCCCGAAGAGGGGTATCACTTTGTGGACGTTGATGAAGCTGGAACCTCCATTCGCCAACTCATAGAGCGGACGGAACAACTCTTGGTTGACGCACAGCGCGGTCGTCTGATTCGCGAGGGTGGCCAAGTGGTGGTTCTTGGAAAGCCGAATGTCGGCAAGTCCACGCTATTTAACCGGCTGCTGGGAAGTCCACGCGCTATTGTGACGAAGGTGGCTGGAACGACACGGGATCTCTTGGCCGAAACGCTTGACTTGAACGGCATCCCAATAACCTTGGTCGACACTGCTGGCATTCGTGCCACTGGGGACGCTATCGAATCCGAAGGAGTGCGCCGTGCGAAGGCGGCGTTGAAAGTGGCGCGCATGGTCATCGTTGTTCTTGACCGGTCTCGACCGCTAGAGAAAGAAGATACAGAGCTGATGGCAGATACCGCTACTCTTGCCCGCCTCTTGGTGATTAATAAGACTGACCTGCCGGCGGCGTGGACTGAGATCGATGGAGACAGAGGAGAAAATTTTGAGAACGTAGTTCCCGTTTCCCTTCTCGGGGATTCGCCGGACGCAATGACTCGGGTATCCGACGCCATCACGAAGACGTTGCTGGCCGGTGAAGAACTTCGCGATCCACCTGCGATAACGAATCTGAGACATATAGAGTTACTTGAGCAGGCTCAAGGGGCGTTGCTTCGGGCTGCGAATGCAGCGGATGCAAAAGCTCCTGAGGAATTTCTGCTCTCTGATTTGGTTGATGCGCAACGGGCGCTAGGTGCTGTGACGGGCCAGCGGACTCCGGACGATGTGCTGAATCGAATTTTTTCGGAATTTTGCATAGGAAAGTAAGCTGTGTTGAATCGCCGGTGAGACGGATTCCTATGCAAAGACCAAACTCAAGAGTGTTCAAAGGGTTGCGCCTTGGGGGAAACCCTTTGACTCCGTAAATGGCGTTGATGCGGTTATGAAGGATTACGATGTCATTGTTATCGGCGCGGGACATGCGGGCTGTGAAGCAGCCTATGCCTCAGCGCGGGTCGGGCTGAGCGTGGGACTCTGCACTCTTTCACCCGATACGGTAGCTCACATGCCCTGTAACCCAGCGGTGGGAGGCACGGCCAAGGGTCACCTTGTGCGCGAGATCGATGCACTTGGAGGTCTGATGGGTCGAGCGATCGACGCGACCGGTATTCAATTCAAACTTTTAAACCGAAGTCGAGGTCCTGCTGTTTGGTCTCCTCGTGCGCAAGCCGACAAACGACGCTACGGTAACTGGATGAAGGAAGAGTTAGACCGTGAGTCTGGAATCGAGTGGATCATCGGTAGAGCCGGCTCGATACTGATCGAGGATGGTGCAGTTGCCGGGCTCAGCCTTGAGGGTGATAGAGACGCCGAGAGATTTAGCTGTCGCGCTCTAATCGTCACCACGGGAACCTTTCTCAATGGCCTGATTCATATTGGCCCCGAAACGCATTCAGCCGGGCGACATGGAGAGCCTGCATCCCGAGACTTGGCTGAGTCGCTGAAATCACTTGGTTTGCGGTGGGGGCGACTCAAAACAGGTACGCCACCGCGGCTGGACCGACGCAGTATCGATTTTGACCAATTTGAGAAGGCTCCCGGGGATGATCCCCCCATTCCCTTCTCGTTTCTAACAGATGGTCTTGACCAACCGCAGGTCCTATGTCACGCGTTGCACACGACTGACAAAATCCATTCTTTGGTGCGGTCACATATCGAGGAGTCGCCACTCTACAACGGAAAAATTAAAGGCATTGGACCACGCTACTGTCCTTCACTGGAAGATAAAGTGATGCGTTTTCCGGAGCGAGAAAGACACCATATTTTCTTGGAGCCGGAAGGCTTGGACGTCGACGAGATCTATGTCAATGGATTTTCAATGAGTCTTCCTCGTGAAGTTCAGGCGGACATAGTTCACGCTGTCCCAGGATTGGAAGATGCCGTCATGATGCGTCCAGGTTATGCCGTCGAGTACGACTTTGTACAGCCAACAGAACTCCACCCTACTCTTGAAACAAAAAAGATTGGCGGCCTGTTCCTTGCCGGCCAGATCAACGGCACATCAGGTTATGAAGAGGCGGCCGCCCAAGGAATTCTTTCGGGGCTCAATGCATCATGCTTGGTCCGCAGGCGTGCACCGATTGTTTTAGGGCGAGCCCAGGCCTATATCGGTATTCTCGCAGATGATTTGACAACAAAAGGGTGTCTTGAGCCATATCGCATGTTCACGTCGCGTGCTGAGCACAGACTACTTCTTCGGATTGACAATGCTGACTTACGATTGACGGAGATTGGACGGGTCGAAGGCCTTGTTGATGACGACAGGTGGTTGCGGTTTAAGGATCGTCAAGGGCGATTTAGACGGAACATGGCGACCGTCAGGAAAACTGTTGTCACCGTGAGTGGAGGTAAGCGTGTGCGAGCCGACCAGGCCTTACGTCGACCGGGACTTCGACTCCAAACCCTTGTTGATCAGCAAGAACTCACTTTGGAGTCCGACGGTAGTCAATCAGGAATTGACTTTGCAACGATTGAGACCGAATTTAAATACGCCGGTTACCTTGAGCGCCAGCAGGCAACGGTGGAACGGAGCCGACGTCAGGAGACGCGGTCAATCCCTGCTGACTTCGCCTATTCTGGGATCCCTGGTCTTTCCAACGAAGTGGTCGAACGGCTTTCGGAGATTCGCCCAAGAACACTGGGTCACGCTCTACGCGTCCCGGGCGTGACGCCGGCTGCGGTTGCGGTGATTGGGAGTTATCTTGGCCGGCAAAGAAAAAAATCCGCTTGATCGAGAGACCTAGTCTTCGGTATGACAAAGAGTATTACCGTTATTAGAGATCGGATTGAGAGACGTGCGGAGCGAGCCGGACTCAAGTTGCCCGGCGAGATTGTTCTTAGGCTCAGTGAATACGTAGAACTTCTCCGGAAGTGGAACGCGCGTATCAACCTGACCGGGCTAGACGACAAGGACCGTGGTCTTGACAGATTGATTATTGAGCCGTTGATGGCGGCCGAATACCTGCCGCAAAAGGGAACGGCGATAGACATCGGTTCGGGTGGGGGGTCGCCGGCAATTCCATTGAAGCTGGTTTCTCCTGGGTTGTTCGTTCGGATGGTGGAATCAAAGATCCGAAAGGCGGCTTTTCTGCGCGAGGCATGTCGCCATCTTGAAATCTCAAATGTTGAAGTTGAGACGGGCAGATACGAAGCGCTGTTGTCTCGCCCTGAATTACACGAAGCCCACGACATATTGACAGTTCGGGCGGTTCGAATGAGTCCTACTTCACTTCGCAACCTGCAAGCGTTTGTAAAACCACAAGGTCTATTGGGTTTGTTTCGTAGGAGTTCTGCAAAAAATGCAGAGGTGCCCGGCGTAGAGCCGCCACTGATGGTGCGGAGTAGACATGCATTGGTTGGCGCGCTGAGCAGCGAATTGGTCGTGTTGGAAAAGAGAAGCTTCTAAAAAAAACGAATATAAAGCGAATACACGGTGCTCGTTCTGGCGGTCGGTTCAACGGTGATGAGTTGGTCGAGCGCGGCCATGATCTATTTTTGACGAATTCACACAGGCACACATATAAATTTATTTGATTGTTTCATTTGTATATAGTATACTTATTTCTTACGGCTGCCCTCGGCAGTTGTGATGCAATGGAGAGTGCGGGGTAGAGACCTGGCTCGGCGACCCCGCCGCCAACCTTTGCTCAGTCCCCATCCTCTGGGGACACAAGGTGGCGCAGCCAGCCGGATGCTCACGGCATTCGGAACCATTCGCGAGGAATTCACTCGAAAGGAGCTACTCCGATCGAAAGCTGACGGGAGGAGAGATATGCCAACTTCTAAAAAGGGACCGGACCTTGAGTTATTTCGGAAGGAAATTAAAAAGCTACGCGCTACCCGTGGAAATACGCGGGATGATGTGGATGATTTGCCAGAGTCGCTACCGCTCGGCGGAACCACAGCGATGTTCTTTACACCGAAAAGGAAACTTGAGGAGAGCTCGAATTCAGATCGCGATGACGATATTCCAGCATGCAAAATATCTTGACGAGCCTCTCTCAACGCTAATCCCCGTCCATGTTAAACCGCTTGCTGTGGCGCGGTGGACGAATTGTTGCGACAACGAGATCGAACCCGTCACTTCGGTCACGGCCGTGGGAATGCTGTGGCTGGTATTGATGCTTTACCAGGGTTGCTAGCGCTCGACGGACCGAGGTGATTTTTTTTGGCCTGGGTAAAGATGTAAAGAAAGGCTAAATAACGACTGGCCGTAA
>CAZWIL010000036.1:0-16042 GCA_964634175.1 uncultured Vicinamibacteraceae bacterium
CCAGACCAACGGGGCTAGTAGTAAAGGTCCTTCGCATCAGTATTCCTCCTTGGGCTACGCATCAATTAAAGGCTCCAGGTAAGCCCAATAAATCAAACACCTGGCGCCAAAAGATTACTCCCCCGGCGAAGTCTCATCCTGACCCGAGACGCACATACGGCGCCGTGGTCCGGAGACACTCCTCCGGAGAACGTAGCATTATAGTGCAAGTTACGTTCCAATGTGGTGACATTAATTTAGAAAAAATACGCATCAGGCAGTTTTAGGTGTAAGGCAGTGCAACTATTGCAGTTATGTGTATAGCTGCATATTTTGTCTGACTCTTTCAGCCAAACGCAGCACGAGAAGTCATTCAAAATATTGGTTCGATCCATTTACTTGGACAAAATGAGCAATCTGATCAGCCTGCACGCGCTGCACGATTACGGTAGTCGCACAGTCCATAAGAGTAAGGATGGGATTGAAAACAGTCGACGGTAACGAGTTCTCTCCAGCCGCTTTGCTATAATGCGGCCCGCATGGCGTGTATTCCCTAACTGGCTTCATCCCTCACAGTGGTCTAACCGCGTGACCTAACTGGTTGTATGGAAACGTCTTAGGTGGCCGGTTTGCCACCGACTACTATTCGTGGAAGCATTGTCACGGACTAAGCACAGATAGCGGAAATTTTTCGGCAACCACAGCGTCAGACATTAACCAGGAGTCCTAGATGTTGAATGCTCGTATCACAGTCCCAACTCCACGCAACGAACCGGTACTGAATTACGCACCAGGTTCACAGGAAAAAGGCCCTCTTAAGGCCCAACTCCAGCGATTTTCAGATGACCAAATCGAGATTCCATTGATTATTGGTGGACACGACGTCAACACCGGGGACCTTGGAAAGTGCCTGTTACCTCACGACCACCAAAAGGTCATTGCTACCTATCACAAAGGTAATACCGAAACAGTCAACCAGGCAGTCGCCGCAGCAGCAGCAGCCAGGAAAGAATGGGCCTCAATGCCATGGGAAGCAAGAGCTTCAATCTTTCTGAAGGCGGCAGAACTCCTGGCCGGGAAGTATCGTCCGATAATCAATGCGGCGACCATGCTCAACCAAAGTAAGACTGTGTTACAGGCCGAAATTGACGCCGCGTGCGAATTGATCGACTTCTGGCGGTTTAATGCCTCCTACATGCCAGAGATCTATGAACAACAACCGGCGAGTGCGCCAGGGATATGGAACTACGTTGAGTATCGACCACTCGAAGGCTTTGTGTTTGCCGTCACACCCTTCAACTTCACGAGTATCGCCGGCAACCTCCCGACCAGCCCCGCCTTAATGGGCAATACGGTGATATGGAAACCGGCCTCTACAGCAGTTTACGCCGCCTACTGGTTGATGCAGCTTCTCAAAGAGGCAGGCTTGCCAGACGGCGTGATTAACATGGTCCCTGGCAGCGGGGGACAAATCGGTGAGCCCGCAATGAGTCATCCCGACTTGGGGGGCGTTCATTTCACTGGAAGCACGGAAGTGTTCCAAGGTATGTGGCAGACCGTAGGCGCGAATATCGCAACCTACAAGAGTTATCCCCGGATTGTCGGCGAGACTGGTGGCAAAGACTTCATTTTCGCCCATGCCTCGACTGACCCGGACGAACTGGTAACAGCCCTGGTGCGCGGTGCCTACGAATATCAGGGGCAAAAATGTAGTGCTGCCAGCCGAGCCTATATTCCTGAGAGCATCTGGAACTCACACGGCGACCAACTATGTCAGCAAGTCGAATCGATCACGTACGGCGACGTTTGCGACTTTACGAATTTCATGGGCGCCGTGATCGATCGTCCGTCGTACTCTTCACTGAGAGCGCATATCGAGGCAGCGCAGGCAGATGCGGATGCGGAGGTGATTTGTGGTGGTGATTGTGACGATCGCACGGGATTTTTTATTGCACCAACGATCATCAAGACCGGGAACCCTCACTACAAGACGATGGAAACCGAACTGTTTGGTCCGGTATTAACTGTTTATGTCTATCCAGACAACGCCTATGAAGACACGCTCGGTCTCTGCGACACCACATCACCATACGCATTGACCGGAGCAATCTTCGCGAGAGATCGTCAGGCGATCAATCTCGCTTCGGACACATTACGGCACGCGGCCGGGAATTTTTATATCAACGACAAACCAACGGGAGCCGTGGTTGGACAGCAACCGTTCGGCGGCTCTCGAGCCTCAGGCACCAATGACAAGGCTGGAAGCTATCTCAACTTAATTCGTTGGGTGAGCACCAGAACCACAAAGGAAAACTTTATTCCGCCAACTGACTATCGATATCCACACATGGATGAACAATAGACACAATCTGTCCCAGACTCCACAGTCAGCGGTGGACATCGTGAGCGAGAGAGGTACGGACACAAGAATGGGTTAACTGATACCAGTTGAGTCCCATCTGAACACTCGAAACTCAGACAACCTGGCGCGTGATCACCGCAACAGCGGCAGCAGCCGCGAGTGCCAGGACCGCGCCACGGGTATAACCCCGGTCAATGACCGGCGAAGTCCAACGCGAAGCCCAGAAACCAAGCAGCACTCCGGGCACAATCACCAGCGTCAGTCTAATTTCCTCTTGGCCAAAGCGCCCCACCCAACGAAGGGCCAGCAGCGACATGACCGTTCCGATCCAAAAAAAACTCGACATAGTCGACCGAAGGCGTGAGCCGGGAGCATCTTGATACACCAGCGCCATCGGGGGGCCTCCGATCGACGCAATAGTACCCATGAGCGCAGATAAAACACCGGCACCCAGCAACACGTCGCGTCTCGGTTCTAGTCGCAGGCTCGAGCCACTCATAGCCACTCCAAGTAACACAAGCCCCCCAAAGACCAGTTCCATCCAATCCGCCGGCAGTGACGCCAAAATCGTCGCAGCCAAGACGGTTCCCAGCAACCGACCACTCACAGCCCACCGAAGGCCTTGGGTATCGATCGCATGACGCTCGCGCAGAATCAGAAACGTGGTCAACACCCAGGTCGCAAGAAGAATCGGTGCCGGAACAAAACGCTCATCAATGAGGATCAAGATAGGCGAAGCGAACAACCCCATGCCAAATCCCACTGACCCCTGAAGGGTTGCTCCAACGAAAACTATGAGGCTACAAAGCCCAATATCGAAATAGGACAACGGAGTGTCAGTTTCTAGAATCAGTTCGGGGTTCAGAAATTCCGTTCGTAATGCCACCCCCCGTCAACCATCCAGAGCCGGTGGCGAGCCCCGACTACATCTAAGTCTCGGCCTCCACTTTCGTAGGCCACATCCTGCTCGTAAATCGCGACACATCCGCCTGGAACGTCATGCAGACAACCAAGAAGCCGTTCCTGTGGCCACTCGCGAACAGCCGCAAGTGCCGCGCCAACGTTGGCGTAGGCCGCAAGCCGAGTGGTCAATGCAAACGTCGGTCCCGCCAGTCGCATTGTTCCAGCCGCTTGCGCATGCAACGCGTCAGCGGGGCGAAGCCATCGATACTCGTGAATCTCGTGCCCGTCGATTTGAACGTGGGAGCTTGCGACTTCGCCAACGAAGAACCACGTCGAAAAACGGATCGGGCTGTCGAGTGGCGTAGTCCAGTGAACAGCGACCTCGAGTCCGTCCGGAGACATGTCAAGTCCCGCCTCCTCAGCCGCTTCTCGCACAGCCGCTCGCCTAGCGGTTGTGATGGCGCCAGCACCGTCCTCGCCCTGGCGATCGCAAGAGTCAACTCTGCCTCCAGGAAAGACCCAATAGCCTCCATGAAACGCCAGTTTGGTGTTACGCCGGAGATACAGAACACGAGGCCCATCCGGTGCCGCATGAAAAACCATGACCGACGCCGCCAGTCGGGGCGTCACCGGAGCATTCTGCACTTACATCCCGTCGGCCGGAGCGATGGTGCCATACATCATGCCGCCATACTCACCATGGTCCCACGTGCCCGCGTAGCGATTGTCGTAAAACACCACCCGCGCCCCGAACTCATCACCAAGACCAGGAATAGCAAAGTTCGTAATCGAAACCATCGGTGTATCCCCGGCCCAGACCAGGGGCACTACGACGGGAAGTGTCACGTCGACACGTCCGTACTTGACCCGTGCGTCGAAGCGCCAGCGATCACCGTCAAGCTTCGTGACCTGAGAAATTTCATAGCGCTCTGGCAACCCGTCGCGGCGCTCGCGGCCTTCGATGGTAAAGTGACCAACCAACACTACATTCCGCATCTGCTCTGTAAACTCGCGCTCCAGTTCCGTCAGCGACGCAACCGGAACCGCTTGTCCGGACCCCGTGGCTGAGAAGAACCATCCGAGTCCAAACACTCCCAACAATATCGCAACCCCGCCAACGAATTTCAGCATCTTCCGCATCTATATCAGCCGCCCTTTCTAGTGACATAGGACAGCAAAGCTGTCGGCCTGTTCACTATCGCCTTGGAACGTCCTTACTTTTCAGCGAGTCGCGCGGTGCGCCAACGCAGCCAGTGGTCAGCCAAAACCAGCGCGACCATGGCTTCGGCCATCGGTACAAACCGGGGTAGCAGACAGGGGTCATGCCTACCTTTCGTACTAATCGTAGTTGGTTCGCCGGTCGCCGTAATCGTTTCCTGTTCAATCGGGACGGAACTCGTCGGTTTTACCGCTGCTCGAATCACGATTGGCATTCCAGTAGAAATACCACCGAGCATACCGCCGTGGCGATTGGTGCGGGTCGACACGCCTGTACCCTCGCGGTAAAAAACATCGTTGTTGTCAGTGCCCTTCAGGCTCGCACACGCAAATCCAATGCCGTACTCAACACCGAGAACAGCCGGTAGACTGAATAACGCCTTGCCGATATCCGCCTTGAGCTTATCGAAGACCGGCTCCCCCAGACCCGCCGGAACACCAGTGACCACAACTTCAGCCACACCACCGATAGAATTTTGGTCTGTGCGAACCTTCTCTATCAGGGACACCATTTCGGCAGCCTTCTCAGGATCCGGACAGCGGACAATATTCGGTTCGCCTCCGGGCAACTTTTCGACCTCGGCCAACGTAATTGACGCGGGATCAGCAATGTCCGCAACAATGTCCCCTACCTGAGTCACATATCCAAGAACCTGTCCACCACACTCCGCCGCAATGAGCTTCTTCGCCACCGCACCCGCAGCCACCCGCACGGTGGTCTCGCGAGCGCTCGAGCGCCCACCGCCGCGATAGTCACGTCGGCCATACCGCGCATCGAAACTATAATCCGCATGCCCAGGGCGGTATTTATCTTTGATGTCCTCGTAATCACGGCTTCGTTGGTCCTTGTTGCGAACGAGAATGGCAATGCTCGTTCCAGTTGTTCGACCTTCGAAGACACCAGACAAAATTTCAGGTTCATCAGGCTCATCGCGCTGAGTCACGATTGCGCTCTGACCCGGACGACGTCGTGCCAGGTCGCCCCGCAAATCATCTTCGCTTAACGCGAGCCCTGCGGGACATCCGTCGATAATGACCAAATTCCCAGGGCCATGGGCCTCCCCGGCCGTCGTCACACGAAACACCTGTCCGAAACTATTTCCTGCCATCAGCTACTCTGGTCCTTCTCGTAAATGCTCTGTAAAGAACTGTAGCACCTGCTCCCAGCACTGCTTGGCATACACCGCGTGAAACACCCGATGCCGCGTGTCATTAAAAAATCCGTGGTCGGCTCCTTCAAGAATTCTGATGGTGCTCTGTTTGCCCGCGTCGGTTAAATCTCTTTCAAGCTGTTGGGCCACATCAGGGGGCACCGATTGATCTTCTGCCGCGAAAAATCCGAGAAATGGTGCCCGAAGTTGAGTTAGATCGGGCTTAACATTCGGATGAATCCCGTAGAAATCTACGCAGGCCCCCACCCGGGGATTAGCGCAGGCAGCATACAGTGCCAGTTGCCCACCCATACAAAACCCCACGGTGCCAACCGTCCCGCCCGTTACATCATCCCGACTAAGCAAATAGTCAATGGCACCTCTGAGGTGTTGCTCAGCGGATTCAATTTCCAGAGCCATCATCAACTTACCGGCTTCGTCGGGACTATCCGTGGTCTGACCGTCGTAAAAGTCCGGTGCCAAAGCGACGAAGCCTTCTCCGGCAAACCGATCGACTACATCCTTGATGTGATCGACGAGACCCCACCATTCTTGAATAACGATCAGGCCAGGACCGAAACCCGACTCCGGTGCTGATAGATAGCCGCTGCCGGTTTTGCCGTTGACTGGAAATCGAACCACGGGAATACCGGTCAGAATATCACAGCGTGCCGAATCTCTCCGTCATCCGTTAACGTGGCAACTCCAGCGGGAGGGCTTGTATAATCTCGCCGTTCTCGCTCAGAAAACTAATACTAGGATTGCCGTCCTCCGCAACTCCAACAACTAGTCTCATCTGCTGCGCATCGGCCATATTCAGCACGGCGGTCTGCTCCCGCACACCGAAAGCCGCTCGAACGCGACCCTGCTCGTGCAGTGTCAGTAATGGGGCTCCAGTGGAATCCACGGTCATCGCAAGACTTTGACGACCTTCACTGTCGAACAAACCAAAACTCGGGGAACCAATCTCATCCAACTGCAATCGTGCACGACTCCGCCCTGCTTCAAACAGGCTAACAAAAGGACTTCCCCCGACCGCACCGAGTACACCACTTTGGTTTCTTTCATCACCAACAATAACCAGGCCATCGCTGCCCTGCACCGACGCAGTCAAACGACTTTGTCCCGAACCGTCCAGTAATCGCACAAGAGGGTTGTCGGTCTCATCAATTCCAATGAGACTCCTCACTTGCCCAGCCGAGTCGTAAAACGAGAGTGAAGTCATGCGTCGTTCATCCTGACCGGCGAGCACGGCTCGGAGGCGTCCCTGGGTGTCCACAATATTGACTTGACTGGCCGTAACTACCTGTGGCTGCTGCGCCTGCACAGTAATCACCGACGAAGTGACAGCCAATTGACCGGCCATCCCACCAAGAAATGACGCGAAGATGAGCGCAGCGAACAGCAGCGTCCTGTGAAACAACATGTCACTTTCTCCTTAACAAAAGACCACTCCAAAATCACTTAGCCGGAGTGGTTGTCATTGACGGCCACGTCTAATCGAACCCGACGAATGCGCGTCCTCGAGTCTCTGGCCCCATCCAAATCATCAATGCTACGGCTAATCCCGATGCCACGATCGCGAGTTGCATCGCCTCAGTCAATGTCATCCCAAGATCCTGTAACTGGCCAAGTGCCAGTGGCATCAGCGACCCGACGGCCGCGCCCACATGGTACGACAAACCTGGGCCAACGCCCCGGACTCCAGTTGGAAAGCGCTCAGTAAGATACGATGGCGCCATGCCCCAAATACCAGCTCCCATGCTGCCCATGAGGAGCGCCCCAAACCACAACACGCCGGTGTTCTGTCCAGCCAAGAAGAGCGGAACCGCCGCGACGCCAATCAAAGCTGACACCGTTACAGCCCCACGGCGACCCAGCCGTCCCTCGGAGGCCCGACCCCAGGCCGCCATTCCAAGAATCGCGCCAGCATTGAATGCAATGAGGTAGCCCAGCGGGTCTCGACCAAGTTCAAGTAAAAAAGTGGGATACCAAAAAGTAATCGAATAATACGAGCACATAAAGACAATCATTAAAAGCGAAGTCTGGATCGTAGTGGCCAATAGATCACCACGAAAGAGCCGAAGTAACGACCCGCCCTCATCGACATGACGATGTCCGACCTGCGCCAATTGTTTCTGTCTAGCAAGCCACACGGGACTTTCACTAACGCCCGTGCGAATCCACAGCACGAGCAGTGCCGGAACGACACCAATCCATAGCATGACGCGCCACGCGATCGTTGAAGAGTCTGACTGGCTCAACGGATCTGAAAACTCACTGAACACGGGGTAGATGAAGTGAAACGTAAGAGCGGAAAGAATAAAGCCCCAGTACCATCCGCCTTGCAACAGTCCGGACGCGAGGCCCCGATACCGAGCCGGCCAGTGCTCCAATGCCAACGGCATACCGGCTGCCCACTCACCTCCCATACCGATGCCGAACAGGGCGCGAAATGCGAACAACATGGCATATGACGTCGAAAATCCACTGAGAAACGCGAAGATGGAAAACCACAAGATAGAGAGCATCAGTGGAAGCTTGCGTCCCCAGCGGTCAGCCGCCATACCTGCACCCAGTCCACCGACAAGTCGAAAAAGCAACGTCACCGTACCCAGGGCCCCGGCTAAAGCCCGATCAACCGAGAAGCTATTCTGGATGTCGATCAAGACGAACGTCATGATCGTAAAGTCGAATCCATCGAGTAGCCAACCGAAGAACGTTGCAAGGAAGGCCTTCCACTGCGGCTTGCTGATCTCACGATACCAAGGAAGGCTGGCGTCAGAATTCATAACGGTAGAGAGCAAATGCCAATAGAAGGCTGGCGTCGTACAGGCTCAACAGACAGCAGCTCACTGTGACTGTTCTCTCGCCGGTAGAAACTGCCCGAGAGGCACGTCTTGTTCCTACGGTTCGACTACAACTACATCGGATGCAGAATCTGTAGCACTTCGTAGATGCGCGTCACGGCTCTCGGATCAACGTTCCGAACACGTTCTCCGTACACTGAGGCGTGGTCGCTCATGTCAACCCTCGCGACCGTTTGGTCGACGGACAACCCCTCAGTTCGAAAATCTGACACCTGTTGCCAAAAGTCTCGAAGATAACTCTGTAATGTTTCAATTTGCTCACGTTCACGGAAAGGCGTCCCGTGACCAGGAACGATCACGTCGAAGTCCAATCCTTTTAAACGCTGAAGACTAGCCGGCCACTCATTAACAAATCCATCCCCCATGAATGGCAGCGCGGCAGCACCTGGCTGTCCGACGAAAAAATCGCCAGTAAAAACGATCCGTTCTTCAGGTAAAAACACCATGGTATCGCCGGCAGTGTGACCTCTCCCCACAAAGTGCAACTGCACTTCTCGGCCGCCCTTTACTAACTTCATCATGTCTCGATATGTAACGTTCGGCGCCTTGGGATCTGTCTCTTGAATCGCATTCCAGTGAGCCTCACTTACACGCAACTGAACTTCAAGTCGTGCACGCTCATCGGAATCCTCCGCCGCAGAAATGGCCTCCTCGAGTTGTTCAATCTGGCCCGGAATGATTTCTGAGAATGACCGGTTTGTTCTTTGGTCCAAGACATTCGACAGATGTTGGTCACGTACGTACTCGTGACCGAGTATCTCAACATCGTCACCAAATATCTGATTTCCATGCGCATGATCAAAATGAAAATGTGTATTGAAAACATAACGAATGGGCTTATCCGTTACCTCTGTCCTGATTTCTGCCACAAGTTTTCTCGCAGCTGCCGGTGAAACGCTCGTGTCAACGAGCATTGCATGGTCATCATTGACGATCACCAAAGAATTGCTAAAGGTTGTCATGGCACCGGTTCCAGTAGCGAAGTACACCCCATCCGCGATTTCTTCAAACTGATAGGCAGCTCTTCCGTCAGTAGGATCGGTCTCTTGAGCAGTTACCCATAGCCCACCGATGATCAAAACTATGGCCACTGCCATTCCGCTCATCACGACCTGTCGTTTCGTTTTCATTACCTTAGTCTCCTCAGTCACTAACTACGTCTCGCTAGAGAACGACCGCTAACAGAAAACGTGCCATGTAGTGCTCGCTTTCGCTCCGAGCGTCAACTTCCACGCCAATCAGATTGATTGGCTCTATCGGGCGGAGGCCTTCGCCTCACTACCTTTCCCGTGTGTGGCGCCATTCTAACAGCAGCGTCACGAAAGGAACGGCAGCCAACTGATATACCATGGCAACTGCACACAATGTCGAGACTGCCTACCGTCGGGTCGCATGCACCAGCGTTTACGTTGCGTGGTGACAGAAACCAGGAATATCCGTTCCCGGCTGCAACTGACGCCCAAGCA
The DNA here is from genome assembly GCA_964634175.1 of uncultured Vicinamibacteraceae bacterium. Taxonomy (GTDB): domain Bacteria; phylum Acidobacteriota; class Vicinamibacteria; order Vicinamibacterales; family UBA8438; genus CAUZIB01. The sequence goes on from CAZWIL010000036.1 coordinate 9,950, forward strand.
GAGCTTCTTATTTTTCTGAAACACGACTGCGCGACCTGTTCGATGATAGTGCCTGTCGTTGAACACCTATATCAGGCCACGGAACGCAGTGACCTGCGGGTCCTCGCGGTCTCCCAAAGCAGTGGGGACGACACTGCGGCTTTCCTAAAACAGAACCGTTTAACCTTTCCAACAGCTCTTGACGTGGACCTTACAGTCTCAGACCACTACGGCTTTAATGCGGTTCCCGCATTGGTATTGACCGCTCCAACTGGTGCGGTTCTCGGTAGTGCAGAAGGCTGGTCAAAGTTGGCGTGGACCCAACTGCTCGGCGAGATTGCCGCACGATGCTCTTTCGTGCCAGATGCAAACACTATCCTCACTGCTGCAATCGAAGACCTTCCAGAAACCCGACCCGGTTGCGGTTCTCGCGCCCACGAGCCAGAGGTTGCGTCACGCTTGGCGGCAAGTCGCGGCCGAACATTGCTAGCCGCACGTCGGGTCAATATTCCGGTTCGGCAGGACCCATTCGAATTCATGGTTGACCGGGGATTGACAGACGGCCTACCAGTGGTACCACCCACTGAACAGAAGGTGGTCGAGATGTTAACCGGAACCTCTCGGACTCCATCAGAGATCGTTGCCAAAGTCCCACCGAATCTCGCAGCCGTTACAGTCGAAAAAGTTGCCGTAAACGCGGTGATGGCTGGCTGCCGTCCTGAGTACCTTCCCGTTGTCCTAACCGCTCTTGAAGCGGCGTGCTCAGACCAATTCAACCTTCACGGCGTGCTGGCCACAACATATTTCGCCGGACCAGTAGTCGTCGTGAATGGGCCGATTCGTCGTGAAATCGGACTGAACTGTGAAGGGAACGTTTTCGGACAAGGCTCACGGGCCAATGCAACTATCGGCCGCGCGTTACAACTGGTGGTACGGAATGTTGGAGGCGGCAAACCCGGTGAAGTGGACATGTCGACTCTAGGACAACCTGGAAAATTCACCTGTTGCATCGGTGAGTACGAAGAAGCCAGTTGTTGGGACCCCCTTCATGTCGAACGAGGTTTTGCGCAGTCAGACAGTACTGTCACAGTCTTTGCCGGTGAATCACCGCGAGCAATCCGAGACCAACTGTCCCGCAGTGCGGGTTCTCTGGCTACCAGTATCGGGTTAGCACTTGAATCGGTCGCTCACGTCAAGCTCCACGCAATGGGCGAAACAATGCTCGTAATCTCACCCGAACACGTTCGGACGTTCGAGCAGGACAACTTTTCAAAACTCGACCTCCGGAACTGCATCCAACAAGTGACAGCCCGTCCCCTGCAAGAACTTCTGCCAGACTCAGTCTGCGAAAAGGGCATGTTAGCCGCAAGCCTCCCTCAATCCTGGCGTACTCCTGACGGCCAACCGACACCAGAGGCACGCACCCGTAAGGTGCCGAAGTTTGCACGCGCAGACGACATTATCATCGTGGTTGCCGGAGGAACGGCTGGTAAATTCTCCGCGGTCCTTGGTGGGTGGGCATCTGGGGGCGCCGGGTCCACGTCCGTTACGAAACAAATCGTGTTCTAAGTCTGTGAGACGTATACTCACGTAGGTAATCCCAAGTCAGGAAACCTAGATTGTGAGTCAACCAAATAGCCTGACCATCCTAGACCCGACTGACGAAACAAACCCGATGGTAAGGGTGCTGGCTCCGCGCCCACCCACTCTCACTGGCACTGTGGGCGTCATCGATATCTCAAAACCGCGCGGCGACGTATTCTGCGACGAACTTGAAATTCTTCTTCACAAACAGTTTCCGGCGGTGAACGTGATTCGCCTGCGAAAACCAACTTTCACCAAGCCTAGTCCTCGCGACTTTAGGCTAGAAATCATCCGTCGTTGCTCGGGCGTTATCCAAGCACTTGCCGATTGAGGCTCATGTACGTCATGCAGTGTGCATGACCTGGTCGACTATGAGTCTCGTGGCATTCCGTCCGTCATGGTAGCTACGTCTGAATTTGTGAATGCAGCCGAATATCAGGCGGCGGCGTTGGGAATGTCTGGGGTCGCCAGACAAGCCGCATATGTGACACACCCGATTCAAGACGCGACCGATAACGAAATACGATCTAAAGCACAAAACAACTTCCAAGCAATCGTGCACGCGCTTATCCAGCAGGACCTACCAACGAAAAGTGGATGACCGAGAACAAGCGCGTTTCCGTAACACTCATTTTGTCCACGACATCCATTTGCCTCGAAGCAACCAACTGCTCCGTTAATCCAACCTCAATGGTAAAAGGACATTAAGAAGTGTCTGAAATAGTCACACTCACTCAGCAGGAAGACATCGCTGTCATTACGCTAGACAATCCACCGGTCAATAGTCTGAGTTTTGCCGTACGCGACGCTCTCAAACACAAACTAGACCAAGTCAGACAGGATGCCACATACAAAGCACTTGTAATCATCGGAGCCGGTCGTATGTTCAGTAGCGGCGCTGACATCGGCGAATTTAACCAATCTCCTCCTCCAGATACACCTAACCTGCCACGAGTTATCGATGATCTTGAGAACTCGTTAAAACCTGTCGTCGCGGCGATTCACGGCGTGGCGGCGGGTGGCGGTCTCGAGTTGGCATTGGGCTGCCATTATCGAATCGCGTCGCCAGCCACTCGGCTTGGACTTCCTGAAGTCACGCTAGGGTTTGTGCCTGGCGCTGGAGGCACCCAACGACTCCCTCGGCTCGTCGGCCTCGAACGTGCACTTGACATGATTGTGAGCGGCCGATTGGTGCCCGCTCACGAGGCCCTCGCCGCTGGTGTAATTGACGAGATTACCGAGGACAACCTCGGTGTTGCCGCCGTTACCTTTGCCCGAAAATTAATTGGCAAAACGAACGCGGTCCGAAGAACAAGAGACCTTGATGCGCATCTCGGACTTAAGAAGGATCATTCGTCTGTCATTGCCGATTTTCGAACAAGAATGGCTCGTAAGGCACGTGGCTTTGAAGCGCCCTATGCCTGTGTCGAGTGTATCGAAGCGGCCGTCACGCTGCCGTTTTCAGATGGACTTCAAAAGGAACGACAAATCTTTCAGAAACTCGTGACATCTGACCAGGCAAAGGCTCAACGCCATGTTTTCTTCGCTGAACGCCGGGCCGGAAAAATAAAGGACGTTCCCAAAGACACACCGACAACGGTCATCGAAAGCGCCGCCGTCATCGGCTGCGGCACGATGGGAGCTGGAATCGCCATGACACTGGCCAATGCTGGAATTCCGGTTACTGTGCTTGAGACTTCCCAGCAATCACTACGCAAAGGACTCGACGCTATTCACCACACGTACAGTACCACTCTGTCAAAAGGACGACTGTCTCAAACCGGTCTGGACGAGCGGATGGCGCGAATCAAACCCACACTGAACTATGACGACGTGCATGACGTCGATATCGCGATTGAGGCAGTGTATGAAAACCTCGAGGCTAAACGACAGGTGTTTCAGACACTCGACAGAACGTGCAAACCAGAAACGATTCTGGCCACAAACACCTCAACCCTCAACATCAATGACCTCGCAGCCGTAACGAAGCGTCCAAACAAAGTCATCGGCACGCATTTTTTCAGTCCGGCCAACGTCATGCGACTGATGGAAAATGTCCGCGGCACGGAGACGTCGAGAGAAACGATTGCCACTGTCATGCAATTCTCAAAACGCCTCGGAAAAGTAGGGGTCCTTGTTGGCGTCTGTGACGGCTTCGTGGGTAACCGTATGCTCTACGCCTATCGTCGCCAGGCGGATTTCTTACTTGAGGAAGGAGCTCTGCCAGTCCAGCTCGATAAAGCGATCTATGACTTCGGCATGCCTATGGGACCGTTTCAAATGGCCGATCTTGCCGGTCTCGATATAGGGTGGCAAATTAGAAAACATCAGGCGGTAAATCGACCTGCCCACCTCCGATACTCCCCCATCGCCGATCGAATCTGTGAACTCGGCCGGTTTGGTCAGAAAACGAAAGCTGGGTGGTATCGATATGAACCTGCCAGTCGCACACCGATCGTCGACCCAATCATCGACAAACTCATTAGCGATGTGTCAGCCGAGCTTGGTATCGTCAGAAGACCAATCGATGACTCAACCATTATTTCGCGCTGCTTTTATCCGCTCATCAATGAAGGCGCCAAGATCCTGGCGGAAGGTGTAGCTTTGAGGCCCAGTGATATCGACGTCGTGTGGATTTATGGGTACGGGTTCCCAGCGTATCTGGGTGGACCCATGTTCTGGGCGGACCGACTTGGTTTAGCCACGGTCTACGACACTATGAAACGCCTGCACGAAGAACATGGGGAATGGCTGGAACCAGCGCCCCTCTTGCAACAACTTGCGCAGGACGGAAAAGGCTTCAGCGACCTCGAGTAACGTATGCGACTCGAGTCGTCGATAAAACGAAAGACAGGAAACTAACAGCGCCTCAGGTAAAGAAAAATGAAGATCGACCTTGCCTACGGTCGGGGACGTCTACAAATAGACTGCCCGGACGACCAAACGACAGTGCTGGAACCCACCTATCTTGACGGACTACCGAATCAATCACAGGCCGTTCAACATGCGCTTCGCAACCCTGTTGGAACGCTTCCTCTGCGGGAACTCGTGCAACGGCACCAGACTGTGGCGATATCTATCTGCGATAGCACACGGCCGATGCCGAGCCACACGGTACTACCGGAAATACTCGCCGAACTGTCACACGTTCCGACCAGTAACATCGTCGTACTTGTCGCCACCGGAACCCATCGTCCCACCACGGCAGAAGAGTTACGAGAAATGCTCGGTACACACCTCGTCAATCAAGTGAGAGTCGTCAATCATGATGCGTTCGACCAGAGCGGTCTACGACAACTACTGGACGTTGAACCGAATGTACCAGTTTGGCTGAATACGCAGTGGCTGGATGCCGATGTCCGGATAACAACCGGCTTTGTAGAACCACATTTCTTTGCCGGCTTCAGCGGTGGACCAAAAATGGTAGCTCCAGGGCTAGCCGGCCTTGAAACAACAATGCGACTCCATGATGCGGAAATGATTGGTGATCCGAACGCCCGGTGGGGCATCACGAATGGCAATCCAATTCACGACGCGATCCGAACAATTGCCCTGATGAGCGACGTGCATTTCAGTGTAGATGTCGCGATTAATCGTGACCGGGACATCACAAGTGTTAGAGCTGGCGACCTTTTGACAGTGCACAGCACGATGTGTCAAACAGTAAAACAAACGGCAATGCAGGAATTCGCGTCACCGTTCGACGTTGTGGTGACCACGAACAGTGGATATCCACTCGACCAGAATCTATATCAGACAATCAAAGGCATTTCAGCTGCCGCACAGGTCGTTAAACCAGGTGGCACAATCATCTGTGCGTCAGAATGCTCGGACGGAATTCCCTCACACGGTGAGTACCAAAAGATCCTGGCGGAGCGCGAAACACCAGACGAACTCCTGCAGATGATTACAACACCGGGATACCGGCGTCACGACCAATGGGAGGTACAAGTCCAAGCCCAGATTCAGACGAGTGCCAAAATCTTCCTGAAGACGGATGGGCTCAATCGCCAGGAAGTGCAAGCAGCACATCTGTTCCCGATCGATGATGTCAACGTTGCAGTGCGGGACCAGCTCATTCGCAGTGGACCTAATGCAAGACTTTGCGTTCTCCCAGAAGGCCCTCAAACGATCCCCTATCTTAGGGAAGCCACAGATTGAACATGGTTACCAGAACGAATGGTCAAGTATCACAACCTGCCGAACAACCGACTACTCAGTTAGTAAGGGCCGACTATAATCTGATCTGGTTATGCGCCTTGAAGTCTCAGAAAAAGTTTCGACCCTCCTGGCAAAGCTACAAACCTTCATGGAGGACGTGGTCTATCCCAATGAGACTACATATTTTGACCAGCTTGAGGCAGGCGCTGATCGCTGGAAATCTCCAGCGATCATGGACACCATGAAATCCACAGCTCAGGCGGCGGGTTTGTGGAACCTGTTCCTCCCCGAGAGTGATTACGGCGCCGGTCTGGCGAACGCGGAATACGCCCCTCTCTGCGAGGTCATGGGGCGATCGCCAGTTGCACC
>CAZWIL010000037.1:0-15986 GCA_964634175.1 uncultured Vicinamibacteraceae bacterium
TGCTGATACCGTCAATCGATCTCAAAGATGGCCAAGTTGTTCAGTTGGTACAGGGTGAGCGTCCTGCTATCGCCACAGATGATGTTGACTTGTGGATTGGCCGCTTTAGCGGTTTCCCTTGTGTTCAACTCATAGACCTCGATGCCGCCATGGGAACAGGCACTAACGATAATTTAGTTCGTCAAGTTGCCGCGTCACTCCCCTGCCGTGTTGGCGGTGGCATTCGTTCGATCGATCGCGCTCGTGAGGTGCTTGATTATGGAGCCCAAGCAGTAATCGTAGGATCGTCGCTTTTTCGAGAAGGTAAACCCAATATCGATTTTGCCGACAAACTAGCCTCTGTCATTGGCCCAGAACAAATCATTATCGCGGTCGATAGTAAAGGCGGCCGGGTTGTAATCAAGGGGTGGACGGAGGCAACTTCTCTCACGGCTGTTGATGCGGTACGCGCCCTAGAACCCTTCTGTGGAGAGTTCCTGTATACGCATGTCGACAAGGAAGGCTTGATGGAAGGAACTGACCTCGAAGCAATTCTGGCGGTAAAACGCTCGACGTCACGCCGACTGACAGCGGCAGGTGGCATCACCACGCAGACCGAAATTGATCAACTTGCAAGTAACAATATCGATGCTGTTGTGGGAATGGCGATTTATACCGGTCGACTTAAAATCAAACAGTCCTAGACGCCACACAGAACAGCGGCAATATGACGCAAACTTGGGATCCAGATGAATACGCACGCCATGCGCGATTCGTTTCAGAGCTTGGTCAACCCCTTATCGACCTGCTTGATCCGAAACCCGGCGAGCGAGTACTCGACCTTGGATGTGGTGATGGTGTCCTTACGGAAAGACTTCTTGCCGCTGGATGTCAAGTCGTAGCGGTCGACAGCAGCCCGGAGCAAGTGTGGGCATCTCTCGAGCGTGGTATTGATGCACGTATCCTCGACGCAAGAGCTCTTGGGTTCGAAAACGAATTCGACGCAATCTTCTCCAATGCTGTCTTGCATTGGATCACCGACGCCGATCTGGTCCTCCAGCAAATCCAAAAAGCCCTTGTGCCAGGTGGACGCGTAGTAGCTGAATTCGGAGGTGCCGGATGCGTCTCGGCAATTCGAAATGCACTCGAAACAGCTCTTGGCCGTCGCGGGATCGACTTGAGTCATGCGAATCCCTGGTACTTTCCAACAGGCGCTGACTATCGAGCGAGACTCGAAGCACACGATTTTCACATCGACATGCTAAGTGTATTTCCACGCCCGACACCACTACCGTCAGATATCACAGTATGGCTCAAGATTTTCGCAAAATCCTTCTTGGAGACAGTGGACAAACCCGAACGACCACAGCTACTTGCAGAGGTCAGAGACATCTTGGAACCAACGCTACGAACGGCCGAAGGTGTCTGGGTCGCCGATTACGTTAGGCTCAGAACTGCTGCTACTAAAAAGTGAGCGGTATCAGAGCCCGAGCTGTGAAGCCATATCGTTGAAGTTGGTTGCAACTAGATCAAAGTCTGGGTCGGGAGTCAGGTCTCTTTTGACATGCGGACCATATTCCGTGGGACGAGGAACATACGCAGTTCGGAAACCCACCTCTGCTGACGCACGTAGGTCTCCTTTATGCGCCGCCACCATCATGACCTGTTCAGGCTCCAGACCGAGTAGATCCGCGGCCTTCAGGTAGACCTCATGATCGGGTTTGTACTGCTGGGCTAGCTCGGCAGACAAAACTGCATCCCACGGAAGTCCAGCATTCTTCGCCATATTAACAAGCAACGACACATTGCCATTCGATAGGGACGCCAATACATAAGTTTTCCTCATGCGCGTCAAGCCTTCAACCGTGTCAGGCCATGGTGTGAGTCGGTGCCAGGCACGGTTCAACTCGTCCAGCTCGGCATCGTTCAGCATGGTTAATCCATATTGAGGAACCAGCTGATCAAGAATCATACGGTGGAGATCATCGATTTTAGTCCACCCCAGTTCGCCGTTTCGTACTCGCCGCATGGCCGGGCCGTATCCACCACGCCAGTCGTCAGCAAAACTCCACCAGTCAGCTTGGATCCCATGGCGGCGCCCCACGAGCTCAGCTTCTTTAGCGATACTCGTCCGCCAGTCAACAACCGTACCAAAAACGTCAAATGTCATCGCGCGAACACCCCGTACTCGTTGCGGAATCTCTTGGCGTGATACAGCTGACTGTGAGAGCAAAACCGATCCGTTGAAGAAACTGAACATGCCAACTGCAGAAAAGACAAAGTCTCGCCGTCCGACTCTAGCAAGACGCTTTGATCGACAGTTTGCCTTCTTGTTCATTTCAACCTCCGGTCGATTGTGAACCAATTCAACCAAGAAACTGAATATACCCGTAGAAGAATCTACAGCCAAGAAAACCAATGCACTTTTCGCGGTAATATACCCGAATGCTGTCAACACTTTATGACCGAGTAGCGGAACCGGCGTATGCGCTGGCTGTTCGGATTCTCGGTCAATCAGAGGCTGCCCAAGAAGTGGTAACCCTTGTGTTCGACGAGATTCGTGCCGACGCTGAAGCTGCCCAGGCCGACATCGACTTACTAGGCAATACCGTACTCTCATTAGTTCGCCAACGAGCTCTCACGCGACGACACACAGAAACTGATTCTCATGCCCCTGGTTCTAAAAGTGAGAGCCGTCTCGCTGTGATACCCGAACCTACTGGTGGCTACCAACAACCTTTAATGAGCCGTCAGGACCAGGCCCTGTTCCTCGAGGCACTTGCACAATTGGCTCCAGAAGAACGCCATGCGATTGATTTGGTGTTCTTTGAGGGTCTAACCCAAGACGAGCTTAAAGATCGTTTTGATATAACAAGTGACCGTATTCGACTGAACGTCGAACACGCATTACAAAAACTTCAAGACGCGTAGGCATTTGTCAATGACTGAGTCATCACATCATTCTTACGACGGACTGGCCGGCCTCTATAGTGTGGGTGGCTTGACCAAAGTAGAGCGCGAACAATTCGAACAACATCTTGAAACATGCGGCGCTTGTGTCAACACTGTGACGAAACTACTTCCGGTCACCCACAAGCTTTTGCAAGTTGCGCCACCTCTGGAACTACCACAAGGACTTCGGCAACGAATCATCGGCACCGCAGATACTGTGTCTCCCCGTAAGGAGGGTAAACCGGTAACAGTCAAATCAGTGACGACCCGCCGACGCCTGTCAGCGCCTTATCAGATCGTTGCGATCGTGTTTCTCATAGCTGCGGGTGCCCTCGGTTGGTACGCAGCCACCCAGGTAACTCGTTCACAACAACTCCGTGCAAATCTAGAAGCAACAACACTTCAGATTGAGGTTGCGAACCTTGACGCGGCGACAGCGAGACAAACTACGGCGGAAATGCGTGGGTTCGCAGAAATTCTGGTGGCAACTGACGTCGCCAGTATCGACCTCCAAGGTCAACCGGACGCACCGAATGCTTCGGGTCGAGTCTTTTTTAGCGAGACTGAAGGAATCTTAATCGTAGCTTCGAACTTACCACCCTTACCACCAAGTCAGATTTATCAGATTTGGTTTGTGGTACCGCCAAATCCAATCGGAGTTGGGTTCGCCCGGGTCGACGCAGAAGGTCGAGCCTTTGTCAAAGTCGAACCAACCGATAGTCAGCTGCCAATCGCCGTAGCTCTAACATTGGAAACCGAGGGTGGCGTAGCAGAACCAAGCGGTGCCGTGTACCTACTCGGCCGAACCGACCAGTAGAAAATTTTATTGCAGGTGGTTTTCCGTCTGCACTCCAACGCGACAGGCTGTTCTCGTTTATTAATAGCTAATTCACAGCACCCAAACTGAGAAGATTCGCGAGTAATTGGTATGCACCTACCGTGCCGGCCGGAAGTTGTCTCCAAAGACCGAGACCAACATAAATCCAGCGGCCAGATCCGTACTGCGCTTCAACCAAGGCACCCCGTTTGACGCCTGGATTCCACTCAAAGGTATCCTCAAGCTCAACTAGGTCCGTATATTTAGGATCCTTCTCGCCAAGGAAGTACAAACCCCGTTCTTGAACCCAATTGTTCCAAGTTGCTGGACCGATAGAATTCGGCCAGCCGAACACAGAATGGTCTGTTCTTAACAAGCGAACAGGAGCCTGCTGATCAGTAACACGATTTCGACTAACTTCAGCGGCATAGGGACCGTACTGGGCTTCATTAAACTCGAATTTATTGTATTGAACGATGAGAGTTCCTCCTCCATCAACATACTGAAGTAACCGGTCATTATTGGCGCGAAGGTCTGCCCTTCGTTCGTACGCCCGCACACCAGTCACTATAACGTCAAACCGAGACAGGTCTCCCCAAGCCAACTCATCACTATCAACAAACTCAATGGACGCCCCCAGCTGTTCGATAGCAGGTGGAACCTTGTCACCCACACCCTCCACATAACCAACAACCAGATCGGGGGGCAACTCAACGTCAATCAATTTGATGGTCGCCTCGGCGTCATGTATCAAGTGCCGCTGACCTGTATGCGAATATTCAACAACCTGATAACCAGTATCAAACTGGCTTTCTGCTGTCTCTGCAATCGCTCGAATCGTGTATTCCCCAGTTGCCTGCGACGGCGGTCTCACGGTAAATCGGACGGTCTGTGACTCATCTTCGCGAGAAAACAGAACAGGGTGACTTTCCGGAATGGCCTCCCAGTCAGTTGGCAGGTCGAGTCGAACTTTACCTTCAGACGGTCCCGGCCATGTATTAGCCAATGTGACACGAATGACACGTGCGCTATTGGTGGCTCGCGGAATGATCGCAATGTTGGGCGAAACCTCAACTGCTAATCGCGGCGCGACATTCAGTTCCGTACGCTTTTCACCCGTAAAGATGTCATCGCCATACCGATATTGGACAGGTCGATTGACAGTGATTTCTGTTAGTCCGAATTTCAGATTGAATGCCGCAATAAACGGTGTCGACCTAAACGGCGCTCCATACGGCACATCTTCATCCAAGACATACCGTGAGGCACCAGCTACATGACTCCAGTGAATACTTGTCGGCTTCGTGTCAGTAGGCACCTCGAGTTCAGCAACACAGCTGTAAACATCCGCTGTCGACACGGTGCTTTCGGCTTCACATGATACAGACGCTGCCGTGAAACCCTCCAAGTCAACACCCCCGACAACGAAGTCGGCTTCACCTCGGTTCGCGACCACAAATGTAACGCTCACGTCTTGGCCGGGTGTCACAACACCGTCATCGGCCAACGCTTCCAATCGAATCCCATGCGCTAAAATCACCGCTCGCTCGAACTGGTCCTCTTTCGCAGCTAAACGGTGATCAATCTCCCACGCCGCATCCTCACTCAACCCCAGTGAAGACAAGCGACTTCTGAGATTCCTCACAACACCTAGTCCTGATACGACAGACTCGCGCACTCCATCTGCACCGTCTCGCTGAAATTTCGACAGAGCTTCTCGCGCATATTCAGCCACCTCGGTCAGCCCAGCTCGCAGCGCATCGGGTGGCGTAGCCCCAGCAAATCTTTCAAGTCCCTCTATTGAAGTGTCGATGCCATCAAAGAGAGACACCTCATCCTGTTCACTCTGATCGGAAATCGTCGTCTCCATCAAGCGATAGCTGGCCGTTGCAGTTCCTGGCAAGATAATGAGCGGAGACATGCCCTGACACTTGTGCATACTGCGGGCATGACTGCCAATTTCTGCATAAGTGCGACCCAATAGCGCGTCGTAATGAGCCAAATTTATTGTCAGCGCGCCTGGAGGCGGACCACTACGTCCGCGAAACCCGAACGGAAAGCCGGCTCTAAAATAGAACTTGCTGGCCTGCCATGGACGAAGACCCGCTTGTAGTTGTTCCGGAAAGCGGTTTGGGTCAGCGGCAGCACTATACGCCTCACGGGCCAAGATGGCAGACGCTTGATGATGTTGCCCACCGCCTTCTCCGTCAGGGCTAAGCCCCGTGACAACGTCAGGGCGAATTGTCCTAATCAAACGGACGAAATCAGCAAGAATTTCGTCTTTACCCCAACGATCAAATGTTTCTTCTTGGCTGAACGAGTAACCAAAATCGACCGCGCGAGTAAAGAATTGCTCCGCGCCGTCCAAGCGATGTGCGGCTAACAATTCCTCGGTACGAAGCACCGCAAGCGCGTCAAACAGTTCGGGCCCGATCTCGTTCTGACCACCGTCACCGCGTGTCGCCGTGACCAACACAGTGCGGTGCCCCTGCCCTTTCGCAAGTAGCGCCAACAACGCATTGTTTTCATCGTCCGGGTGGGCCGTCGCCATCATAAAGCTACCCACCGAATTAAGTTGGCGCAACAATACGCCCATCTCGACGTGTCGGTTTCCTGATTGAACGGCCTGGGCCAGTGAGTCGCGCACTCCGATTGCGCAGACAGACCCCAGCACTATGACAACTAAGAGTGAAAGCCTCAGTTTACACATGGCGATCGAGTATACACCTGAGGACAGATCGATTTTTTCACTACCTGCTCTTGAATGGTTTACAAATCAATTTGGCACAGAGATTTATATAATCCCTCGTAACGAGAAACTACCTCTTCGGCCTCGAATCTAGTATGAACAGCCTGCAGGCCAGCAACTGTAGTCCGGTGGTGTAAGTCGGAATCAGTCAATAGCTTAACTGCAGTCTCGGCCATGCCATCCAAATTGTTCTCGTCAAGAAGAAATCCAGAGACACCGTCGTCTATCAATTCAGGTAGTCCTCCTACCCTCGATGCCACCACAGGGACACCACATGCCATAGCTTCCAACGCCGCAACTCCAAAGCTTTCCTCTGACGAAGGCAACAGAAAGAGATCAGCCACCGAAAGAATAGGAACAACCTGCTCTTGCTCACCCAACGCGTCCACGTGGTCGTTTATACCGAGTTCTCGGGCCACACGACGTGCCATTGGGAGTTCGGGTCCATCACCCACTAACAAAAGCCGAGCCGGAATACGCTCTCGGATTCGATGAAAAATTTTCACGACCGCATCCGCGCGCTTGACCGGTCGGAAATTAGATACGTGGATCACCAATTTTGTGTCGCTGTCCCCATTGCGATAGCGAGCTGCAAGTTTCTCGTCTGTCATCCGGCGATGCAGTTGACAGTCAAGAAAGTTAGGAATCACCTTTATATCGGCACGAACGGGTAATTGGCGGTAGGTATCTTTACGAAGACTATCGGACACAGCCGTCACACCATCTGATTGGTCGATACAAAACGCCGCCGTTTGAGAATACGAGTCGTCGCTGCCAATGATCGTGACGTCCGTACCATGGAGTGTCGTCACGATCCGAGGTACCTTCTCGATAGCGGAAGAAGCCAAGATTTGTCGCGCTAAATACGCCGCCATAGCATGCGGAATGGCATAGTGGGCATGAATGATGTCAAGGTCAAACTCCCGGGACACCTCTACCAGTTTATTGGCTAATGAGAGCAAGTACTGTGGCTCTCGGAACAACGGGTATCCTGGAGTTTTCACTTCATGGAATACAAGACCAGCCTGAAATTCGCCCAACCGAAAAGGCGGGTCCGAACTAATCAATCGAACCTGATGCCCTCGCCCCGCAAGCACTTTGGCTAACTCGGTAGCTACGATGCCACTACCACCGATGGACGCGTAACACACAATACCTATATTCATGACTTCAACAAAGTCGGCCTCACTAAGGGTTCCTTTATAACCAAACCTTCCGCGTAGTCGACTCCAATCCGAGCCCCGAGGTGAGCATCTCGCGCCTCAATCATTTTTCTAAAACTCGAGTTAGTCAGTCTCGTGTCGACCGCCTCGTTTCCACTTGGCTCAAACTGACTGCGATGACAGGCTAGCGCGTCACGTTTCCGGTCATACGCCCGACTCACATCAATAACAAATGACGCATCAGCAACATCGTTAATAAAGTAATAGCAGGTCCAATCCGACTTCCAAAAGGCTCCATCAGCACTGTACCGGCTTAAGCCAGCCCGAAACACCGCTTCGCTGAGGATACGACTCGCGGCTTCATGGTCCGGGTGTCGATCTCGCCAATATGGAAGAACCACCACCGATGGCCGACTCCGGCGAATCAATTCCGCGGCTGACCGAATTTGAACCACAGAATGGTTAGGGCCACCAATTTCGCCATCTGGCCATTTCAGATTTGTTCTCCACGCCACGCCTAGCACCTCAGCAGCGGCCTTAGCCTCGCCTGTCCGCTCCTCCACTGTGCCATTGCTCCCGAGTTCACCTCTCGTCAAATCACATAAACCAACACGATAGCCAAGGTCAACGTGCGTGGCCACGGTCCCTCCGAGTCCGATCTCAATATCATCGGGATGAGGGCCAAACACCACAACGTCTACTTTGTCATCCTTTGTCATACGCGTGAAATCAACTGATTCGCTAGAAAGTCGAATGACCGTAATACTAATTTGAAGGCACGAATCACTCGCATCTCAGTTCAGTCCCGCTGCCCACATGGAACCGGAAATTCAAAACATTAGACCGGATGGCCAAAAATGCGTCCCTTTTACCGGATTACTAATGCCAGAAGAACAGAACGATATGAACATTGGCAACCGCTAACGTTTCCCTGAATATTCGAGCATTTGCTGAGTGAAATCCATCGGATAAGAAATCTCAATATCGACAATCTCTCCATCCTCGGCGACCAATGGTTCTAGTTTTGGCATCACAAATGCTGTGTACGAAGGCAGGTCGACTAGTCCAACTCGTTCCACGACCTGGTCACGAAGATTGGGATCAAAGTTGATCCCATAGGTCTCGAACAAAACCTTCGCCGCTTCATAGTCACCTTGGGACTTAATACGTTGGACCTCGCCCAATAATTCTCCCACTCCCTCTCGAAATGTCTCTGGGTCAGTCATCACATAGAAAGTCTTCCCGTCGCGGACTCTAACCTCGATAGCGTCAGTGTTTTGCATCAGCCAGTGCACAACCATTTGTCGGTTACGCATATGGTCTTGTTCGAGTTGAGCTCCCTCACGAACACGCCGAAGTTGAAGAATCGCATTCCGGGTATAGGACTCATACTGTGTTCGCACGATTTCAGCGTGACTTTCAGCAGGAACTAACCCTAATTCAACAAGCATCGGGTCAGCAATAAAGTAAAGCGCGATCAGATCGGCCCGCCCTTCTTCTAAGGCCGAGTATTGTTCTCGCAGAAACGCCTGAGGATTACCCTCAAGGCGCTCTTCGAGTTGCCCTGAAGCGTGACCGATTACCTCGTGCATATTTGTGTTCAGCTCACCGGCAAGACCACCCCATCGTTCGGACCGGAGGGCCTCCTCTTCATCCCAGGCGAACTCCCGTCGATATGACCCAGGACCAGAGCGGTCATAGGCTTCGACCACATTTGATAGCGAGACCGATTTACTCCCATACTCCTCTCGCACACTTTGGTCGTTGGGCAAGTTAATCCCAATAGGTGTAAGAGGCCCCGAGTCACCAATCTCAATGACCACATCTATAGCATTCGCGGTAATACCACGAACCCCTGGTTTGCGATACTTCGGGTCCCATGGCATTCGATCTTCAAACCATTGGGCGTTATCGGCAAGTTTCTGTATAGCCGCTGTCTTTTCAGAATTCACTGAAAAAACCAATGCCTCCCAGGCACCTTTTGCTCCCCGTGCGTCCATATAGACTTCCGTAAACCCGTTAATGGTATCCACCGAAGAATTCTGATCCGCGACCCAAGCAACATCATACGTTCGGCGATCGTCGCTTTCGCCCGTTCGATACCATTGGATAAGCGCACCAAGAGCGGCAGCCATCGGTTCTGTAGCATACGGAATCGCTGATTCGAGATGCTCTACTACATTGGCTAATTGCTCCCCGTACAAACCGTCGACACGGTAGACCTCTTCAATCAACCTTCCTTCTCGTTTCACCAATCTAGAATTCAGTGGGTAACGCTCTTCAAAATCCTCCAGATCCAGCAACGACACTCCGTCATAAAGGTTATTAGCACTGGACAGCAGTAAATCTTCGCCCTCACCTGGAGTTTTGTTAGTAACGATTGGTTCGAAGGTTGGATCAAAGAACATCGGTTCAAGGCGGGTCAGTAGCTCATCAAGAGTCTCACCGGGTCGAAGTGGAAACACAGCCCCCGTCTCGGCAGCCGAGTGTGCTGCGTTTGAAAATTCATCAGGGGTAACATCCAAGACAAATTTTCTGGCGGTTAGATTGTTGAATGGGCCTGTATTAATCCAGAACAGTTTCGTATAGCGAAGAATTTCATTCAGTGTCTCAGAAACGATACCATCCGGATGGGTGAGGACCTCTTCCAAGACCTCCCGCATTTCAAGATTGTGAGCATAACGCTGATCGTAGAATATATCCCTACCGGCCAATGCGGCTTGGTACAGGTGCCATATCAGAATCTTTTCGCGGAGTTGAAGACCCTCGAAACTATCTGAATAGAGCTGAGCAACAGCGGCATCGTCCACCCGCTCCAAAAGGTATTGTCGGTCTTCTCCTTGAGATGCACCTGCCTCACCGGTCGTGTTGTCAAGGCTTCCATTCGACCCGGCACCACAACCCACTAACCCGACAATCAGACATCCGACAGCCAGCAACCTAGTGCAACACATCTCTGGGCTCCTTCCGTAATCTGCTAAGCTCTTGATTATAGGACTGCAACCGCTCGGAGTCACGAACCTTGCCACGCTCCAAGGAGTTTAGGGATGCGTATTAATCACATGCTGCATGCTGTTCCGCTGGTGTGTATTTACATCCTTCTTTGTGCGACTAGACCATCGTACGGACAGCAGAACAATCTCACCCTCGACGACATCTTTGACCCTCAGCGCCGAGTAGATTTCGACGGCAGTCCTCCTCAGGGCTTGGTCTGGCTCGACGAGGAACATTACCTCGAACGGGTAACCCACCCAAGAGAAGGAGAACCACCACTCCTGAAAGTTAATAGTCAGACTGGTGAAAATGAACCGCTGTTCGATTTCGAAGAAATGGCTTCGGTTCTTGCACAGTTTCCTGGCATCGGAACAACCGACGCCCATCAATTGTCTCGTCGTTCCACTCATCTAATGGACCTGAGTCGAAACAGACTCCTCTTAGAATTCGCTAATGACCTCTATCTCTACGAAATAGCCGCCGCCCAAGTGTTTCGACTCACTCGGTCGCCGCAACCCGAAGAACAACCCTCCTTCAGTCCAGATGGTCAATTCGTCGCTTTCATTCGTGATCACGACATTCACGTAGTTGATGTTGAAGACCGTCGTGAGTACGCACTAACCACCAATGGAACAGATGTCATTCGTAACGGCCTATTGGACTGGGTTTACCAGGAAGAAATCTATGGTCGAGGCAATTTTAAGGGTTATTGGTGGAGCCCGGATTCCTCACGAATCGCGTATCTTCAGCTGGATGACACTCACGTACCAAGCTATACCGTGCTCGACCACATTCCCTATCATCCTGAGGTCGAAGAGTGGAGTTACCCAAAATCTGGCGACCCCAACCCAGTCGTCAGCCTAGGAATTGTCCGGTCCAGTGGGGGGCAAACCACTTGGGTGGATATTGACCGCTATAGCCCAAGCCAACCACTCATCGTTAGTGTCGACTGGTCACCAAATAGTCAGCACGTAGTTTTTCAAGTTCAAAACCGGGAACAAACTTGGCTTGATTTAAATCTAGCGACGCATACGGGCCAGATGCACCGATTGTTTCGAGAAACAACAGAAGCCTGGGTCAATGTAAACGGACCGCCGGTTTGGTTGGAAGACGGAACTTTCTTGTGGCTGTCCGAAAGAACTGGTTGGAAACATTTGTACCACTACGGCGCGGACGGTAACCTGTTGCACCAAATTACTGATGGTCAATGGGAAGTCAGACAATTACACGGCATGGAACCCGTGGGCAAGTGGATATATTTTTCTGGTACCAAACACAGTCCCATTGGTAACGATATCTACAGAATTCACTTAGACGGTTCTAGCCTCACGAGGTTGTCGGCAGCACCAGGCAACCATCGAGCTCAATTCAACCCAATTTTTTCGCACTACATTGATACGTGGAGCGATATTAATACACCTCCAAGCGTCAGACTGTACGAAGCTAGTGGCACAGAAAGCCGGGTAATTGATGCCAACCAGAACACGCCGCTTTCCGATTACCGCTTGGTAAGACCTGAATTCGTCAAAGTCGAAAATCGAAATGGCTTTGTAATGGAAGCCATGATGATTAAGCCACCAGATTTTGATCCAACCAAACAGTATCCCGTTTATCAGCATGTCTATGGGGGACCACACACACAGAGGGTCCGTAATACCTGGAGTGGTTCAACTTTTCTTTTCTGGCAACTGCTTGCTCAACGCGGCGTGATTGTCTGGGTATTGGACAACAGTACTGCTAGCGGGAAAGGGGCTGTCTCAACTTGGCCGGTATATCAAAATTTTGGTGAACTCGAATTGCAAGACATTGAGGACGGACTCGCGTGGCTCGACAGTCAACCGTACGTCGATACCAGCCGGATTGGAATCGAAGGTTGGAGCTACGGTGGGTTTATGGTCAGCTACGCACTAACCCATAGTCAAAGTTTCACGATGGGAATCGCCGGCGGATCGGTTACTGATTGGCGAGACTACGACACGATCTACACCGAGCGCTACATGCGAATGCCACAGAACAATCAAGAGGGATATCGTCGAAGCTCGCCACGGTTTTCTGCGGCGAACTTACATGGTGCCCTTCTGTTAGTCCATGGCTCTATGGACGAGAATGTCCATATGCAGCACACGCTGCAGTTTTCATACGAACTTCAGAAAGCTGGGAAACCATTTGACATGATGATCTACCCTCGGTCACGACATCGACTTGGTGGCCTCGATCTTGAAAAACATCGGCATACGAAAATGCTGGATTTCGTCATGAGGTATTTGCGGCCGGACTCACCTAGCGACTAAGCCACAAGCACGAACAGCTCATTCACTAGTTGTCATTGATCGCATCAGTCGTAAGACAGAATCCACCACAAACACAATCCGATTTAAGTTTTAAGGGGGTCGAGTGCCTCAATTAGTCCAACAGCCAATCGTTGTTCCAGCAGTCGGAACAAAACCGAAACGCATCGAAGAATTTGTCGGTCGTGTCAACACAGGCCACACTGGTCTCAGTCTCGCCAAGATGTCATCACCAGAAGGATGGCAAGAACCTGGTCAGCGACCGGAATTCGAGGAAGTCACGCTAGTCCTGAGCGGTCTACTCAGGGTCGAAACTGAAAACGGTCACGTTGACGTACGGGCTGGCCAAGCCATCATAGCTAACCCAGGCGAATGGATACGCTACAGCACCCCAGAACCGGGGGGAGCTGAGTACGTTGCCGTCTGCCAGCCTGCGTTCTCACCAGAAAGCGTGAACCGAGATACCTAACCACACCGGGTCGTTGCTATTTTAGATGTCTCCCACCGTCAACTCGAATAGTTTGTCCAGTGACAAAACCTGATTCGAGGAGTGATACTACGGCCTTGACAATTTCCTCATCGCCTCCCCACTTTCCCAGTGGAGTGGCCTTTGAGACCGCTGCCACCTCGTCACTGTCCATGCTGGCGGGAGGGCGAATGGGACCTGGAGCAATCGCGTTAACAAGGATTGAATCCGAGGCTAGCTCCAACGCCATGGCTTCCGTTAAGCCGATTACCGCGGTCTTTGCCACATAATACGGTAGAAACCCTTCGTATCTCGGTCGACCACTTGCAGCAGTCCAATCCGAGAAATTAACAATATGACCACCGCCTGCACGTCGCATGTGAGGCACCGCTGCGAGACTGCAAACATACGCGCCAGTCAGATCAACTTGAAGTGCCTCAGTTAAATGATTTTCTGTTAGTTCGTCAAATGCCGTTGGCAGATAGCTCGACGCCATATTAACAACCACTTGGACACCACCCAGTTTCTTGACGGTCGACTCGATCAGACCTTCACAGGCAGCCGGATCTGACAGATCCGCTTGCGTAATTAACGCCGACTGACCACAGCGCTCAACTTCCTTCACCGCCGCCGCCGCCGCATCGGACGACTTCCTATAAGAGAGGCTTACATGCGCACCCCGCCGCGCTAATTCCACAGCCACCGAGGCACCAATGCGACGCCCGCCTGTTATTACGGCAACCTTTTCACGAAGATCCATATATTCAGTCGCCTCGCTTCGTCTCCCTCGACACTAACTTTCGAGGGTCTTAGATCAATCTATGGTGCCGAATCATAGCAACGCTTCGTTCAATGCAACCAAAAGCCGGCTCCATCAAAAATTACAACTCAGCGGATTGCCGCCATGTGAAACCGACTAGAACGGCCACCATATTGGCGGCCATGTCGCCAACTTTGTTGTCGAGCGTTTCAACAGCAAACTCAAACGGCAGCACTAACTCCAATATTTCCCAGCCGATAGCGAGAGCCACAAACGATCCATAGCCGATGCTCGTAAATCGACCAACTAACAGCCAGATGAGGAGATGCGAAATCGTGTAGTAATTAAACATCGACCGTGCATGCAGGATCACCGAAGCACAAATCAGACAACCGCTGCAGAGGAAACAACCGAAAGGTTCGGCTGGTCGCTAGCTACCGCTAGGTTGCGTTTCAGGGGGACCAGTTTCGCCGGTCGGAGCCGCTGCCACTGCGCCACTATGTGGGCTCAAGATCTCATCGATGAGGAAGACGTCCGTCAGCAAAGCACGCAAGTGAATCATTGCGTTGAGGTTATCGACCATTTGGGAACTAATTGAATCTTGTGCCAGTACAAGACGCACCGCCGACAGCGCATTCTCTGCGTCTCTTCTCAAGACTTCAATGAAGTTTTGGTAGTGCTCAGGCTGCTCGACCTGCTTCTCGTCAACGACTTTCTGGAACAAGTCGGCGAGTTGAGGAAGAGCCCCATCACTGCGTTTCAAAAACTCACGAGCCTGGCCTGACGACTTTGCAGCTTGCTCGCCAGACACGCCCTGCGCCGCATAGGCCAGAAAGTATTCGTAGCTTTCCTCGATCGTATCGATTTGAGCTTTAAGCTCGTCGGTTGCGCTCACCCTTCGCCGGAGTCCCGCGTGACGACCCATCGACTGGGGTCGTGATGATCGAGGTACTGTTCGCGATTAACGTAACCGAACAGCATCGATTTCGTCAGCCAAATCTTATCCGGACGAATCGCAAAATAGATATGAGTCAAGGTAAGCATGACAAAACCTGCCGCCCCAAGACCATGCAAGACGTAGATCAATCCCCAGGTTTCATCGGCTAACAGATAGGCATTTCGAGCTATCAACGGCGTATCGATCCTAAATAGCATCACCAAACCGGTACCGATTACCGCAAAACCCGCCACCATGACAGCTAAGTGATATAACCGATGGTCGAGAGGGTATTTGGGATGTTTCTTCACTTCGACATCCTGGCCAAGTTGGCGTTTCACGCGCTGGATAATCTCCTGGACGTCGCTCGGGCCAATCCAGATCGACCAGAAATCAAGGAAAAAGGTCGCATGGACAATGTGATACAAGACCGAAACAGTCAGTAAAACACCGGACACCCAATGGATGGTCAGCCAAGATCCAAAACTCAACCCTATAAGCGGAAAGAATCCTGTGATCATGAGTGCAAGCATCGAGGCCGCCATCACCCAGTGAAACAACCGGGCTGCTAGCGTATGGCGTGTGACCTTCTCCGGAACTCCTGCAACCGCAGCAGGTGCACTACTACTGTCGTGTCCACCACCGGCACTCGCACGGGCCAGTTTCGGTAACCAGACTGCCGCATAAACTAGATGAAAGAGAATAAAGGCGATTCCACCCCAAAAGCACAAGTAGAGGATATCCATGGAGATCCGAACCAAAATCTCCTGTCCCCACGGGTTGTTACCCCACTCGAAGAGTTCCATAATCCTACGCCTCGATCCCGCGAATTGATCGAGCGACAAGATTCTTGAGCAGCGAAACCTTGTAGCCATTATGCG
>CAZWIL010000038.1:0-15764 GCA_964634175.1 uncultured Vicinamibacteraceae bacterium
GTGAAGAAGGCTTAAGGAGAGCTACTATGTTCGGCTCAATCGGTATGCCCGAGCTGATGATTATCTTTGTCATAGCTCTGATCATCTTTGGTCCAAGAAAACTTCCTGAACTCGGTCGCTCTATGGGCCGAAGTTTGTCCGAATTCAAACGGGCATCCAACGAATTACGCAGTACCTTGGATGAAGAGATCCGGGTTGAAAAGACAGAACCTAGTCAGACAACCCCTCCAAAATCCCAAGAGCAGACACCTGAAAGCAGCTAGTTTCCTCCATCAGCAAGATTCAACGTTATCGGGTCAATTTTGGCCCTGTGCGGAAAATCCTTCATGGCGTTAGCTCCCTTCCCGAAATCTTCAGAGCCAGACGAGGAACAGCTGGATGATGTTACTGGTTCTGATGCCGGAAAAATGTCGTTCTTGGACCACTTAGACGAACTGAGAAAGCGGCTTAGTGTTACGGCGTTCGCCCTACTAGGTGGTTTCATAATTTGTTTTAGCCTTATCACTCCAATTTTCGATTTCATTATGCGACCGCTGCAAGAGATCCTCCCCGATGGTGGACAGCTCGTCTACACTGAGCCGACGGAGGCATTTTTTCTCTATATCAAAGTGGCAGCGCTAGCAGGCCTCGTCCTAGCGATGCCGGT
The DNA here is from genome assembly GCA_964634175.1 of uncultured Vicinamibacteraceae bacterium. Classification (GTDB taxonomy): domain Bacteria; phylum Acidobacteriota; class Vicinamibacteria; order Vicinamibacterales; family UBA8438; genus CAUZIB01. Next base: position 647 of record CAZWIL010000038.1, read on the forward strand.
AGTCCTCTCACAACTGTGGCTATTTGTAGCACCTGGCCTGTACGCCCACGAAAAAAAGTTTGCGATTCCTTTTGTAGTCTTTGCGACCTTGTTTTTTGTGGGTGGGGCTCTCTTCTCGCACTTCTTCTTGTTTCCAGTTGCTTGGAGTTTCTTCGCAGGGTTCGCGTCTGACTACATGGAGTTTATGCCGCGTATCCAGCCGGCGTTCAGTTTGTACGTCAAACTCTTGCTAGCCTGTGGGGTAGTGTTTCAAATGCCAACGGTGGTCTTCTTTCTGGCAAGAATCGGGGTGCTAACGGCTAGGTTTTTAGCAAATAACATCAAATACGCAATCCTCTTGATCTTCATTTTCGCAGCTATTCTGACTCCAACCGGAGACCCGGTTACATTAACCCTGATGGCGATGCCAATGATCTTGCTCTACGGACTGAGCATCGGGATTGCTTGGCTGTTCGGCAGTAAAACGAAGTCTGAGTCCTAAGTGACTGCGGTCAATCCCGAAAACGGATCAAGAAAACAGACTCCCTTAAACCACCCTCTCGTTGACTTCACTTGTACAAGGCAATAGTATTTTGACGAGTTGACGCTACTAGTCTTCCCTTGTTGTTACCAACGTGGAATCGTTGAGTTGCTTGTCGCTAGGAAGCGCAGTTTAAAGATGATGTGGCGCATTCTACTAATTGTTTTAGCAGCAAGTCTCATATTACCGTCTCCAGTTACCGCCCAAGAGAGCGCTCCAGACGATACACGTCCATCAGGGGCAACCTTTCTTGGTGACACCGGTCTGTGGTTCGTTCCAACCGCCGAAATTCTGGCTCACGGACAATTTTCACTCAGTGCACAACGTGCGAACTTCGACCGACAAGAAGGCATAACAGACATCGAGCACAATCCTGCTACATTTGGAGTGGGTATTGCCAATCGGATTGAACTCTTTGGTTCGTTTCGCGTGTTAACTCGAGTTGACCGTGATGCTAGACCTCTTTTCAATGCATCAAACCCATCTATAGGTGGACCAGCCTATCAGGTGCCATTAGTCAACGATCAGTACTCTGGCAATAAATCAGGCGACTTTGTTCTGGGCGGAAAGGTCAATCTGATTTCAGAGAGCAATCAGAATCCGTTGGCCGTAGCACTGCGCGGATTAGTCAAAATTCCAACCGGCGACGAACAAGCTGGTAACACATCTGGTAAATCTGACGTGGCCTTTGACTTCATCCTCAGTAAGTCACTAGATGCCGCTGAAGTCGCAGCGTATGGAGGATATGAGGTTCGTGGCGACCCTTCTGGCATAGACCTTCCAAACAACATCAGATGGGGTGTAGGAACCGGAATACCGATAGCCAATACGGTTAGGCTTTTCGGAGAAATCAGCGGCGAATTCCTGACACAAGACACCTTAACCTTAGCAACACCGCTCGTAGGCCCCGACGGTAGTCAATCGCCCCTTACGTCTTCCCTAAAGAATCCAATCGACCTCACACTTGGAGTTCAATGGGAAGGGTCAAGCGGTTTGTATGTGGGCGCAGGCCTAAATTTCGCACTCGTGCATGACGACCGCGAAATAGCCGGGCGACGTGGTAAGACCGGAGACCGTCTTGGTTTGCTCGTTAGGATCGGGTATCACCCTGGTGTAAAGGTCTATGTTCCTCCGCCACCGGCTGCCCCAGCACCTGAGAATCGCGGTCCGCAAGTGATGCTGAACTGCAATCCCTGTGAGGTGATGGTAGGCGAAGAGTCGCAGTTACGTGCAGATGCCAGCGACCCAGATGGAGATGCACTCGAATACCGCTGGAGTGCACCAGCTGGTGAATTCCAAGGTGACGTTAATCGTTCAACCCGACGGTGGCAAGCGCCGCCTGACGCCAACCGTGTTCCTGTCACGGTAACCGTTGAGGATGGCTATGGTGGAACGGCTTCAGACACCATAACAATAGACGTCACTGAACCGCCGCCGCCGCCAGCGCGAGAGTACGTCTTTGAAGATGTGCACTTTGATTTTGACCGTTATACTCTTCGTGTCGAAGCTTCGCGCGTACTTGACGAAGTAGTATCTGCAATGCAAGACGACCCAAATTTGAGAATTCAGATCGATGGCCACACCTGTAACATTGGAACCGCCGAATACAACTTAGCCCTCAGTGAAAGGCGTTCAAACTCAGTTGAAGAATATCTAACCAGCCGAGGCATTAGCAGCGAACGCCTGCAAACACAGAGTTACGGCGAGGAACGCCCACAACACGACAACACAAGGGAAGAAACACGCCGCCTAAATCGCCGTGCGGCTCTGGTTGTCACACTTCAGTAGGTCAATATCGTTCAGCTTACAACTAGTACGACTTCGCGAAATATGCGTCGGTCTGAGCAGGCTGTCCACACTCGATGCAGTCACCGGATGGAGGAAGCGGCTCAAGTGGAAGATTACGAATCGTGGCTTGTGTGGCTGTCTTAATAGCCGCCTCACACTTCTCCTGACCACACCAAGGCGCAATGACAAAACCGGGACGTTCCTTAAAGAGTGCGTCAAAATCTTTTCGGCGCGAAGCTTGGGTCGTGTGATCGTCCCGAAACGATTGTGCACGTTTAAATAGTTCTGCCTGAATGGCCTTCAAGAGCTCGTTAACATTCGGTCTCAGTCCATCCATTGGAACAACAAGTTTTTCTCTGGTATCACGGCGAACCATGACCACCTGTGAGTTCTCAAGATCTCGAGGGCCAATCTCTATACGAATCGGCACGCCACGCATCTCCCATTCAGAGAACTTCCAGCCAGGCGTATAGACATCTCGGTCGTCCAATCGAACACGAATTCCATCAGTCATTAGCTCATCAGCAATTTCACGAGCCTTAGGAAGCACTGTCTCCTGCCAATTACCTCTCGGTATGGGTACAATCACAACCTGATACGGCGCTATTCTCGGGGGCAAAATCAAACCGCTGTCATCACCATGAACCATGATCACCCCTCCAATTAAGCGGGTAGTCATGCCCCATGATGTCTGCCAAACAAACTGCAAAGACTTGTCACGGGCCTGGAACTTGATATCAAACACCTTTGAGAAATTCTGCCCGAGCATATGGGACGTACCAGCCTGCAAAGCACGTCCGTCGCCCATCAAAGCTTCAATCGAGTACGTATACTGGGCGCCCGCAAACTTCTCGCTTTCAGACTTTCGGCCGTCAAGCACGGGCATCGCTAACTCGTTCTCGACAAATTCTTTGTACACACCAAGCATTCGGAGAGCTTCTTCCTCGGCCTCACTTTCAGTTTCATGAGCAGTGTGGCCCTCTTGCCACAAGAACTCAGTCGTTCGTAAAAATAGCCTAGTAACCTTCTCCCACCGAACAACATTTGCCCATTGATTAATCAACACAGGAAGATCGCGCCACGACTTGATCCATTTTGCGTACATGGTTCCGATAATGGCTTCCGATGTCGGGCGAACGATCAGTCGTTCCTCAAGGTCTTCATCACCCCCACGCGTGACCCAAGCCACTTGAGGTGCAAACCCTTCGACATGCTCGGCTTCCTTACGCAGCAAGGATTCTGGAATAAACAACGGAAAATAAGCGTTGACGTGACCGGTCGCCTTCAATTTCGCATCCAACGAAGCCTGCATAAGTTCCCAAATCGCGTAACCATACGGCCGTATAACCATGCTACCTTTAACCGGCGAGTAGTCCGCTAATTCTGCGCGTCGAATTACATCGGTGTACCATTTCGAGAAATCTTCAGAGCGCGGTGTTATCTCGGTAACAAATGTGTCTCGTTTGGCCGGCATCTTACTTATCCTCGACTACCATTAAGATCATCATGCCTTGATTCTCCGATATGCCGTGACCAGTCTATATCGTTCCGGCTCGGGAAATCCGAGCGGTAGTGAGCACCTCGACTTTCCTGACGACGCAGAGCAGCATTCGCAACAAGCCTTCCGGTGGTGATAAGACTAATAATTTTGCAAGTACCTTCATCACTACAATTTTTGGGAAGCACTTCAGCCCAACGATTCAGAATCGAAACAGCCTTGCTCAGTCCATCACGATCTCGGAACAAGCCCACATACCGCCACATTACCTCTTGAATCTCTTTCACAGTCGGCAATTCAGCCTCGGCAGCCACTAGTGGTGCATTATCTTCAAAGTGATGTAAAGCAGCCGATCGGGAAGGTGACACCCGAGGCGCATACGCCATAGCCCGCCCGGCCGAGGCGCCAAACACCAGTCCCTCGAGCAGCGAGTTACTGGCAAGCCGGTTCGCACCATGAACACCTGTACAAGCAACCTCCCCAGCCGCAAACAACCCTGGCACTGATGTCTGTCCATCAGGGTTCGTTTCAATGCCACCCATGACATAGTGGGCGGCAGGACCGACAGGAATGCGGTCTCGAGCCAGATCGAGGCCAACAGATTGACAAGCTGCAGCAATCAGCGGGAATCGTTTCCTAACAAATTCCTGTGGCAAAGCGTCGAGCGTCAAATAGACCGGACTGCCTGTTCGTTCGACTTCCTTGGTAATAGCACGTGCTACACGGTCACGTGGCGCGAGATCTCCAGCAGGGTCGACACCAGGCATGAATGCGTCACCTGACTCATTAATCAACTTGGCGCCTTCACCGCGTAGAGCCTCAGATAACAAAAATCTTGGATGCCCCGCAAGAGACAATGCCGTCGGATGAAATTGAATGAATTCGAGGTCTATCACACGAGCGCCGGCACGATAGGCAATCGCCACACCATCTCCGGTAGCAACCGGCGGATTGGTGGTGTCGCGATACAATTGTCCCGCTCCACCTGTGGCCAACAAAGTCGCGGATGACTGTGCTGTTAATACTCGACCCTTCTCATCTACAAACCTCGCAGCTACACAACGTCCCTCATCAACGACCACATCTAACACAAGTGCATGTTCAAACACGGAGATACGCTCGTCACCACTAACCTTCTGCCACAACACCCTGCATATCTCACGACCGGTGGCATCGCGGGCATGTAGCACGCGCCGTATCGTGTGTGCACCCTCTTGCGCCAGTGAAAGAACACCGTCTTCGTTTCGATCGAACCTAGCGCCCCAATTAATCAGTTCCTGAACATAGGAAGCACCCTGATCAGTCAAAAGATGAACTGCTTCCTCACGACACAAACCGTCACCAGCGGCCAAGGTATCAGCAGCATGAATCTCTGCGGAGTCGCCCTCACCAATCGCCGCCGCGATACCACCTTGAGCGTAGATGGTACTTCCCTCCATGGAACTAGCCTTTGTCAGAATCAGCACCGTGCCCACATTCGCTAGTTCTAGTGCAGCGCGTAATGCAGCGATACCACTACCGACAATCAGAAAGTCGGTGTCCAGATTGTTCACTCCATCTCCGTTCCTAAAGATCACTCCATCCTTGTTTACGGTATCCTAACAGCCCATTGAGGGATTTATTCCTGCCATGACTTCCAGCGTCGTCAAGATTGACGTCCCAACTGCTTCGCGAGCGTATCAGGTACATGTCGGCGTTGGTACTATTCGTCGTCTTCATAGCTTAATTAAGAACGCTGGTGGCAATGGCAAGTGTTTTGTCGTATCGAGCCCTGCAATATGGAAACTCCACGGCGGGACTATTCAATCTGCACTGAAGGACTCAGAGGTCATCCTAATTCCTGATGGTGAACGATCCAAGACGATCCGAACAGTCTCTGGCATTTACGAGCCGTTAATCCGATCCGGAGCTGACCGCTCCAGCACCATTGTGGCTGTAGGTGGTGGCGTGATCGGTGACGTTGTCGGTTTCGCGGCTTCAACATTCTTGCGTGGCGTTCAATTAGTTCATGTCCCAACCACGTTGCTGGCACAGGTAGACAGCGCCGTAGGCGGCAAGGTTGGTGTAAACCATCCCCTCGGTAAGAACCTTATCGGAGCCTTCCACCAACCGATCGTCGTTGTGGCAGACCCCAAACTCCTGACCACTCTACCGCGGCGGGAATTCCGATCTGGTCTTTACGAAGTCGTTAAATATGGAATTATTGCCAGCCGAGGACTATTTGATCGAATTAATACAAGTCTCACGGAGATCTTCGCACACGAGCCATCCGTGCTAATTCCGATTATCGGCGAAGCCTGCCAAATTAAAGCAACGATTGTATCTAAAGACGAGCGAGAAAGCGGCCTTCGACGCACCCTCAACTTCGGTCACACCGTGGGACATGCCATTGAGGCTGTTACGCACTATAGGCGTTTTCGCCATGGAGAAGCGGTGGCATACGGAATGTTGGCGGCCGCTCACATTGCAGTTCGCCGAAAAATGTTCTCGCTACCTAACGAAGCAGCCTTGGCGAATCTCATTGGCAAGTTAGGACCTCTACCACAGGTAGGTGACTTGTCTACGCCAGCAATCGTGGCAGCAGTTCATCGAGACAAGAAAGTGATGAAAGGGCGGCTGCATATGGTCTTGCCGACTGCAGTCGGCAAGACGAAGATTGTTGGAGACGTCACCGACCGAGAAATCATTCGCAGCCTTAAGACAATTGGTATAAACCAAAAAACCTGACTTCCGCTAATCGCGATAACCTACGCACCAAGAGATGCGGAATCAAGAGTCGCATCCCAATCACCACATCTCGTCACTGAAAGTCGGAGAGATGATAGTGGCAGCGCTGACTCTTACTGAAAGACAGATATATTTGCCGTCGATGTCACAACCGCAGCAAACGCCATGAATGATCCGAACGGCAACGCATATTTGCTGTCACCATGTCCAGAGACGATAATTGCAATGCCCACAACGGACCCTAGTAATGACGATACCAATAGGGTCATAAGCATCAGTTGCCACCCCAAGAACGCTCCAATCATAGCCAGCATTTTCACGTCCCCCATGCCCACACCCTGTTCTTGTCGCAATCGATGATAGGTTTCGGCAACCAATAGAAGCCCACCACCGCCTAGCACGGCACCGAGGATGGATGACTCCCAGCCGGGATCAAGAGTAAGAGCGGCTAGCAACCCGACCACAATCCCTGGCAGGGTAACGATGTTTGGAAGAACGCGAGACTGCAAATCAATAACGAACAGTACCACCATCGCACTGCTAAAAATAAGGCGGACAAAGAGCAGCTCACTCCACCCCAAATACCAATACTGTAGAACAAATATAAAAGGAGTACCCAATTCAACCATAAGAAACAATGCGGGAATTGGGGCACGGCAGGTGCGGCAACGGCCACGGAGCAATAGCCAACTGACTACCGGAACATTCTCGAACCACAGAAGGTTACGTTTACATGCCCTACAGTAGGAAGCAGGCCTTACAACCGATTGTCCTGTCTGTAGTCGAACAATACAGACGTTTAGAAAACTTCCAATGGCGAGTCCAAACAGCAGCACTAAAGCAATCTCGAAAGAGTCTGCCATATGATTATGAGGTCACTACGATAGATTGCATAACTTGACAGATGTACGAATGGAAGACGTGATTCACAGAACACCTATCGACTGCACCGTTCGGCACAAAAACAGAGCCAACTTACCTGGTAAGGCGTACTCTTCGAACACCGAAAACAAACCACCGATATCGCGGCTGACGAATCACCGGGGGTTGGTCGCTTGGCCGAGCTCAAAACCGATCGCTCGATCAAAAAATTGAGGAGCTAAACCGCCTTTAATAACCACACCATTAATAATAAATGTCGGCGTAGCCTCAACAGGAAGCGAGGCACCGGCAGCGATATCCAACTGCAATTCGTCGATCAAATCGCCCCGACGAAAATCAATTTCAGCTGCACTAATTCCAGTAATTTCAGTCAGTGCAGCCCCGATCGTATTTCGGTCCATCTCGTCCTGGTTGCCATACAGCCACTCCTCCATACGCCTAGCCTCGGTATCGCCGACACCGCGCGCATACCGAACCGCAATGGCCGCGTCGCAAGCCGCCTCATGCAGCCCATTCGGTGATTCACCGTTGCAACTCGAATCAAGCGGAAAATCTCTTGTCACTAGACGCACACTTCCGGGGTGACTCGTTTCATATTTGGTAAAGATGGGGCCATAAACCATATGAGTCTGCGCACAAGCTGGACACTGATAATCATTAAACTTGACGACTACGACAGGCGCTTCAACATCAGTCATCAGAGAATCCAACCTTGGTTGGTTGTTCCAAAAACGTTCGAACTCTGACTCCTCATCAGCAGTTGATGGCTGACTCTCTGAAGCCGACGCTAAATTCTCAGTCGGGACACTCCAGTTCATTTCGGAAAACGAGACTGCGGAAACCACCGAAGCCGCCGTGAACAATAAGGTCAAGATCAGCCCAACTGGCCGATGAGCGAGCACTCTCAGGTCGCCAGCCAAAGCTGACGGAAATCGACGCAGAGGCGTCGCTGCCTCTGATCCAGTCATCAAAAAGATAGCGCCAACTGCGATATAAACAACACCACAGAGGATACAAAACGCCCCCAAAACAAAAATGGAGGCGTACGCCATGTACATCGCTACCGAGAGTCCGACAGTCGTCCAAACCAGAAAGTAACTAGCTATATTTTCTCGGGAACCGACCGGGCCTCTAAGGTCAGCAAACACTAAGAGCAGCACCACGCCGAACCAGAACACACCTCCCAGGGCAACCGGTATACCTAACACGCTACCGTAGCGGCTCTGATAAAGCTGTGTGCAACTTACGGTTTGATTCACGTCACAGAAACTTGAATAGGTAGGATCAGCAACCAACTGCAGATGGATATAAGTTGAACTTACCGCCGCAACCAAGCCGATTAGAGCCAGTAACGTGACCCAACCTCGTAACGATCTATTCATTGATTCCGGTCCATGTAGACATCGATCGGCCTGTCATAGTTTCGTCGAATTATCGTAATATCGCCGGCTCAAAACGTCGAGAATAAAGCAATCGCATGCCACCTCCCGGGTGAACATCTAATCACTTTTGTATCCTAGCACCTATTGAATCGGTGCAGCGCCGTTCGGAACTCCGGTCTGGGCAACCCTAACAGAATCATTGGCCTGAAATATCGTGCCACTTTGATTGGTTCCAAAATGACGCGCTCCATCTTCAGCCGCAGGATCGGCGTTAACAAAATAGGTTGATACAACAGTAACCCCGTTACATGACGAAGGTGCTCCGTTCACTGGGGCTCCACTAGTCATAGTCACAATGTAACTACTTTTGAGTGAAGGGTCTGTACCAAGGTCTGGGCCAATAAAGCCATCACCGCCGCGGGTTGGTGGAGCCGCCAAATCAGTGAGAGTCGGAGCATAGAATCCATTACCACAACGAGCTGCGTACACTGCTTGAGCGCTGTGAATAGCCCTAAGTGACTGAATAGCAGACGCTTCGTTTCCCGTTATACGTGCCCTGAGCAGATTAGGCACGGCAAACGCGGCAATTATTGAAATGATCGCCACAACGATCAATAACTCGATAAGGGTAAACCCGTCGACTCGGCTATGCATTCTCATAATTAGCTCTCCTTCAAACAGCCTACGAGCAAATGCTGTGACGATACGGTCGGGCAAGTCACCGTTCAGTCAGGAATAGAGAACACATCCAAGACACAAGTTCAGTAGCTGAATCGTCCGGCTGCACTCCATCCATTTTCAGTTCCATCTCGACCGCGCGTCCACTGCCCATCAACAAATAGTCCAGTAGTCAGTGCCATACTAAATCCAAACGCCACTACAGTTGCTGGATTCGTCCGAACGTCGTCTACGTTGACACGCGCACCACCCCGAACAGCCAGCCACGTACCAAACCGCTTCTCAGCACCAACAGCCATATTTCTACGGTCACCACCAAAAGCTGAAAAAGGACTTAAATCAACGTCCGCCGTCAGTAGTAATCCTCCGGCAGGACGAACCGCTAGACCTGTCCTAACCTGTCGGCCTAACCGAAACGCGGACTCACCAGGCACACCGAGACGAGGATTCCGTAAGTTTCTGGCGACCAACCCAAATTGAAACTTGGGCCCGCCAGTCTTCAACCCAACATCTAAGTCGTAATGATTTTGGCTGTGTGTTCCTTGTCCTATCGTCTGATTTAGAGCTTGTGCGGTCGTAACATTAGACCCTAGTACATCGACTCCAACTGAGCTCCTGACATAGCGAACAGTAGAACCGACACTGAACCCAGAGCCAAGAAATGTCGCACGAGTCAAAGCTAAGTTATGGGTAACAAGGGAGCGAAGAGTTCTTTGTCGTGAATCACGTTCTTCACTGATGTCAGAGCCAGTGCCGCCACCCAATTGGTAATCCCCAACCTGGTCGATAACCAACCGATAATATGACAAAGCCGTTGTATTCGTTGACATCCCGATGATGGTTCCTGCCCTAGCAGTTCCAGGTGAATCTACTCTGGACCGGTCGGCGAGAGTTTCTGTGACAGCGTGATCAAACAAAAGACTGAACACTGATCCTGTGGACAGACCTGCAGGGTTCCAATAGGCAGCGGTGGCATCATCAGCGACAGCAACAAAGGCACCAGCCAGCCCCAGTGCCCGAGTGCCGAGCGATTCCCATTCCTGAGTTGCCACGGGAACCGTCGATATCGAGACGACTAAGAGAACAATGACAGCAAGACGGGTTTGCACTAGTCGCTTGAGAAAAAACGTAGGACTAACCGACTATTACCGCTGCGGCAATTACAGTTGTCCATAGTCCTTTGTTACTACCTACCGCGGTCTGAGTCACATTTTGTGTGCGGACGATCTTATTTGATAGCCGGTAGACTTCTCTCTTCTCGTCCCAACTCTTGTCAGGATCAAAGTCAAGTCCCAAAGTCGTCGCCAACATCTCAGCTGCCAAATCCTCTGCATAGTCGCCGGCGGTCTTCTCATTCTCGCCAAAACTGTGATGCTCCGATAAATAGCCAAATAGTTTCTTGTCCCGAGGAATAGCAACACCAACGGTGGCCGCAATTAAACGGTGAGGCTCACGGGTCGCAGTCTCAGACATGACGACGAACGTAACTTGACCTGGCCGCAATCGACGAACGCCCTCTGTCCTAGACAGAATCTTACAGCCTGGCGGAAAGATGCTCGAAACACGAACCAAATTACACGCCGCGATGCCGGCCGCTCGCAACGCAAGTTCAAACGAGGTTAGCTTTTCACGGTGCTGACCCACTCCTTTTGTGAAGAATAGTTCTGCAGGGACAAACCCAACCACGTTAAACTCCAGAAGTCACGAATTAAACGAACACAAAGCATGCCGCAAACAAAGCGGAACGCATGCTAGTCAACCAATCCAACCCTGTCAAGAAAACTCGGTTTCCTCTGAGAAGTTCTCTGTGCCATCAGACATCTTCGTGAGTCTAGTCTGAGATCATCCACAGATTAATTTCAAAGTCACAATTAACTTAATACTAGCGACCAGGGCTAGGATGACATTATTTGGTCGCAATCCATGGCCTCTTTCGGCAAGACCATAAGAAACCGAAAAGAAACCCTTGCCTTTGTAACTCACAGTTAACACGAACGTTACGTTGACCGGGCACTGTCCATCAAAGGAGTGTAAAATTTAAAGTGGAGATATTTTGTGAGTAAAGCACTGAAGACGTCGATTGTCGCAATATTAATTACCGTCGCTGGCGGGGGTGTCTATCTCGGCTACCGTTACTTTTTGAGCCCTGAAATTCCTGAGGTTGATGCTGAACCGATATTACGGAGAAATCTGCAAGCTTTGGTATCTGCCTCAGGAACGATTCAACCTCAGTTGACGGTGGATATCAGTGCAAACGTCATGGGACGAGTGACTCAACTATCTGTCAATGAGGGAGACCGGGTAGTCGCCGGGCAGTTTCTTCTTCAGATTGACCCTGAATCTTTACAGTCCGTCGTTGAACGCGGCGAAGCCTCTCTGGAAGCATCTTCATCGGCGCAAGAACAAGCCAAGGTCATTGTTGCCACAGCCCGGGTCAATCTCGAACTAGCCAGAGATAATCTTGAGCGGCAACGAGAACTATGGGACCTGCAACTTGTTTCTCGTGAAATCTTTGACCAAGCTGTCTCAGAAGTTCAGTTGCGGGAGACGGAACTTGAAGCGCGAGAAGTGGATGTCTCGACCGCCGAGCAACGAGTTAATCAGGAACGAGCCACGCTGAATAGTGCACGCTACGATCTGTCAGAACTAACACTAGTTTCGCCAATCGATGGCATCGTCACCCGCCGGAACATAGAAGAGGGCGAGACGGTTGTCGTCGGCACGATGAACAACCCAGGAACCGTGTTGCTGACGATTGCTGACTTCGGGATCCTTGAAGCCGAACTAGAGGTAGACGAAACCGACATTCCGGATGTCCGACTCGGTCAGCAAACGGAAATTGAGATCGATGCGTTGCCTAACCGACTATATCGAGGTAGGGTCACCGAAATCGGAAACAGCCCGATTCAGGACAGTACGCAGAATTCGTCACAAGCGACTAATTTTAAAGTAATTGTGACGCTCGACGAAGACGTTCCAGACGTTCGACCAGGTTTCACATGTACAGCAGACATAACCACAGCAGAACGAACGGATGCCGTATCGGTACCAATTCAGGCAACAACCGTGCGAGAAGTGACAGTCGACAGCCAGGGACAGATTGTACGTGCCACACCCGGTAATGCACCCAGCGGTGTCACTCCAACAGTCTCGGCTTCCACACTTGCGGCACCAATCGGTGCAACCCAAGAAATTGAAGGTGTGTTCTTATTTCGTAATGATACCGTCCAGTTCACTCCAGTAGTCACGGGAATCGCTGGCGAACGCTACTTCGAAACCCTAGCCGGTCTCCGTGAAGGTGACATCGTTGTCACCGGTCCCTTCAACGTCGTGCGCACTCTTGACGACGGCAGCGCAGTCCGACTCAGAGATGATAAATCAGGCCAGTCTGGTTTCTTCTTTGGCAGCGATGCTGGCAGCAGACTACAGAGCGTTTTCTAGAATTAGAAAATGGGCGCACGACTGATCGTGGAAATGATCCGGGTCGCGCTCGGTGCAATCTGGGCTAACAAGCTTCGTTCCTTCCTCACCATTCTAGGAAACATCGTTGCTGTGGGATCAATCGTAACCTTGGTCTCCCTGATTCAAGGTATTACTGACGAAGTTACAAATATTATTCTCACGGAAGTCGGTGCCGATGCCTTTATTATCGAACGCGTTGGCATCGTTACAAGCGAAGAAGAGCGAGAACAAGCTCGTGGCAACCCACGAATCAACCTTGACGACTTTGAGGCGCTAGAACAATCGGATGGCGCATTTGCGGCAGTCATTGCCCATGGCACCCGAAGCGGAGAAGTCCGATTCGGCGAACATGCGCTGGAGAGTGTGCAAATCAGAGGTGTCACGGAAGACTTCAACCGGTTTCCTGAGTTTGATGCCGAACAAGGACGACTACCGACACGTAGTGAGGTGAGAAACCGACGAAACGTCGCGCTCTTGGGTTGGGCCACTGCGGATCGATTATTTGAAAATGCGAACCCCTTAGAACGCACAATCACGGTCCAAGGTGTTCACTTTAGAGTGGTCGGCGTTAGTCAACAGAAAGGGTCAATGTTTGGGCGATCTCTCGACGAGTTTATCGTGATCCCATTAGGAGCCTACCAACGATTATTCGGGAGCCGGACCGGGCTGTCTTTGATGGTTCGACCAACGGACCCAAGCCAAATCGACCGTTCCATGGACGACGCCATTGTGGCACTCCGTATTGAGCGACGTCTTCGAACGAGAGAAGACAACAACTTTGGAATCTTTACATCCGACACGGCTCTAGACCTCTACAACCAGGCGACCACAGGTATTTTTGCCGTCTTGGTAGGAGTCGTTGGTCTTGCGCTTGTCGTGGCGGGCATCGTAATCATGAACATCATGTTGATGGCGGTTTCAGAACGTACCCGGGAGATTGGTCTTCGAAAAGCCCTGGGAGCACGTCGTGTGGACATCATGTGGCAAGTTCTGTCCGAATCTGTCGCACTCTCACTGCTTGGTGGCATCTTTGGTACAGCGCTTGGCGCAGGTGCTGCCACAATGATTGACCGTTTAGCACCTGTGCCTGCGTCTGTGCATGTGTGGTCGATCATACTGGCAATCACTTTAACGGCCGTTGTTGGCCTCTTCTTTGGTATTTACCCCGCCTCAAAGGCGGCTGCCCTTGACCCGATCGACGCCTTAGGTCGCGCCTGACATGCCACGCACAATACAAAGCGGCTTATTTCGAGAGATCATCGCGATGTCCCTCGATACGATTCGAACTCAAAAGATGCGGTCTGGGTTGACTGTACTCGGCGTAGTCATCGGCATCACGTCAATTGTCGGAATGACATCCATGATCCGTGGCTTTGACGAATCTCTACGTGAGACTATCTCCGCAGTCGGTCCCGACACGATTTTCCTTGCACAGTTTTCAGGTATTAGTCTTGCTGCAGGCGATGACCTTTCAGAATTGCTACGACGCCCCAGTCTCACACCGGATGATGCCGAAGCAATTGAACGCTTGGCCCCCACAATCGATAGCGTCGGTGTCGTCTTAGGAGAAGGCGGTCCACCCACCCAAGCTCGTTTGGTCTACGACGGTGAACGAACCAAGAACCTGAATATCCTAGGATCGACTGAAAACTACGCCGATGTTAATAATCTCGATGTCGATATGGGGCGATTCTTCACCGAAGCTGAAGTAAGACAACGGCGCCGAGTAATCGTGATTGGACAAACTCCCCTTCAAGCGTTGTTCTCAAACATTGACCCGATTGGCCGAACGGTGCGCGTCAATTCCCAACCCTATACGGTTATTGGTGTAATCGGCCCCAGAGCCAGCCTCGGCGGTCTCAATGTCGGCCAGGATGACGTCGCAATCATTCCGCACACTTCATACCAGAAACAGTTTGGTATCCGTGTCACCCGGGCCCGTCGAGGAAGTCTTACGAGTATTCTTCTCGCCGTAGTTCCGAACGAAAACGTCGAACGGGATGCCGCCATGCGTGATGTGGAAAGTATCATGCGTATTCGCCACGGACTACGTCTCGATGAACCCAACGATTTCGATCTTATGACACAGGACTCCATTCTCAGACTCTGGGACCAGATCAGCCAAGCAACCTATCTCGCCCTCGTGTCCATTTCTTCGATCGCGCTGATGGTAGGTGGAAT